>DATBFX010000033.1:0-10144 GCA_036558305.1 Thermomicrobiales bacterium | reverse complement strand
ACGGACCTGAGCAGCCTGCGCCTTGGCCGGTTCCTTGGTCGTGCGATCGGTGACCAGTTCCACGCCGATCATCAATCCCAGACCGCGCACCTCACCGATCAGGGAATGCCGTGAGGCGAGCTCTCGCAACCGCCCGAGCGTGCGCTCTCCCTTCCGCGCCGATTCGTCGGCGAGGTGCTCGTCGAGCATGACGTCGATGTTGGCGATCGCGGCGGCGCAACAGACCGGGTTGCCGCCGAAGGTCGAAAGGTGCTCGCCCGGTCGCAGGGAGTCGGCGATCTCGGGGCGGGCGATGGTCGCGCTCAGCGGGAAACCGTCGGCGATTCCCTTCGCCATCACCATGATGTCGGGTTCGACGCCGAAGTGGTCGACCGCGAAGAACTTGCCGGTCCGGCCGAAACCCGATTGCACCTCGTCGGCGATGAAGAGGATGCCGTACCGATCGAGGACTTCCTTGACCCGGCGGAAGTACGACGCCGGCGGCACCAGGATGCCACCCTCGCCCATCACCGGTTCGGCGACGAACGCCGCCACGTCGCCGCTCGACTGGTAGAGGATCGCCCACTCGACCAGGTCGGCGCAGCGTGCGGCGACTTCCTCGGGATCGTCGGTTCCGAATGGATTCCGGTAGACGTACGGTGCCGGCGCGAACGCCACGCCGGGGAGGTACGGTCCCCCGCGCGTCTTTCGCGCCATATTGCCCGTCACCGAGAGGGTGCCGTTCGAGCGACCGTGGAAGGAGTGCGTCAGCGAGATGAATTCGTGCCGCCCCGTGTACGCCTTTGCCAGGCGCATCGCGGTCTCGATCCCCTCGGCCCCGGAGTTGCCGAAGAAGGTCTTGGAGAGCCGTCCCGGCGCGATCTCGGCGATCCGCTCCGCGGCTTCGGCGACCACCGGCACGTGATAGACGTACGACGCCGCGTGGACCACCTTGTCGAGTTGCTCGCGGACGGCGGCCAGCACCCGCGGGTGCCGGTGCCCGGCGTTGACGACGGCGATCCCGGCAAAGCAATCCAGGTATTCCGTGCCGTCGGCGTCCCAGATGCGCGCGCCCTCCGCCCGCTCGACGACGACCGGTTCGATCGCCGCGACGAAACTCGTCGTCACGTATTCCTTGTACTTCGCGATGGTCGTTTCGTGACCGGTCAGCGTGGCGGTCGCGCTCATCGATGGTCCTCCGGGCAAAGTCTCACGACTGCCATCCGCTGGCAGCAACTCGCGCGCGGGATCATCGCAGAGGAATGCCCGAATGTGCCACGGACCGGCGTCGGTTGACCGCCGCTCTTCGGTCTCGGTCGTGCCGCCCGCCAGCCGGGCGATGCCTGCATCGCCCCTACCACGCATGCCCGCGCCACAGACGAACCTAGCCGCCCTCGCCGGTTCCGGTCTCGTCCGTTGGCGTGTCGGACGGCTCGTCGGTCGGTTCCTCGGTTGGTTCTTCCGTCGGTTCGTCGGTTGGAACCGCGGTCGGTTCCGCGGTCGGTTCGTCCGTCGGCATCTCCGTCGGTTCGTCGGTCGGCACGTCGGTCGGAACGGCAGTGGGTTCCGGCGTCGGTTCGTCGGTGGGCGCGCCGGTCGGTTCGGGCGTCGGCGATCCCGCTCCGGCGGGCGGGGCCGTCGGCGTGGCCGTCGCCGACACCGTCGGCGTCGGGGTCTTGTCCGGCGGGTCGGGTGGTGGTGGCGCCTCTTCCACGGGCACGGGCGCGGCCTCGACGAACGGCGCGATCGGTGGCGGTACCCAATCGACCGGCAGCACCGCGAACCCGAAACTGAGCGGTGAAGCGATGATCGGCGCGTAGTAGGCCGCCCAGCCGAAAACCACCTTGACGTAGACGTCGGTGCAGGTCCCGAACACGTCGCAACCGAATCCGAAATAGGACCCGACCGCGTCCTCCCACGTGCCGTAGGACCACGAGCGTTCCCGCAGTTCGTAGCCGCCGGCCATGATGTTCGTCGCCGGATCGTGCCAATACTCCTCGCCGATGCCTTGACCGAGGAGTTGATCCGGCATGATCTGCATCAGGCCGCGCGCGCCGTCGGGCGAGATGATGTTCGGATTGCCGTCCGATTCGAGCCGCATCACGCCGGCGATCAGTTCTGGCGGGACATCGTTCGCCTTGGCAGAGGCCATGATCTCGGGAAGCCAGCGCAGGACCGGATCGTCCAACCGAGGAATGGTGGGAATCTCGGGTTCCTTTGGCGCCTTCGGTTCTCGGCCCCCCGCCTTCGCCGCCGGGTTGTCGAAGGTCCGCGGCGTCGGTTTCGGCCGCGCCACCGACGCTTCGGATTCGGCGGCGGCTGCCGCATCCTGGACCGGAACGATCGTCGCACCGGAGCCGTCCGCCGGTGCCGCGCCTTCCGTGTTGTCGGGTGTCTCTGTTCCCTGCTGGGAGTCGTCGACCGCGGCATCGGCACTCGACGGTGCCGGCGCGTCGGCGGCTGGCACGGCACCGTCGGGCGAGCGCTCGGTGCCGTCGCCGCGCTCCCCCTCGGGTGCCGGCGTCGGCGTCACCTCGTTGGGATGGCGCTCGCGCAGACTCGATTCGTCGGCGAGCACCGGAGTGCCGTGCCCGACGAGGAGCGCCGCGGCGACGACGGCGAGGAGGCCACGCAGGAAACGACGAGGCGTCATCCCGACCTCCGGCAACACGTACCAGATGGCGTTCGGCAGTGCAACCGGGCGACCGCCGGCGCGTTGACCTTGACTGCTTCGGTTTGGTGTTGTCCTGAATCGGTCGTCGGTAGTCCCGCGCGGCCGCAACCGCTTCCTCCGGGCTCCCGATTGTCGGGCATCGTCGATCGTATCACCTAACGCAGACCAGAGGGAAGATCCAGAATGTCACAGTTTTCCCAAGGATGAGGACGTGATCGGTCGGGCCTGCAACGGCGGGTTTTTTCCGAACATAACGGCGTGGTATCATTGTCCGAGCAAGCGGCCCGTGCGCCCACAGGCGCGGGCCGCCTTCTGTGTTTACGGGTGGGTGCCGGCGCCCCTGGCCCGAACCCGAGGAGCGAGCGATTTCCGTGCACGCGACCGACGACCTCGTCATCTCTACCGAGCGGACGCGCCAGCAGCATCTGCGCAACATCGCCATCGTCGCCCACGTCGACCACGGCAAAACGACCCTGGTCGACGGCTTGCTGAAGCAGTCCAACGTCTTCCGCGATCCCGACGCCGTCGGCGACCTGATCCTCGACGCCAACGACCTGGAGCGGGAACGCGGGATCACCATCCTCGCCAAGAACACCGCGATCACCTACCGCGGCGTCAAGATCAACATCATCGACACCCCCGGTCACGCGGACTTCGGCGGCGAGGTCGAACGCGTCCTCAACATGGCCGACGGTTGCCTCCTGCTCGTCGACGCGGTCGAGGGACCGATGCCGCAAACGCGGACCGTCCTCCAGCGGGCGCTGGCGATGGGGCTGCGGCCGATCGTCGTCGTCAACAAGGTCGATCGCGCCTCGTCGCGGCCGGAAGAGGTGGTCTCCTTGACCCAGGACCTCTTCCTCGATCTCGCGACCGAGGCCGAACAACTCGACTTCCCGGTCCTCTACACCATCGCTCGGGACGGCCGCGCTGGTCACACCCCCGACGATCTGGCACCCGACCTCCGTCCCCTCCTCGATGCGATCCTGAACGAGATCCCCGCACCCTCCGCCGATCCCGACGCGCCGAGTCAACTCCTGATCGCCTCACTGGACTACGACAATCACCGGGGAAGGATCGCGATCGGTCGCGTTCATCGCGGCCGCATCAAGAGCGGCGACGTGCTCGTCCACCTCGCACCGGACGGCACCCAGGTTCGGCAGCGCGTCGCCTCGCTCGCCACCTTCGAGGGCTTGTCTCGACGTGAGGTCGAGGAAGTTGTCGCGGGCGACATCGTCGCGATCGCCGGTTTCGTCGAGGCGAAGATCGGGGCGACGCTGGCCGACCCCGCCGCGCCGGAGGCACTCGAACCGATCGCCGTCGAGGAACCGACGTTGAAGTTGACCTTCGGCGTCAACACCTCTCCGTTCGCCGGCCGCGAAGCCAGGTTCTCGACATCGCGCCAACTGCGCGAGCGTCTTTACCGGGAGTTGGAAACCAATCTTTCGCTGCGGGTCGAGCCGACCGACCAGGCCGACGTGTTCGCCGTCTCCGGTCGCGGCGAGCTCCACCTTTCCGTCCTAATCGAGACGATGCGGCGTGAAGGCTACGAGTTCCAGGTTTCCCGCCCCGAAGTCATCACCAAGGAGGTCGACGGTCGCACCCTCGAACCGGTCGAGCACCTGGTCATCGACACCACCGAACCGTTCGTCGGCGTTGTGACCGACCTCGTCGGCGGTCGCCGGGCGCGGATGCTCGACATGGTCAACGACGGACGCGGCGGCGTCCGCCTCGAATTCGCGATACCGACGCGCGGTCTGATCGGTCTCCGCAACGCCTTCCTGACCGCGACCAAGGGCAACGGGGTGATGGCCTCCCGCCTGATCGGGTTCGAACCGTGGCTGGGCGCGATCGCCTCCAACCGCACCGGCGCCCTCGTCGCCTCCGAGGGTGGCATCGCCCTGGCCCACGGTATCGCCAACGCCCAGGAGCGCGGTCTGACGTTCATCGAACCGCAAACCGAGGTCTACGAGGGCATGATCGTCGGCCAGCAACCGCGCCAGGGCGACCTCGTGGTCAACGTCTGCCGGTCGAAGAAGCTGACCAACATCCGTTCAAGTACCTCCGACATCGCGGTCAAACTGACGCCGCCGGTCGTCCTCAGCCTGGAGCAGGCCCTCGACTTCCTGGCCGACGACGAACTGTTGGAAGTGACGCCGAAGGCATTCCGCTTGCGCAAGCGTCTCCTTTCGTCGGACGAGCGCGCGAAGGAGCGGAAGCGGAACCAGATGGCGTCGCAGCGAGGTTAGCCGACGCCCCCCCTACACCGGCAGTTCGGACGCGCCCATTTTGCCGTTTACCGATGGTTGTAGAACTCCACGCGCCAACGCCACTCCGATCCGTCTTCGGCGTTCCACCACTCGAGCAGGATGCCGACTTCTCCACCCGGCAGGATGACCGGGCGACCCACGTCTGAATCACCGGGCCACGAATCTTCTCGCGTGATCTCTCCTCCCCGCACCCTTAGCCGCGCCATCGGCCGCTCGGCCGTCCGGTGCAGCCCGTGCCCGCGCGCGATCAGGTCACCGGCGTCCGAGCGGATCTCGACATCGATGGTGTCTGGAGCGGCATGGACGAGAAGCACGTCGGTCGCGTCGAGCCGTCCGCGGGCGAACGACAAGCCACGGGCGGCCGCGTGTGGGTACCAGAGATCCCAGGTTTGTGCTTCGGACACGCGATTCCTCCTTGCTATCGCCCGATCTCCCGTTGCCGATCCTGGTCGGTGGAATGACCCGTGTCAACCGATCTTTCACCATGGGTCAATGTGTGGTAACATAACGTTCAGACAGCGGGAGCGCGGATTCGCCGCGCGACAGTACGCCCATGCCCCCACCAGAATGCGAAGCGCGCAGCGCGGGGTCGTCGAGCCGTACTGACCGGCTCTTCGATTGCCGTCAAGTCCTGTCTTCGTGCTGCGCGCTTTGAGGAATCTGTTTTGTCTCTCGGTACTCTTGAACGACCGGCGGTCGAAGAGGTCGTCGCCGTCGATTCGTTCGCGGAACTCAGCCTGCGCCCGAGCACCGTCGCGGCGCTGACCTCGATGGACATCGAAATTCCGACCCCGATCCAGGCGGCGGCCCTACCGGCCCTGCTGGCGGGCCGCGACCTGATCGGTCAGGCGCGAACCGGATCGGGTAAGACCCTCGCCTTCGGCATCCCGGCGGCAGAGCTCGTCGACGTCAACCAGCGCGTCGTCCAGGTCCTGGTCCTGACGCCGACGCGGGAACTGGCCGTCCAGGTCGGCGGCGTCCTCGACCAGGTCGGCGGGCCGCGTGGCGTCGTCACCACGCTGATCTTCGGCGGTCGGGCGATGGGGCCGCAACGCGACGCGCTCCGACGCGGCGTGCACGTCGTCGTCGGTACCCCCGGTCGGGTCCTCGACCTGCTCAACCAGGGCGCGCTCCGGCTCGACCGCGTCCGCTTCCTCGTCCTCGACGAGGCCGACGAGATGCTCGACCGCGGGTTCGCTCCCGACGTCGAGCGGATCATGTCGCGCACGCAGTCGGCCCGACAGACCGCGCTCTTCTCCGCGACCGTCCCCGATTGGGTGCGCGGTACGGCCAGCAAGCATCTCAACGACCCGGTCACCGTCGCGGTCGATCCGAAGCCCGAGGACGCGGCGCCGATCGAGCACGTCGCCTACGACGTCCCCGGCGGCGACAAACTCGCCGTCCTCAAGGACCTTCTGGACCATCGCGGTGAAGGCTCGATCATCGTCTTCGGCCGCACAAAGCACGGCGTCAAGAAACTGGCGAGGCAACTCCAGGTCGCCGGCTACCCGGTCGCCGCGCTCCAGGGCAACCTCTCGCAGAACGCGCGCGACGCGGTGATGGAGGACTTCCGCGCGGGTCGCGTGCGTATCCTCCTCGCGACCAACGTCGCAGCGCGCGGACTCGACATCACCAGCGTCGATCAGGTCATCAACTTCGAACTGCCGGAGTCGCCCGAACTGCTGACCCACCGCGTCGGCCGGACGGGCCGGATGGGACGGAAGGGGCAGGCGTTGACCCTGCTCGGACCAGACGATGGCGCCAAGTGGCGCCAGCTCGAACGCGGTCTGGGACGACGGGTGCCACGGCGGCCGTGGGCGGGGGCCGCGGCGGCACGCTCGTTCGATCCCAGCAAGGTGCAGGTCGAAGTGTTGCCGGCGTCTCGACCAGAACGGATGGCACCGCGACCGGTCGCTTCGGTCGACTCGGCTTCGACCGACAACGGCCGGCGGCCGGCACAGCCGATGCGGCGGGCCGAATCGCCGGCACCGCAACCGCGCCGGCCGGCGCGCGAGTCTGCCAGACCCGTTCGAGCGCGGGCGCGCGACGATTGGGATGACGTGCGCCAGGACCAGCGTCCGCCGGTCACGCGCGATTTAATCGCGGCGCACGGGCGCGATCCGCACCGACCGGCGTGGGCCGGCGGCCGGCGGGAGGTCGCGAGCCGCGGGACAAGCGATCGTTCGCCGCGCCAGAGCGAGACGGCGGAGCGCGGCGAGCGGCGTGCGCCGCGGCGGACGCACGACATCGTCTGTACCGGCTGCGGCAACCCCGCGACCGTCCGTTTCCGCCCCGATCCGTCGCGACCCGTCTACTGCGATGCCTGCTTCCAGGCGCGCGGGCCGCGACGTCCGATGCCGTCCGCAACCGCCCGATAGTGTCGAAGGCGGGGTGCCGCGCTGCCGGAGTCGCCTTGGCGGTGCATCTCCGGCAGCGCGGCACCGCGCGTTATATTTAGGGCTCGCACAGATTTTGCGAGCGTCGTCTGCTCAAACGTCGGATATTGGACCGCAACACGAGGCGACGCGAAGCGCGCAAAGACGCGCGGATGGAGGAATGCGATTTGGCGAAGAAGCCACAGTATCGAAAACCGACCCGACCGGCACCGGCGCCGGCAACCCAGGTCGAGGAGCGACCGCGCCGTCAGGACCCCGACGCGATCAGTGCCGAGGGGCGTGTCAAAGAGGCGCTGCCCAACGCGATGTTCACCGTCGAGTTGGAAAACGGCCATTCGGTTCTCAGCCACCTGGCCGGGAAGATGCGCACCAACTACATCCGCGTCCTCCCCGGCGACCGCGTCACCGTCGAACTCTCGCCGTACGTTCTGACCCGCGGCCGCATCACGTATCGCCACCGATAGACGTCGCCCCAATCGGGACCGAAGTCACCGGCGCGACATCGAACGCGTCGTGTGGGTGGCGGTATACTCGCGGCGGCGCGCCGGATTGGCGCGCTTGTCGTGTGATCCCTCTGGAGCCCGCTCGGTCGTGACCGCTACCTTCCGCCACCGCTTCGCTCTTCACCCCTCGGTCCGTCGCTCATGAAATCGTGGCGCGTCGCGCTCGGTCTGCTCATCAGCGCCGCGTTCCTCGCCTTCGCGTTTCGCGGCCAGGACTACGGCCGCATCCGCGAGGCGCTCAAGCACGCCAACTACTGGTTCATGGTCCCGGCCATCTGCTTCTACGTCGTCGGTGTCGGCGTCCGGGCCTGCCGCTGGAAATTCCTCCTCCGACCCATCGTCGACGTCCCGACCGGCGAGATCGTGCCGATCAACGCGGTCGGCTTCATGGCGAACAACGTCCTGCCGCTGCGGACCGGCGAGTTGGTCCGCGCCTACATCGTCTCCCAGCGCTTCGGCGTGCGGAAAACCGCCGCGCTGGCGACGATCGCCGTCGAGCGGGTCTTCGACGGCCTGACGATGCTCGGCTTCATCCTGACGGCCGGTACCGTGGTCGGTTTGACCAGCCAGTTGCGCCACATCGCCATCCTTGCCTTCATCCTCTTCGCCGCCGTCCTGATCGGGCTCTTTATCCTGACCCTCGGCGGCAATTTCCGCGATCGCCTCCTGCAACTGGTTCTCGGTCCACTCCCCACCCCGCTCGCGGATCGCGTCGAGCGGATGGCCGAATCGATGCTCAGCGGTCTGGCCGTTCTGCGCAGCAAGACGGACCTGGGCATCGTCGCCGGTTTGTCGGTCATTGCCTGGTTGTTCGAGGCCTCGACGTACTGGTGGGTCTCGCGCGCGTTCGGTCCCCAGCTCACGAGCGTCCTGGGTGTCCCACAAATCCTCTTGACGACCGGAATCGCCAACCTGGCGACGCTGATTCCCTCCGGCCCCGGTTACGTCGGCACCTTCGAGAACGGCGTCGGGCTGGTCGTCAGCAACGCCCTCGGCGTCGCCAAGACGACGGCGCTCTCGTATGCCATCGTCCTCCACGCCCTCCTCTTCTTCCCGGTGACCCTCTGGGGGGCGTTCGAATGGTGGCGACAGCACCTGACGCTGCGCACCGTCCGGGAGATCGAGACCGAGCCGGGCGAGACTCCGGTTCCGATCGGGGCGGCGGTCGTCGAGATGCCGGGTCGACCGCTCCCGCGTGGCGGTAACGCTCCCAGGCGGGAAGTCGGATGAGCATCTTCGAAGCGATCGTCCTCGGTTTGGTCCAGGGGCTGACGGAGTTTCTTCCCATCTCCTCGTCGGGACACCTGATCCTGGTCCCCTGGCTGGTCGGATGGGACGAGCCGGGATTGGCCTTCGACGCCGCGCTTCACCTCGGGACGCTGCTCGCCGTCTTCGCCTATTTCTGGCGCGAGTTGCTCGGCATGCTCCTGGCCGTGCCGACCGCGCTGTCTCGACCGCGCGAGCTGCTGCAGATGGAGCCGCCGGCGGCGGTCGAGGGTCTGCGCCCGGTCTCCGGCGGATCGACGTCGGGTCGTGAGTGGGATGCGCGGTTGGCGCTCTTGCTGATCGTCGGGTCGATCCCCGGCGGCGTCCTCGGGCTGATCTTCCAGGGGAAAATCGACGATTTCTTCCACGCCGAGTCGCATCGCCCCTTCTCGATTGTCGTCATCGCCCTCCTCTTGATGGGGTTCGCGCTTCTCCTCTGGTGGGCCGACCGCGTCGCGGTCCACCGGCGCGGCATCGAATCGCTCACCGTCCGCGACACGGTCGTGATCGGCTCGGCCCAGGCGCTGGCGTTGATGCCCGGCGTTTCGCGCTCCGGTTCGACGCTGACCGCGGGGCTCTTCCGCGGTCTGCGGCGCGAAGACGCCGCCCGCTTCTCCTTCCTCCTCGGCGTTCCGCTGACGACGGCCGCGGCCCTGACGGGTGTCAAGGACATCCTCGACGCCAGTCCGAGCGGTCACGAGGTCACCACCATGATCGTCGGCATCGCCGTCTCGGCCGTGACCGGTTTCGCCGCGATCTGGACGCTGTTGCGCCTTCTCCAGCGGCACAGCGCGGCGATCTTCGTGGTCTACCGCGTGGCGGTGGGGCTGCTCGTGTTGGGGTTGATTGCGGCAGGGGTGCGGTAGGCGCGATTCGTCACTTGAATCGGCCCTCACCCCCGGCCCCTCTCCCTCGGAAGGTTCAGGAGCGGACAGGGGGTAGCGGGTGGGGCGTGGGAGCGGCGACCGGGGGCGGAACGCGGATGGAACGGGGCACGGAGACCGGCGACAATCGGGGTGCAAGCCAACCGATGTTCGCCTTGGAGGTGCCCCGTGCCCG
>DATBFX010000032.1:0-16114 GCA_036558305.1 Thermomicrobiales bacterium | reverse complement strand
GCGTCGCCTTCCTGAACCTTGGCGTTGCGGAGGAGGCGCTGCTTCAGTTGATCCAACCGCTTTTGCGCGTCGGCCCGCAGAATCAGTGCCTCGGCAAGTCTCATCCCATTATCTCCGTCGCTCTTCGAACATTCCCGGATGCCGCATCCCAAATTGCGAGCGGCGGCAACGACATGCATAACGCACCACCGGTAGCCGATGTGAGATTCGGCGCCACTGCGGGGTCAACCGGTCGCGGGCCGGTACCGGTTTGCACCCCTTTTGATCCTTTGTGGCCGACGCGGCACCGGTCTCCACACGCGCAGACTGGGACACGGCCCATGGCCGGCGCGTTTGGGTCCGGCACGGCGTCGCTTTGCAGGTAAGGAAGGGGTGTCGACGATGAGCAAGTCCGTCCAGATGATGGCGGCGGTGTACCCCGACCGGGAACACGCGAAGGTCACCATCGACATGCTCCAGCAGATGCACCGGGCGGTCACGATCACGCTGCTGGATGCGGCGATGGCGACGAAGGACGATCAAGGCAAGATCCACATCGAGGAGACCAAAGAACTCACCGCGCGCAAGGGGGCGCGGCGCGGCGCCATCGCCGCGGGCGTGTTCGGTCTGATCTTCCCGCCCAGCCTGATCGCCTCGGCCGTGGCCGGCGGCGCCATCGGGGCGCTGGCCGGTCGTGCGCGCGACACGGGGGTTAAGAGGGGACGCATGGAAGAGATCGCGAACCAACTCGAACCCGGCAAGGCGGCGGTGATCGCCCTGGCCGAGGACGAGTGGGTGCTGCCGATCCAACAGGCGCTGGTCGGCTACGAGGGCACGCTGATTACCGAGCCGATCGACGAGGAGACGCTGAAAATGCTCTACGAGGCCGAAGCGCTCGGTGAGGTCACCCAGGGCGCGACCATCGCCCCGCAGGTCAACACCGCCGAACAGGGAACACCGCATGATCGGCTGCTGCGCGTGCGCGACGGAATGGACGTTGTCGACGCCGCGGGAGAAATGATCGGGAAGGTCGCCTACATCCAGATGGACGATCCCCGCGCGGCTGGGTCGGCCGGCGGGGTCACAGCGGGCGAGGCGATGCTCCTGGCGATGGGCGCAAACCGGGAACCGAACGTGCCGGACGTGCTTGCCAGACGACTGTTGCTAACCGGCTTTATCAAAGTCCAGGACAAGCGCCGACTGCGGACAGACTTCAACTATTACGCATCCGCCGACGAGATCGCCGGGGTGGTCGGCGATTCGGTGCGATTGACCAAGAACCGGGACGAGTTGATCACACCCGGCGGGTGACGGGTAGGGAACAGGACCGCAGCGCATAGGCTCGGGGGCCGACCATCCACATCTGACGAGTTGGCACGGGCGACGAGAGATCCATCGGCTTCGCTCGGAGTGACGGTGGGTGGAGGAGGCGCCGCGCCGCAAATCAACGTTCGTCGTCGGGACCAACCTTGATCGTCCGGCCGCCACCGAGTAGAACGGTGCGCGGTCGGGTTGACGCGTGGGTTGGGAAGGATGCTCGATGACGACGTTGCCGCTTTCGGTGCTCGATCTCTCGCCGGTGGGCTCCGGTTCGTCGTCGCCCCAGGCGCTGCGGAATACGCTCGATCTGGCGCGGTTGGTCGATGGGCTCGGCTACACCCGCTACTGGTTGGCGGAGCACCACAACATCCCCAGCATCGCCTCGTCGGCACCGGAGATCCTGATCGGGCACGTTGCGGCCGAGACGACGCGGATCCGGGTCGGGTCCGGCGGGATCATGTTGCCGAATCACACGCCGCTGAAGGTGGTCGAGACGTTCCGGGTGCTGGAGGCGTTGCATCCGGGGCGAATCGATCTCGGGATCGGGCGGGCGCCGGGGACGGATCAACTGACGGCGTTGGCGCTGCGACGCTCGACCGAGGCGTTGCGGGCGGACGACTTCCCGGAGCAGTTGGCCGAGATGTTCGCGTTCGCCAACGACGGGTTCCCGGCGGACCACCCCTTCCGGGCGATCACGGCGACGCCGAACGACGTCCCGCTGCCGCCGGTCTGGCTGCTCGGATCGAGCGGGTTCGGCGCCCAACTCGCCGCGTCGCTCGGGCTCGGGTTCGCGTTTGCGCACCACATCAATCCGGCGGGGGCGATCCCGGCCATGCACGCCTATCGTGCGGGCTTCACGCCCTCGGCCTCGTTGGAAAAACCGTGGGCGATCCTCGGGATGTCGGTCGTCTGCGCCGACACGGACACCGACGCGCGGTACCTGGCGGCGTCGCTCGACCTCGCGCTGCTGCGGATCCGGACGAACCGGCGGGGACCGCTGCCGACGCCGGAGGAGGCGCTGGCGTACCCCTACACACCGGCCGAGCGGGCGCAGATCGAGGCGCTTCGTTCGACGTATACGGCGGGCAGCCCGGCCACCGTGAAGGCGAAGATCGAGGCGTTGGTGGCAGCGACGGGCGCCGACGAGGTGATGATCCTGACGACGATCCACGACCACGCGGCGCGGCGCCATTCGTACGAACTGCTCGCGGCCGCGTTCGGGTTGCGGCCGTTCACGCCGGTGGTCGAGGACGCGGCATGAGATAGGGCGGAAGGCGGAAGGCGACCGGGGCGATTGTGCAACGGTGCAGGAGTCGCGCGATGGAGACACCGATTTTATCCGATGGGCCGACCGATCCGTCGTCTGCGCACCCCTTTTCGTTCGGGAAGGAGTGGCGGAAGTGGGGGCCGTATCTGTCGGAGCGGCAGTGGGGGACGGTGCGGGAGGACTATTCGGCGTTCGGGAACGCGTGGGAGGCATTCCCACACGACCAGGCGCGGTCGCGGGCGTACCGGTGGAGCGAGGACGGGCTGCTCGGGATTTCGGACGAGTATCAGAATCTCTGTTTCGCGCTGGCGCTGTGGAACGGGCAGGACCCGATTTTGAAAGAACGGTTGTTCGGACTGACCGGGAACGAGGGGAACCACGGCGAGGACGTCAAAGAGGCGTACTACTTCCTCGACAACACGCCGATGCACACCTACATGAAGGCGCTCTACAAGTATCCGCAACGGGCGTTTCCGTACAACGATCTGGTCGAGACGAACCGGCGGCGGGGCCGTCAGGACCCTGAGTACGAAATCATCGACACCGGCATCTTTGCCGAGGACCGCTTCTTCGACGTGGTCGTCGAGTACGCGAAGCACGGCCCGGAGGACATCTTCATCCGGATCACGGCGGCGAACCGCGGACCGGAGGCGGCAACGCTCCACCTGCTGCCGACGCTCTGGTTCCGCAACACCTGGGCCTGGGGGCGGGACGACCGGCGACCGATCCTGCGGGCCGTCCCGGACGCTGGCGACGGCACGCCGCTGATCCAGGCGACGCACTTCATCCTCGGCGACGTCTGGCTCGCCTGCGAGGGAGCGCCCGAACTCCTCTTCACCGAGAACGAGACGAACGCCGAGCGGTTGTGGGGTGTACCGAATCGGACACGGTACGTCAAGGACGGGATCAACGATCGCGTGGTCGGCGGTCGCCCGGAGGTGGTCAATCCTGCCGGAGAGGGGACGAAAGCCGCGGCGCACTACGTGGTGACGATCGGCCCTGGGGCGACTCAGAGCGTGGACTTGCGCCTCACCCATCGGCTCCACGAGGAACCGCTGGCGCACGCCGAGGAGGTGTTCCGGGTGCGGCGGCAGGAAGCGGATCGCTTCTACGACGGGCGGTGCGGCGATCTGTTGACCGACGACGAGGCGATGATTCACCGGCAGGCGCTGGCCGGGTTGCTCTGGAGCAAGCAGTTTTACCACTACGACGTGCCGCACTGGCTCAACGGCGATCCGGCCGGGCCGCCGCCACCGGAGGCGCGCAAGCACGGCCGCAACGCGCAGTGGCACCACGTCAACAACGCCGACGTCATCCTGATGCCGGACACCTGGGAGTACCCGTGGTACGCCGCCTGGGACCTCGCCTTCCACTGCGTGGCGATGGCCCTGGTCGACCCCGAATTCGCCAAGGAGCAGTTGGTGTTGCTCCTGCGCGAGTGGTACATGCATCCGAACGGGCAACTGCCCGCCTACGAGTGGGCCTTCGGCGACGTCAACCCGCCGGTGCATGCCTGGGCGGCGTGGCGGGTCTACAAGATCGAGAAGCGGTTGACGGGGTTTGCGGACCGGACGTTCTTGCAGAAGGTCTTCCACAAGCTGCTGCTGAATTTCACGTGGTGGGTGAACCGGAAGGACAGCGAAGGAAGGAATGTCTTCCAGGGCGGGTTCCTCGGGCTCGACAACATCGGGGTGTTCGACCGGTCGCAGGCGCTGCCGACGGGCGGGCACCTGGAGCAGTCGGACGGGACCGCCTGGATGGGGATGTTCTGCCTGAACATGATGGCGATGGCGCTGGAACTGGCGCGGGACGATATGGCGTACGAGGACGTGGCGACCAAGTTCTTCGAGCACTTCCTTTACATCGCCGGGGCGATGAACGACATCGGCGGTCAAGGGATCGACCTCTGGGACGACGAAGACGGGTATTTCTACGACGTGCTCCACCTGCCCGACGGGTCGTCGCACCGCCTGAAGGTGCGGTCGCTGGTCGGGTTGATGCCGTTGCTGGCGGTCGAGACGGTGGAGCCGGACCTGCTGAAACGGTTGCCGGACTTCGGGCGGCGGTTGCGCTGGTTTTTGTCGTACCGGAAGGATCTGGCAAGTCTGGTGCCGACCTGGAAGGAACCGCGGAGCGGCAAGCGGCGGTTGCTGGCGCTCGTCTCGGGCGAGCGGTTGCGGTGCTTGCTGCGGCGGATGCTCGACGAGGGCGAGTTCCTCAGCCCGTACGGGATTCGCGCCTTGAGCAAATACCACGAGGCGCACCCCTACGAATTCCGCGCTGGCGACGACGTCCACGTGGTGCGGTACGAACCGGGCGAATCGAGCAGCGGGCTGTTCGGCGGGAATTCGAACTGGCGGGGGCCGATCTGGTTCCCGATCAACTTCCTGCTGATCGAGGCGTTGGAGCGGTTCCACCACTACTACGGCGAGGATTTCCGGGTCGAGCACCCGACCGGTTCCGGGCAGATGGTCGATCTGAAACGGGTCTCGACCGATCTCTCGGATCGGTTGATCGCAATCTTCCTGCGCGGCCGCGACGGCCGGCGACCGGTTTTCGGGAACAGCCGGTTGTTGCAGACCGATCCCCATTGGCGGGACCTGCCGCTCTTCTACGAGTACTTCCACGGCGACAGCGGGGCGGGCGTCGGCGCCAGCCACCAGACGGGGTGGACGGCGTTGGTGGCGAAACTGCTGGACGCGCGCAGCCGGTCGGAGGAACGGGAACGGAGCCGGGAGGAGATGGCGATCGGATAGCGCCTCCCCACCGGGTTGTCAGTCCGTCCGACCGCGCAAATAGCGCTATTGGCGCTACAATGATCCGAGCCACTCCGCGGCGTGATCGGACAAAGGATAAATAGCTCATGGCCAAGACGTTGAGCGCCTGGGAAGCACGCAGACAGTTCGGGAAGGTCTTGCGCGAAGTCGCTCGCGACGGTGACTCGTTCATCGTTGAGTCGCACGGAGAGCCGGTGGCGGCAGTTGTCCCGCTGAAGATCCTCGATTCCTGGGAGCGCGAGCGTCAGGCGTTCTTCGACGACATGCGCGCAACCGCAGAACGGGCAAACTTGTCGGAAGAGGAGGCCGAGCGGATCGTCGCAGCGGCCATCGAGCGTGTGCGGGCAGAAGACCGATCTCGCGCTCCGCGCTGATCGATGCGCGTCGTCCTCGACACGAACGTTGTCGTCAGTGGCTATCTCGCGCCGACGGGTACACCGGCGGCGGTGCTCTCGCTCTGGGAGCGCGGCGTCTTCGACCTGGTCGTTTCGGCGGAGATCGTGGCCGAATACGAGCGCGTTTTGCGCGAGCCAGACATCCGTCGGTTGCATCACAAGACTGATTCAGAGATCGACGCCGTCATTCAGCGAATCCGGCAGGCAGCTCTCCAAGCTGTTCCTGCGCAGCGCCTCGCGGTAGTCGCCGCCGATTCCGACGACGACAAAATACTCGAATGCGCGGTTGCGGGCAACGCCGACCATATCGTTTCCGGCGATAAGCACCTCTTGGCACTCGGTTCCTATCAAGAAATCCAGATCCTGCCGCCCGCGGTCTTTGTCCGCCTCTTTGCCACCGACGAACCCGTCGAACCGCGCAAGGAGTCGCAAACGGTCCAGAAAGGACAGAAGGTCATGACTCACGATCGTTCGGACGCCACCGATGATGACCAGCAGGTCGATGTCACAACCTGGCAAGAATCGGATTCGGCCCGTTTCATCGATCTGGGGCGGATCTACACGCCGCGGCGAGACGAGTTGCGGGACGCCTTCCTGGACCTGATTCCGGCGGAGGCGGGCGACCGGTTCACCGGGGTCGAGATCGGGACGGGGCAGGGGTGGTTGACGGAGGCGATCCTGCGGCGGTTTTCGGCGGCCCGGATGATCGGGCTCGACGGCAGCGAGACGATGCTGCGGGCGACGGAGGCGACGCTGGCGCCGTATCCGGGGCGGTTCGAGGTGCGGGCGTTTCGGCTCGAAGACGCGGGATGGGTCGAGGGGCTGCCGGGCGGGTTGTGCTGCGTCGTCAGCAGTCTGGTCATTCACCACCTGCACGGGCCGGAGAAGGCGGCGCTCTTTCGGGCACTTTACGGGAAGTTGGCGGCCGGCGGCGCGCTCTTGATCGCGGACGTGATGGAGTCGACGAGCGCGTGGGGGCGGCGGCACATGGCGAATGCCTGGAACGCCGAGGTCGAGTATCAGTCGATCGAGTACGGGGGCGACCGGCGGGCGTACGACCAGTTCGTGGCCGACCACTGGAACATGTATGAGTATCCACTTGAAGAAGACGACATCGACCACCCGTCGGCGCTGCCGGAGCAGTTGGCGTGGATGGTGGAGGCGGGGTTCGAGGGTGTCGACGCGTTCTGGGTGCGGGCGGGTCATGCGCTGTTCGGTGGGTACAAACCGCGATAGGGTGAGGCGCTGACGAACGGCATTGGGACCGGGCCGGTCAATCCCTATTCGTCTTCGGCACGATGGTCGTTGATCGCGGAATCGCTGGGACGCTGGTCGATCCGCTCGACGCGGACCAGCGCCACGCGGTAGCCGTCCATGGCGCGGACTTCGAAGCGGAGGGGGCTGGCTATTGCCGTGATGCAGACCCGAAGCGGCATATACCGGGACCGCGGCACCGCATCATGCAGCAGGCTGACCGATCGACGATAATCCCTCACAGCGAGAATCGCTCTGCGCAACCCGTGTCTGAACTCGATCACGTCTGGTAGTGGTTCGAACCACGGGAAATCGGATGCGGTGATGCCGATGAAGACGAGAGCCATCGATGTCCGCCAGACGAAATCGACCGAAGCCGAGCGCGACGACGCTGCGGCGATGTCGCTGTCCGATCTGCCGGTCATCACGTCGGAAGAAATGATTGGGCACGGCTTTCCGTACGATGTGCCGACTGAATTGACCGAGGAACAGGGGGAGGAAGTCGAGCGCACCATGGCGCGGGGTGCTCCCGGCTGGGTGCGCAAGCGTCGGAAACGCTCGAAGCGCTGATCGCGCAGGGACCGATCTCCCGTCTTGCAGATGCCAAAGTGGTCCGACCGGGTTGCCTCCCGTATCGCTCAAGGAGATGCGCCGACGCGGATCGCACGATTGATTGGCACCATGCTGCCGGGGTGTTGGCGTTCGAGCGGCGGTATCTCGGTGGTGGGACCCGCTGCCTGGGGTCGTAGGCGACCCTTGTGGCGACAACTGATCGGTGGATTGAGACCGCCGGCGATTGGACAACATTGCGCTGTCCAATCGCCGGCGGTTTTTTGTTCGCCTGGGGATCTTGGCGATGAGGGCGGATCGGACCAGAGTCGTTGTTTGGCACCGTTGTCTCCTTCCCCGCAAGGACGAACTGTTCCGCCACCGTCAGCGCCCTTTGGCCGGCAGTTTGTCGCATGTAGGAGAATAGCCTCATGGAAGGCAGTACGGGCTGGACCATCGTCTTCTACGTCGATGAGAACGAAAGGAGCCCGGTTAGAGAGTTCCTTGGAGATTTGGACAGGACGACGCAACGGCGCTTCCTTTGGTCGATTGAGCAACTTCGAGTGCGCAACACCCAAGCCCGTTTCCCGTTGGTGCGCCATATCGAGGGCGATTTGTGGGAGTTGCGCGAGGAGAGTTCGACCAATATCTTTCGTGTCTTCTACGTCTTCGCCTCGGGTCAGCGAATCGTGCTCCTGCACGGCTTTCAAAAGAAGACGCAGCGGGCACCGCGCCGAGAGATCGAGATCGCGCTCACGCGGCTTCACAGTTGGAGAGCGCGGGCAGGAGGCGGCTAGGTGTCGATCAAAAAAGAGGTTGATATCGTTGCCGATGGGAAGGCGAGTTACGAGGAATGGCGGGCTGAACTGCTTGGCGATCCCGAGTCGGTTGCCCTCTATGAGGAGGAGGCCCGTAAGAAGGACCTCTGGCTTCAACTCGTTGAGGCGCGTCACGCAGCGGGGCTGAGTCGAGCCGAAATGGCCGAACGACTCGGCGTGTCCGAAGCGCAGGTGACGCGGATCGAGCGTCGTGGCTACGATGCCTGCACCATCCGCGCTTTGCAGCGCTACGTCGAGGCGCTGGGGCCAGGCTATTCACTCACGATTGAGATCGCCCGTCGCTCGGACGACGGGCCCGCCGCCGGTTTGAACGCGGCCTCATGAGGCCCAGATACACGAGCGTGCGCCGCTACTCGGCTCACTCCGAGTCATCCCGTTTCTCACCAAACTCGGGCGACTGGCGGCCGATCCGCTCGACGCGGACCAACGCGACGCGGTAACCGTCCATGGCGCGGACTTCGAAGCGGAGGGGGCCGGATTCGACGACGTCGCCGGTTTCGGGAATGCGGCCGAGGCGATCGGCGATCAGGCCGCCGACCGATTCGGCTTCGAAGGGGTCGAGTTTGTGGCGTTCGACGTCGAGGCGGTCGAGGAGGTCGAGCACGGAGACGCGGCCGTCGGCTTCGACGATGCCGGGAGCGACTTCGCGCAGGGGTTCGTAGCCGGGATCGAATTCGTCGGTGATTTCGCCGACGAGTTCTTCGAGCAGGTCTTCGAGGGTGACCAGACCGGCCATGCCGCCGTATTCGTCGACGATGATCGCGATGTGGGTGCTGCGGGCGCGGAGTTCTTGCAACAACTCGTCGATCGGTTTGCTCTCGGGGACGAAGTAGGCAGGGCGGATCGCTTCGGCGACCGGATTGGTTTTGGCTTCCTCGTCGGTCCAGAGGAGGCGGAAGACGTCCTTGACGTGGAGGATGCCGAGGATGTCGTCGGGTGTCTCGCGGAAGACGGGGAGACGCGAGTAACCGGTGGTGAAGAAGAGATCGACGGCGGCACCGAGCGAGGCGTCGCCTTCGATGGCGCGGACGTCGACGCGGGGAACCATGACGCTGCGGACGAGGATGCGACCGAATTCCAGGGCTTCCTCGACCAACTCGGCTTCGGCCGTTTCGACGACGCCCTCGTCCTCGGCCGCCTCGACCATCGCCAGGATCTCGGCGTGGGTGATCGAGGGCAGGTTGGCCTGGCGCTGGCTGCCGAAGAGGCGGAGGACGGCGTTGGTCGTGCCGCTGAGGAGGGAGACCAAGGGGCGGGTGACGCGGGAGAGGGTCTCGATCGGCCCGACGACGCGCAAGGCGACCGGTTCGGCCCGGCTCACCGCGAGGGTCTTGGGCACCAGTTCGCCGAGGACGATGCTGAGGAAGGAGAGGACCGCGGTCACCAGCACCAGGGCGATGCCCTTGGCGTTGTCGGCGAGCCAACCGATCGAGGTCGCCTCCAACCAGTCCTCGACGACCTTGACGAGACTGACGGCGCCGACGGCGGAAGCGAAGAACCCCGCGAGGGTGATGCCGACCTGGATCGTGGCGAGGAAACCGCCCGGCGATTCGACGAGGGCGAGGACGCGGCGGGCGGCGCGGTTGCCGTCGTCCGCCAGGGCGCGGAGGCGGGCCTTGCGGGACGAGACGATCGCGATTTCCGACGCCGCGAGGAAGGCGTTGAGCGCCAGCAAGACGACGATGATGGCGATCTCGACGGCGATCGCGGGCATGACTGGCTCACCTCCCAGGGCGTTCGCGAACGTCCTTGCCTATTGTCCCAGGGAAGCGGCGGCGGCGACACCTCGGCCGCGCGGCGATCACGGGCTCCGGTCCGATCCGATTTTAGTGTAGACTAAACTTCGAAATGGCCGGCGCTGGTGGGCCGCACGTGGTCCACCGGTTCGCGGCGGAGTTGACCAGGGCGGAGATGTCGACCAGGATTCCGAGCGACGCGAGTACGCTCCAGGCCGCGTCGGAGGTGTTGGAGGGGAGCAGCACACGGCGCTGGTACGGGCGATTGCTGCCGTTTCTGGGACCGGCGTTCATCGCCTGCGTCGCCTACGTCGATCCCGGCAACTTCGCCACGAACATCCAGGGGGGCGCCGAATTCGGGTACCTGCTGGTCTGGGTGATCGTCGCCTCCAACCTGATGGCGATGCTGATCCAGTCGCTCTCGGCGAAACTCGGGATCGCGACGGGGTTGAATCTGGCGGAGGTCTGCCGGGAGCAGTTCTCGCAGCCGGTCGTCTGGGGGATGTGGCTGCTGGCCGAGGTCGTCGCGATGGCGACCGATCTGGCGGAGTTCCTGGGGGCGGCGCTCGGGTTCAACCTCCTCTTCCACATTCCGCTGTTCCTGGCCGCGATTTTGACGGCGATTACGACCTTCTTGATCCTGGGTCTCCAGCGGTACGGGTTTCGACCGTTGGAAGCGACGATCACGGCGCTGGTCGGGGTGATCGCGGTCTGCTACCTGATCGAGACGGTGCTCGACAAACCCGACTGGGCGGCGATCGGCAAGGCGGCGGTGACGCCGCGCTTTAGCGGGACCGAAAGCGTCCTGCTGGCGACCGGTATCCTGGGGGCGACGGTGATGCCGCACGTCATCTACCTCCACTCGGCGTTGACGCAGAGCCGGATCGTGACGCGGGACCCCGTCCAACTGAAACGGCTGTTCCGGTTCGAGGTGGTCGACGTCGTGTTGGCAATGGGGTTGGCCGGGATGGTCAACGCGGCCATGCTGATCATGGCCGCCTCGACCTTCTACGAGCAGGGGTTGAAGGACATCGCCTCGATCGAGGAGGCGCACAAGACGCTGGAACCGCTGCTCGGATCGGCCGCCAGCGTCGTCTTCGCCGTTTCGCTGTTGGCCTCCGGGCTCTCCTCGTCGACGGTGGGTACGTTGGCCGGGCAGACGATCATGCAGGGATTCGTGCGGCGGAGTATCCCGCTCTGGTTGCGGCGGGGGCTGACGATGCTGCCGGCACTGATCGTGATCGCGATCGGTCTGGACCCGACGCGGACGTTGGTGATCAGTCAGGTCGTCCTCTCGTTCGGTATCCCGTTCGCGCTGATCCCGCTCGTCATGTTCACGCGGCAGAAGCACCTGATGGGCGTGCTGACCAACCACCGGATCACGACGGCGGTCGCCGCGGTGGTGGCGACGCTGATCGTCGGGCTGAACGTCTTTTTGCTGTACCAGACGTTCTTTGGATAGTGGCGAGTGACGAGCTTCGAGCTTCGAGCTTGGGCGGAGTTGCAGCAGGTCTTGCCACTGGCCACTTGGCACTCGAAGGCGGCAGGTATGAGCGACGCACTCGACATTCCAGAAGAGATGGCGATTCGGACGCTTCTGGTGCCGCTGGATGGGTCGCGGTTGGCGGAGGCGGCGGTGGCGCCGTCGATCGCGGTGGCGACCGGGGTGGGGGCGGCGGTGACGTTGCTGCACGTGTTGGAGCACGATGCACCGACGAGCGTGCACGGGGAACCGCACCTGGCGACGGCGGCGGCGGCGACGGCGTATCTGGAGCGGGTGGCGGGGCGGTACGCGGCGGCGGGGGTGGCGGTGAGCACCCACGTCCATGCCAATCCGGAGCGTGACGTCACCGGTGCGATCGCCGCCCATGCCGAGGAGCTCGACGCCGATTTGGTGATGCTCGCCTCGCACGGGTCGGGTGGGTTGCGGGGATTCTTGTTCGGGCGGGTCGCGCAGCAGGTGGTGCGACGGGGGACGCGACCGGTGCTGATCGTGCAGGTCCGCGGTGACGATGAGGCGCGGCGGCCGTTCGTCTGCAAGACGATCGCCTTGCTGCTGAGCGGCACCGACGAGGCGGAAGCGGCGGTGCCGGTGGCGGTGACGCTGGCCAAGGCTCTGGGGGCGCGCCTGCACTTGATTTCGGCGGTCCCAACGGTGGGAACGCTTGGCGCCGACCGGGCGGCGAGCGCGACGCTGATGCCGGGGGCGGCGAGGGCGGTGCTGTCGATCGAAGAAGATACGGCACAAACGTATCTTCGCGGCGTCGCGGCGGAACTGGGCAGTCGAGGTCTGGGCGTGACGACGGCGGTGGTGCGGGGTGATCCCGCCGACGCGACGGTCGACGAGGCGAATCGGGTGGGCGCGGACATGCTGGCGCTGGCGACGCACGGACGGCAAGGTTTGGGCGGGATCTGGGCCGGCAGCGTGGGCGCGAAGGTACTGAGCCGGTTCGATCGGGCGCTGCTGCTGGCGCGGGCACCGGGCTGATGTTCGGGACCGGTGGCGTAGCCAATATGGATGCGGGCCGGGAGCCAGGTCCCTCCCTTGCACCATGACCAATCGGCCCCGCCGACGGGACCGATTCCTCGTGGCCGGCGGGCTCAGACGGCTGGTACGATGCCGCGCGAAGATGGCACCACCAATCCGAACGGCCCGCGCGTGGCTCCGCGCCGGTGGTGGGAGTGACCGATGACGATCGCGATGGACGAATTGGACGTGGCGTTCCTTGCTCCGGCCGGGGCGCCGATCTGGCAGCCGATCGGTGGCGACGAGGCGACCGGCCAGGCGGCATCCTCGACGGCGGACGCGGACGACGGGTGGGCCGAGATCGCGCGGCAGATCGAACTGGATCGGATCTGGGCGGCGGTGGCGGCGCTCTTCGAATAGGCCACTCGAACGGCGCCGGTGCGTGTGGTACCGTCGCCACCGATGGCGACCCTTCCGACAGAGCACTTGTCCCCTTCCACGACGGCGGAGCGGGTGGCGGCGTTGGCGCGGCTGCATCGCGAGGTGGCGGAGTGCACGCGGTGCGTGGCGGCGGGGTTCATCCCGACGGCGTTTCCGATCTTCAAGGGGGAGATCGGGAATCGGGTGATGGTCGTCGGGCAGGCGCCGGCCTGGTACGCGCACGAGCGCCCGCTGCCGTATTCGGGCGCGACGGGGAAGACGCTGCGGGCCTGGTTGGCCGAGGCGGGGTTTCCCGACGACGCACTGCACGGGCGCTTTTACCTGACGAGTCTGACGAAGTGCTTTCCCGGAGCGAGCCGGAGCGGGAAGGGAGACCGCGCGCCGTCCGCGGCGGAGATCGCGCTGTGCCGGGGGCACCTGGATGCCGAGATCGCCCTGGTGCGACCGGAGTTGGTGATCGCGCTGGGGCGGCTGGCGGCGACGGCACTGGTGGGACCGGCGCCGCTGGCGGAGTTGGTCGGGTCGGTGCAGGAGGCAGAGCGGGCGGGACGGCACTTTCTGGTCGTGCCGTTGCCGCATCCGTCCGGTGTCTCGCGGTGGCTCAACGAGCCGGAGAACCGGGAGCGGCACGCGCGGGCACTGAGGCTGCTGGCGGAGTTCCGGGAGGAGCGTGGGTTTTGAGGGTCGGCCCCCCCGGCCCCCCAATCCTGGGGGGAGACGAGGAGAGGGGGGTCTTCAGGACCGCCTGAAGGAGACGGCCCGTTCACCCCCGGGTGCCCTCTGGGCGTTTGGGGGGCCGGGGGCTCTATCCGCCCGCGACTGCCTTGAGGTCGGGGCAGGCAGCTTCGAGGGCCGTCTCGAGTTTCGTGAAGTCGCCGTCCGGGTCGAAGACCTTGGCGGCGTCGGAGAGTTGCTGTCCGGCGGCCCTGATGCCCGCCTGGTCGTTCAACTCGGCCGCGTCGGCGAGGTTGTTGACGGCGTCGGCGAAGTTCGCGAAGGCGTCGGCGATCACGGTGTTGAGTTGATCGGCAGCCGGGGGTGGGTTGCTGTTGCGCTGGTCGTCGGCGAGGGCCTGGAACTGGTCAGCGATTTTGCGGGTGGCGACCGGGTCGATGGTCGGGTTCGCTTGGGTTTCGAGGGCGCTGATCGGCGCGATGATGGATTCGACCTGGTTCAGCCGAGCGATCGAGCCGAGAGCCCAAGGGATGACGCCCGCGCAATCGGCGGCGGAGGCCGCGGCGGTCGTCGGTGTCCCCTGGGTGGCGGTGCGCGGCGTCGGTTTCGGTTTTGGTGCGCCACCGGCGGCGGGTTCACCGACGACGACGAGCTGGTCGTAGGCGCTTTGGGTGTAGAGGATGGAGTCGACCTTGGTCCCGTTCAGCAGTTGGAAGGCGATGATGCCGTACATGGCGGCGCCGGCTTCGAGATCACCCCCCGGGAAATCGGGCATGTCGGTGGTGTCGGTTCGATTGAGGTAGGTCGGGTTGACCACGAAGCCGTCGGTGTCGACGAGGTAGAAGCTGTAGGGCGCGACCGACAAGGTGCGGGTGCCGGTGTTGGCTACGACAACGTCGATGACGACGTAGCGGCTGCCGCGCTGAGGGGGACTGCTGGGGTCGTAGTCCTGGTAGGGATCGGTCAGGTCGTTGACGGTCACCTGGGCGACTTCGGTCCCGTCGGTGCCGAGCACGGTAACGGCCGTGCCGAGCGGGGTCCGTTTGGTGCGCTGGTCGACGAGGGTGACCAGGCGGCTGCTGTCCGGGGAGAGGACGACGCGTTCGATCTCGACGCCGTTGAAGACCTGGAAGCCGACGACGCCGGAGACGCTGTCGCCGGGGGCGACGTCGCCGGACTGAAGATCGGGGTTGGCGGCGGTGGCGTCGGCACTGCGGTAGAGCCCGGTGGAGTGGGCGACGAAGCCGTCGGCGTCGACGAGATCGAAGGCGAACGGATCGACGGTGACCGGAGCGGTGCCCGTGTTGTCGACCGTCACGGTGATGAGCACGAAGTGGTAACCGCGTTCCGGCGGTGAACTGGGGTCGTAGTCCTTGAAGGGATCGGCGATGTCGGTGACGGTCACCTTGGCGAGTTCGGTCCCCTCGTTGCCGACCCAGGAAACGGCGGTGCCGACGGCCGGCCCAACGGTCCCGCCGGCGACGGGTGAGCCGTCTTGCGCGCGGGCGGCGAACGCGACCGGACCGCTCGACAGCGCGAGGAGCGCGAACAAGAGCACCGCGATACGACGAACCAAAGTCGTTCCTCCTTGGCTATGACATGACCCCGACGGAATCGAGACCGTCCCCGGACGTGCGTGGCGTACGTTACACGGGTGAGGTCGAAGGCGACAAGGACGGAACGCGGAGGACGGAATGCCAGCCGACCCTGGGTTTTCGTACACTCCGAGTAGGGTCACTGTCGGAGGGGAACGTGCCGGGTGAAGTCGACGTGACACGGGGGCGGCAACCGTGGCGAAGGATCCGATCGAGTCGTTCATCGAGGTTCAGGCACCGAGCGTGCAGCCGGTGGTCCGGCGCTTGCGCGAGGTGGTGAAGACGACGCTGCCGGAGTTGAACGAGTACTTCGACGGTCACGGGGTGATCCGGTACGGGCGCGGCAGCGGGATGCGCGATTGGGTCTGCTACATCTCGGGACACAGGGCGCACGCGAATCTCGGCTTCGCGCGAGGCGCGAGTTTGCCGGACCCTGAGGGGTTGATCGAGGGGACAGGGAAGAACCTGCGGCACGTGAAGGTGCGGCTGGTCGAAGACGCCGAGCGGGCCGGGTTGCGGGGGTTGTTGGAAGCGGCGGGAAGGATCGAGGGCGAGGGGTAGCCGCCTGGGCGCGGGGCTAACGCCCAGAGGGCACCCGCCGCGCTCAACCTACGAAGCCCGCTGAAGCGGGCTGAGACCGGAGGAGTGTTGGACGGACCCGTTGGGATCTCACGACTGGGCTAGAGCCTGTTATGGACTTGCTAGACTTGGGTTATGGAAACCCAACCCCGCAAGCCGTACCCGACCGACGTGACCGACGACGAGTGGGCGTTCCTCGCCCCGTACTTGACCCTGATGGACGAAGGCGCCCCGCAGCGCC
>DATBFX010000031.1:0-81879 GCA_036558305.1 Thermomicrobiales bacterium | reverse complement strand
CCAGCCTCGTCGATGCCGGCATCGACGACGACGAGATCGAAGTCGCGGAGCGGAGCGAGCCGATGGAGGGCAACACGACCAAACTTGTGGTGGTCGACCAAAAGGATCCGGCGAGCGGCGGCAGCGAGCATGGCGCGTTTGACGATGGACTCGTCCTGCTCGGGTTGATAGGCGATGCCGTTGACGATGGCCGTCGTCGACATGAAGACCACGTCGGCACGAAGCGCCTGGATCGCGGCTTCGCAGACGAGACCGGTGAAAGCGTCGTGCTGAGGGGCGTATTGCCCGCCGAGGATGATCAATCTGATTTGCGATGCGGTCCCGAGTTCGCGAAGCACGGCATGAAAGTTCGTGATGACTGTCAGGGGCGCGACCGCGGGAAGCAAACGAGCAAGGGCGAGTGTGGTCGTGGAATTGTCGAGCATGACTGCCTGGCCCGGTTCGATCAGCTTAAGTGCGTGGCGAGCCAACGCTGCCTTCTCGGCACTGGCAGAGGAGAGCCGGTAGCGGACCGTGCTTTCGAAGAGGGATGAAGGCATCGGTGTGGCCCCGCCGCGCACCTTTCGCAGCATGCCTCGCCCTTCGAGCTGGTCGAGATCGCGATGGATGGTCATCAGACTGACCGCGAATTCGTCGGAGAGTTCTTTGGCGGAGACGAAGTCGGAACGGAGCACGCGCTCGGCGATGCGATCCTGGCGGACCGCTCGGACCGAATTCGGGCGAAAGTCGTCCAATGGTTGGGGTAGCACGGCGTTCTGTCACTCCGCAATGGGCCAGAGGCTCGGCATTGCAAACGACGCTCGCACGGCTGAGGACGAGCGATGGTACACGAGATTGCGACTCCCCTTGACACGGGTAAGAGCCGTTGATAGAGTGTGAAAATCACACGGAAATGTCAACCGACGATCGAATCGCCGATCGCGGCGTGTCGTTGCGGTTGTCGGCCTTGGGGTTTCGGCGTTGGTCGCACGACGAGAAAGGACGTAGGCGATGGCGTTCGAACAACGAATCAACAGGCGCACACTCGTCAAAGGCGCGGCTGCCGGTGCGGCTGGACTCGCCGCCGCGCAACCTTTCTATTTCCGCAAATCGTCGGCGGCGACCGAGATCCAGTTCTGGAACCCCGGCAACGATCCGGTCGGCGGACCGATCATCCAGAAGCTGGTCGACGATTTCAACGCGAACGAATCGGCTACGGCCGGCTTTACCGTCAAGAACGTGCCGGTGCCGGCACCCAAAGGCGACTACACGAAGTACACGACGGCGATGACCACGTCCGGCTCGCCCGACGTCGTCAGCACGTACAGCTACGACCCGTTTATCCCGTGGGTCGCCAACGGGTTCGTGCTGCCGATGGACGAGCAGTTCCAGGAATTGGGTCTGAGCCAAGACGACTTCTACCCGGTCGCCTGGGAGATGGTCAATTCCCAGGGGCACATCTGGGGGCTGCTCCAGGAATTCGACATGGTCGAATTCTTCTGGAACACCAACATCCACTCCGGCGCCGCGCCCACCACCATCGACGAGCTCGATGCCGCCGCGGCCCAGTACATCAAGATGGACGGTGACAACCTCGTGCAGGCCGGGCTGGTTCCCTGGGCTCAGGGCGGTTTCAGCCCCGGTGGCTACGGTTCGTGGGGTACGATCATGAACGCGCGGTTCTATGACAACGACGCGCGCAAGTGGACGATCACCGCGGACGGAAACACGGCGTTTCTCGATTGGTACCTGAAATACGTCGATCTCATCGGCGGTCGAGAAAAGGCCGACGCCCTCATCTCCTCGGTCCCGAGTACCTACGGCGACGTCTTCCTCTACGGCAAGACCGCGTTCGCCATGGAGGGCGAGTTCGTACCCCTTGAGCTGCCGGCGATCGGGCAAGGCGAGCTGGTCAAAGCGATTCAGATCACCCATCCGCCGACCATCCCCGGCGTGACCCAGGGCCCGACCACGATGGTGGATGCGGCCAACGTCTTCGTCATCCCGGTCAAATCGGCGCACGTCAAGGAGGCGGCGTACTTCTCGAAATACATGGTTTCCCAGCAGGCGCTCGTGGCCTGGGCGACGCCGATCGGCCAGATGTTGCCGACCAAGGCCGCCGCGACCGATCCCGGCTTGAATGCCGCGCAACCCTGGTTTAAGACGTTCCTCGAGACGGTCGATTCTGGCAAGCTCCTAGCGCCACCGCTTTCCCCGCAAGCCCGCGTCTTCAGCCAGGCGATGGCGTTGGCGGTCGACAACGTGACGTACAAGAAGAAATCGCCGGCCGATGCCCTGGCGGAGTGCGAACAAACCGTCATGCAGGCGGTCGACGAGTTCAAGAGCTCGAACCCCGACTGGCAAGGGGAGTAGTGTAGTCATCTCTCCCACGTGCGAGGCGGCTTGACCGGTTCATGCCGCCTCGCCCGCTGCAACGGTCAAACGTCAGAGCGCGGGTTGTCGTCAAACACAGGATGTCTATGGCGAGCGTCGCGGTCGATCGGAGAGTGAATCCTCTATCGCGTTGGTGGCGCCGGGTCCGTCGGGGCGATGGGCTGGCCGCATTGATGTTCGCCGCACCCTGGATCATCGGGTTCTGCTGGTTCCAGATCTATCCGATCGGCGCGTCCCTCTACTACAGCTTCACGTCGTACAACCTCTTGCGAGAGCCCGTCTACGTTGGTCTCGACAACTATCGAAATCTCTTTGGCCATGATGAGCTCTTTCGCAAGGCACTCCGAAACACCGCTGTCTTCACACTGATCAGCGTGCCGCTCGATCTCGTCGTGGCATTCGTGATCGCCATGCTCCTGAACCGTAACATCCCGGGACGGGGACTCTTCCGCGCCGCCTTCTACTTCCCAGCCGTGATCCCGAGTGTGGCGGTCGGTATCCTCTGGATCATGGTCCTCAACACCCAGGGAGGTCTCGTCAACGTCCTCTTGAACAACCTGGGTCTCCCGGCGCAGCCGTGGTTGACGAGTCCCGACTGGGCAATGCCGGCCCTCATCCTCCTCAGTGTCTGGAACATTGGACCCATCATCGTCATCTTTCTCGCCGGACTTCAGGACGTGCCGCGGGTACTTTACGAAGCTGCCCAACTCGACGGCGCGGGACCCTGGAGTCTCGTCCGAAACGTGACCATCCCGATGCTGTCGCCGGTGATCGTCTTCAACCTGGTGATCGGACTGATCGGCGCGCTTCAGGTCTTCGCCCTGCCCTTCATCATCTTCGCCAACAAGCAGGGTGCACAGTCCTTGGGCGGTCCACTGAATGCCGCGCTGATGTATTCGGTCCGTCTGTACGATGTCGCCTTCAACCAGTTCAAGATGGGGTACGCGTCGGCGATGGCCTGGGTGCTCTCGGTCATCATTTTCACGTTGTCGCTGTTGGCACTGCGTGTTTCACAACGCTTTGTCCACTATGAGTAGCGGCGGGCGTCGGGCGACGCAACGCAACCGTCGCGTCGCAAAAGGACGAGTCTCGTCGCCCTCATGCAGTTGACGTCGACGGACCGCCCGATTCTGCGGAGAACTAGATGGCGCAGTTGATTGGGAGCGCGGCGAGTTCGCAGTCGAGGGCAGCGGAGGAAGTGGCCGGTGCGCGTGGACGTGGGCGCCGTGACGGCATCGCCGTTCGTTTGTCCGCGTTCGCCGCGGTGGTCCTCCTCGCCGTTCTCTTCCTGCTCCCGGTCTACTGGATGGTCATAACTTCCCTCAAGAGTTTGGACGAGGTCTTCCACGATCCGCTTGTCTGGTGGCCGCGCACGCTCGTCTGGCACAACTACTCCGACGCGCTGGACGCGTTCCCGTTCTGGCGATACCTCCGCAATACGGCGACCATCGCGATCCCCGTTGCGATTGGGACCACGATCAGTTCGGCCTTCGTCGCCTACGCGTTTTCACGCCTTCGCTGGCGGGGACGTGACGCGGTCTTTTATTTGATCCTGGGGACATTGATGATCCCGAACTGGGTGACCCTGGTGCCGCTCTACATCCTCTTCAACAGGATGGGCTGGGTGAACACCTACAAGCCGCTGATCGTCCCCGCCTTTTTCGGGGATCCCTTCTCGATCTTTCTCCTCAGACAGTTCTTCCTCCGCCAGCCCCAGGAGCTCGTCGACGCGGCAAGGGTCGACGGCGCGTCGCATCTCCGGGTTTTCCTCCAGATCATCCTGCCGCTGTCGCGGCCGGCGCTGGCGGTCGTCGCCCTGTTCTCCTTCATCAACGCCTGGACCGACTTTTTCAATCCGCTGATTTACCTGTCCGATCCCAACAAGTTCACGCTGCAAATCGGCCTGTTCAACTTCTTTGGGTTACACACCGTCAACTGGCCGGGGTTCATGGCTGCCTCCGTCGTGATCCTCGCGCCGATCGCGCTCCTCTTCATCGTCGCCCAGCGGGTCTTCATCGAGGGGATCACGTTTACCGGACTACGGGGTTGACGATTGAAGCCCAGTTCCCCTCGCGCCTTGAACGACGTCACGATTCGTCCCGCCGCGACCGATACGGAACGCGATCTGTTCTTTCGGATCGCTGCTGGTCAGTTCATCCGCGACGCGCCGCCCGAAATCGCCGGACCAGACTTCCGCCGCTTCACCGAGACCGCGCCGGGCGCCGACCCGGCGCACGTCCGTGGGGCGTTTCGTGGCGAGGCCTACCTCGGCGGTTATCTGATCGACGAGCGGTGGCTCCGGATTGGTGCGGCTCGACTGCGCACGGGGTGCGTCGGCGTCGTAACGACTCGACCCGAGTATCGCGGTCGGGGCGTGGCGACCGCGCTGATGAACGACGCGTTCGCGTTTGCGCGAAGCCGCGGCTGCGCCTTGCTCATGCTCCACGGTCTCGCGGATTTCTACGAGCCGTGGGGGTACGTCGACGTCTTCGACGCGGCAGAGCACCGGATCGCGCGTGAGGACATCCTGCAACAATCAGCAAGCCCGTATCGCGTCCGCCCCGCGATGGTCGCGGACGCACCGGAGATGGTCGCTCTCTACGATCGCCATTTCGGCCCGCATCCCGGCAACTTTTTGCGCTCCGTCGAACACGTCGCGTTTCAGCTCGAATTCGCGGGCTCGGTCGAGCGGGGGAAATACCTGGCACGAGATGCGATGCCGTTTGGGCCGCCCGTCGTCGCGGTCGACGCGGACGGATGCCTTCGCGGTTATCTCTTCACACCGTGGGGACCGCTTCGTGCCTTCGGCAACGAAGTCGCGGTCGACGACTGGCCGGCAATGCTGGCGTTGCTTCAGCACGACGCGAGGCAAGCCGGCTCATCGGTAGCGGCCCCCACCGAGCTTCGGTGGCCCTTACCGACCGACGGCTTGGCGGCGATGCTCCTGGCCGACCGTCTGACCGTTCGCGTCGAAACGCTCCACCGGCCGCGAGCGAACTGGATGGCGGCGCTGGTCGACCTCGCTGGTCTGGTCGACGAGATGCGAACGACGTGGAACGAACGAATCCAGAGGATTCACCCCGAACTCTTCAGGGACTTCGACCTCGTGATCGACGGCCAAAGCGCCTTTCGATCGCATGGTGGCGCGGCGGACGAAGCTCTTTCGACGATCTCGCTCTCGGCGAAGGTCTTGGTCCCACTTCTGTTCGGATACCGCAACGCGCGTTGGGCCATGGCGCGGCCGGGGACGACGATTGACGCCGGACTCGAGCCCGTGCTCGAAGCGCTCTTCCCGCCGCGCCAACCGTGGATCGCCCCGACCGACGGTTGTTGACGCGCCCGATCTACCTTTCCAGCAGCACCAACCAATCTTCCCCGTTTGGCAACGGAACTGCCCATTCTCCACCGCCGGCTGGGGCGTCGAGCGGAGTGCGATCTCCCGAGGCAGGGTCGATCAGGGTGGCGCTTCGTACCGGCGACTCGTCCACACCCAGTCTGAGTGTGGCACGACTACCGCGTGGGGCGTAGACGATCGAGATGCTTCCGTCCTCGCTGCGGGAGGCGACGACGGTCAGGCGGGCGTCTTCCAGACCAGGCTGCGCGGCGAGAATCTCCGGGGCGGGGCGAAGCTGCCACCAGGGGAGCGATGCCATGAGTTCGGCCAGGTGGCGCATGGAGGTTGAGCCGGGGAGATGGATCGCCTCGTGCCACGCCGCGGATTTGCCGGTGGATTCGTGGGCGAATGGCGTCCCCGTGCCGTCGTCCCAACCCCACACGCCGTGTCCACCATAACCGACGCCGGCGACCGGAGACGACAGGAGACTCCAATAGGTGTGGCGGCGAACGGTGGCGGCATCGAACGGAGTGCCGGAGTGGTAGGCGAGATGCCCCTCATAGGGCGGTTCCAGGTTGACAAAGGGGCGAGGTGGGTGGAGAACCCACGACCAAGACGGCGGACCCTGTGGGATCCAGCGGAGATAGGCTTCGTTGTCGCCGTGGGCGCTTTGGTAACCGACCACGTCCATCCAGGGCTCGTCGAGGAAACTGTAAAGAGCCCAATCCATCCCGTATGGGTGGAGCGTAACCGGGTGGTTGCGACCGTTGGCAAAGACGGCACGAGCGACCTGCTGCCAGTAACGGGCGCCCCAGCCATGGAATTCCGCTTCGGCCACCAGGTTCCAGAGGACGTGGTGGGCATCGTAGCGAGCGACGACGTAGCGGGCGAGGGCGATGGCCTGGTCTTGCGGCAGGTGATGACCGGCGTTGCGCTCGGTGTCCTTCCCGGCGTGCAAAAGGAGCGGCACCGCGAGGAGTCCGCGATCGTTCATGGCATCGACGGTTCGGTCGAGGCGCCGGAAAAAGACGGGGTCGATCTCGATCTGCTCCCGCCCGGAGTACGCGGTCCGCCCGTCCGCATCGGCGGCCAACCCGCGAAAATGCGGCGCGGTGAAGATGACGGCACTGAATCGTTTCGCCGCGCGATCGCTCAGATAGCGAACCCAGTCTTCGGGTTCGGCCAGATGCGGACCGTTCCAACACGTATCGGCGAGGAAAAAGAATGGCGTCCCGTCGGCGTGTTCGAAATATCGACCCTCCGTTGCGACGTTGACCGCCCCATGGCGGTAGAGTGGGTTGCCGCCCTCGTATGGAGTACAGGTGAACGAGCCGGTTTGCCCGTGAAGTCCGGAGTCTGAGGAGTCCGAGCACGTTGTGCGATAGGTCCAGGTGCCGGGGACGTCGGGGGAGAACCGAAGCCTCCAGGTACGGTCGCCGTCCCAGAATCCACGTGCCCGGCGGCGCTCACCGGTTGGGCCGGCGAAGTCGGCCCAGAGCTCGACCGCCTGCGTCGGCCGAGCGCGGTCAACGGCGCTGACGTAGGCGCCCTCCCATCGGCCCCAGGCGTGGACGGTCGGATCGCTTTCCGTGGTAACACTCTCTTGGCGCATGGTTCCCTCAACAGGCAATACCGCCTCGGGCCGATGTGAAGTCGATGCGATCATCCCATCGACTTCACGTCGTGTCAATCGAGGTGCGGGGAGACCGCCGTGGACTGGTCGGACAGGATGTGTCACCATCCCGCTTCAGTCCGTCCCAGCGGGCCGTCCATTCGTCTTCGCAAGTGGAGCAAGGAGCGGGCATGAAGGTCGCGCCGTACGGGTCGTGGAAATCGCCGATCACCTCGGATTTGATCGTCGCGGGGACGGTTCGGTTGGGCGAGATTGCCCTCGACGGAGAAGACATCTACTGGGTGGAGTCGCGCCCGACCGAGGCCGGTCGCTACGTCGTGGTGCGGCGGACGCCGGACGGCGCGATGGCCGACGTCAATCCCGCGCCGTTCAACGCCCGCACCCGCGTCCATGAATACGGCGGCGGCTCGTTTACCGTCGTCGACGGCACGGTCTACTTCACCCACGACGACGATCAGCGGCTTTACCGACAGGAACCCGGCGGCGAACCGCGACCGATCACGCCAGAATCCTCGTTCCGCTACGCCGACTTCGCATTCGATCGCACGCGAAACCGCTTGCTCTGCGTGCGCGAGGACCACAGCGACCCGGCGCGGGAGGCAGTCAACGCGCTGGTGGCGGTCGATCTTGACGGGGGCAGCGCCGGGAGTAGCGGCCGGGTCCTGGTGTCCGGGAACGACTTCTACTCGAATCCGCGCCCCAGTCCCGATGGCACCCAACTGGCCTGGTTGACCTGGAACCACCCCAACATGCCGTGGGACGGGAGCGAACTCTGGGCGGGAGAACCGGCGGAGGACGGATCTGTCCGTAACGCCGGTCTCATTGCCGGCGGGCTCGAGGAGTCGATCTTCCAGCCGGAGTGGTCGCCGGACGGCACGTTGCACTTCGTCTCCGATCGGACGGGGTGGTGGAATCTGTACCGGTGGCGCGACGGACGGGCCGAGGCCGTGGCACCGATGGAGGCGGAGTTCGGGCAGCCGCAATGGGTGTTCGGGCAGTCGACCTACGGTTTCGCGTCGCCGGCGCTGATCGTCTGCACCTACACCAAGGGCGGGTCCTGGTACGTCGCGACGATCGACACCGAGAGCGGCGCGTTGTTCACGGTACCGACGCCGTGGACCGACGTCGACTACCTCCGCGTCGGCCCCGGATACGTCGCGTTCCAGGCCGGTTCGCCGTTGCATCCGACCGCCGTGTTGCGCCATGACCTGGCGTCGAACGACACGGTACCGCTCCGGCGCTCATCGGAGATCGAACTGGACCGTCACGGGTTCTCGATTCCCGGCGCGGTCGAGTTTCCGACCGGGGGTGGCTTGACCGCCCACGGGTTTTTCTACGCGCCGAAGAACGTCGAGTACGCCGCGCCGGACGGGGAATTGCCGCCGCTGGTCGTACTCAGCCATGGCGGGCCGACCGGTCAGACGTCGACCTCGCTGTCGCTCCAGTTGCAGTATTGGACGAGTCGTGGCTTCGCCGTGCTCGACGTCAATTACGGGGGCTCGACCGGCTACGGTCGTCCGTATCGCCAACGGCTGAACGACCGCTGGGGCATCGTCGACGTCGACGACTGCGTCAACGGCGCCCGATACCTCGCCTCCGAGGGGCTCGTCGACGCCGATCGCCTGGCGATTCGGGGGTGGAGCGCAAGCGGTTACACGACGCTGGCGGCCCTGACCTTCCGCGATGCGTTCAAAGCCGGCGCCAGCCACTTCGGCATCAGCGACCTGGAGGCGATGGCGAAGGAGACGCACAAATTCGAATCCCGGTACCTCGACCGCTTGATCGCGCCTTTGGCAACCGGACACGACGTCTACCAGGAGCGATCGCCGATCAACTTCGTGGATCGCCTTTCCTGCCCATTGATCCTCTTCCAGGGACTCGAGGACAAGGTCGTGCCGCCCAATCAGGCGCAGATGATGTACGACGCGGTCAAGGCGAAAGGCTTCCCGGTCGCCCTCGTCATGTTCGAAGGCGAGCAACACGGGTTCCGCCGGGCCGCGAACATCCGCCGGGCCCTGGACGGCGAACTCTATTTCCTCTCTCGCGTCTTCGGATTTGACCTGGCGGAGCCGGTGGAACCGGTGGAGATCGCGAATCTTTGAACGCGAAGCGCAACCCGCCTGTGGTAGCCTAATCCCGGCGGTCCGCCCACGTCGCGGTGGATCGTCGGGAGGCGCCGTCATGAAAGATCGACGAACCGCGCTCGCCACCGTGGCAGAGACTGAGCTCGACCCGGAGCTCAGTGCCCGACTCGCGCAATTCCCCGACATCGCCCAATTGGCTTTGGCGGTTTACACGCCGGAGGGGGTACGGCTGTTCATGACGGAGCCATCCTCTCGATTTGACGGCCGAACCGCCCTTGAACTCCTCGAGTCTGGAGACGCTCAGCGGGTCCTTTCGGCCCTCGCCGCCGATTACGAGTGGCTGAGCTAGCTTCGTCGGTTCGTCCCTACCTTTTCAGCTTTTCACAAATCGCCTACCGCGTCGTCCCTGATATCCCCAACGTCGATCCCCTGGATGCCGGTTTCGCCGCGTGGTCTGATCGCAATCGGCGGAATGTCCTCGGTGAGCCGACGCTCTATCTCGCCGGAGATCAACGCGTCTTGGCGACCGAATGGGCACGACACTTGAGAACGGAGCACCTAACACGGGAACAGCTTCGAGAAGCCCGAACGCGCCGAGTCTACGAAATGCAGGTCTCTATCGACTCGGTGCTTGACCTCCGAGACGGCCACTTGTGCGCGCTTCTCTCGCTGAGCGATCCTCCGTTCTGCTTTCTCCGAAGCATGACGCTGTGCCGGTCGGTCGCAAGCCGATTGCGCCATGAATCACCAGCACAGGCGATACTTGTCCCGTCAATGGCGCTGCTTGATCAACCAGAGCGGTGGGCTATGGTCCTTTTCGTGGACAAATTGCCGACGTATCCGGGTCCCTTTCTGTCATCCGTGCGTGCGCTTGGTACGCTGCCCGCCGCGATCTAGCTCGCCACTCGGGTGTGTCACGGCTGGGTGCAGGTGCAAAATTCGGGCAACCTCGACTCAGGGAAAACAAAGATCCGATTGGTGGTACGTCCAGCAGAGGAGTCGGTCGATGGCACCGTTGAGCAAGGAAGGACTCGCCGCGTTTTTGGCCGAACCGCTGATTGCACGGCTCGGCGTTGTCACGACGGAGGGAGACCCGCACGTCGTGCCGATCTGGTACGAGTGGGACGGGACCGGCGTCGTCATCGCGGTGCGGGCGAAAGCGAGATTCGTGCCGTACCTCCGGGCACGGCCGCGCGCGTGCGTGTCGATCGCAGAAGACCGCGACCAACTGCGGCGAGTCCTGATCACGGGACCGGTCGAGGTCCTTCGGGACGAGGCGCCGGATCGCGGCGAATGGTTGGAGCGGAGTCGCGCCATCTGTCGACGCTACCTGGGCGATGCCGCGGGCGACGACTACCAGGACGAGACGGTCGACCAGTTGTGCATCTGGTTCCGAATCGTCGCCGAGCAGATCGTTTCCTGGGACAGCCCGACCTGGCACCCGCGATATCTCGTTTGACCGTCGAAACTCGTCCACATTCGATCATAAGGCGCTCCGGTACTTTGGTCTGGCGCTGAGTAGGACCGCGCATCGCGTCGCGGCCGTTGACCGCACGCGTCCCCGTGCATACGGTAGAGAACTAGGAAGAACGTCCTAGCCCGGAGGGGTGTGCTTGCCGGCCAGGACATCGCGCCCTTCTTCCGTCGAGGGAGCGTCTCGCCATGATCGGACGTTTCGGCCGGCTGCTTTTGGTGCCGGTGTTTGCCGTCGCCGGCTGGTGGCTCGGGGGGCCACTCGTGGCCGGTCCGGCGCAGGTTGGACATTCGATCGCCGCCACCGATGGTCAATCGGTTCCGAAAAACTGCCACGACGCCGATCCGGCCTGGTCCGAAATCGCCGTCGATCTGAAGGCGGTCGAGCCGGCGATCGAGCCGGGCCGGGTGTTTCGCCTTAGCGACGGCACGATCGCCGTGCTCCTCGTGATCACGGCGGCGAATGGGGCTGGTCAGGCGACGGCATTCGACTTTTCCGCCAGCGTGCGGGTGGCCGCGGTGATCGTTCGCGCCGGCGACGACGGAGCGTTCATTCCGTTCGACCCGCCGACCAGGAACGGCAGCGGGCTGTCGGCGCCCGTCGAGCGCGGTATCGACGGTATTGCCTTTTGCTACCGCATTCAGGTACCGAATCCGCCGCGGCCGGGAGTGAGTCCGGTGCCCGAGACGACGCCGACCGAAACGACGCCGGCGGCGCCGATCACGCCGACGGCGGAGACGTTCGACATCGGTGCGGTCCAGACCGCCGGCGCACTGGCGACCGACGCGGCCGCGGCGCACGCCACCGCCGCATCGGTCGCCACCGTGGCGACCGCCGGTGAAGCGACGCGCCAGGCGGAGTCGGCCGCCGCCGAGGCGACAATCGCGGCGCTGGCGACGTCGCGCGCGGATCAAGAGGCCACGGCTGCCGCCCAGGCGACCGCGGCGGCAGACTCGGCGACGGCGGCCGCGGCGGAGCGCGCGGCGGTCCAGGCGACCGCCTCCGCCGAGGTCGCGGCAGCCCAGGGGACCTCGGCGGCCCTGGCGACCGCCGACGCGGCGCGGCAAGCGGAGTTGGCCTCGGCTCAAGCGGCCCAGACGGAAGCCGCGGCGACGATCGCCGCGCTCCAATCGACCGCGGCAGCCCCGTCGCCGACGCCGGCCGAGACGCTGTTCTACGGGGTTCCCGAGACCGCCGGATTCGATACCTGGACCGCTGCTTCCGGGTGGACGGTGAACGCCGGGCAGTTGGTGTCGGACGGAAGCACCTTCCAAGGGTACGTCCAACCGCCGCAAACGGTCGATCGGGACGACTACGCGGTGGAGGCGGAGATCAAGATCACCGAGGAACCGGACTGTGCGGCGAACTTCGGGATCGTCGTTCGCGGCAGCGAAAGCGGTTTCTACGCCGGTGGCGTCGAGTGGGTTTGTGGCTCCGGCCCCTCCGCCAGGCTCTGGGCGCTCGACCGTCTCCTGGCACACCAGGACCGCCAGACCGACCAGGAGTGGCACACCTACCGCCTGGAGGTGGACGGGGACCACATTACCTATTCGCTCGACGGGACGGTCGTGCTCGAGGCGACGGACCCCAGCTTCCCCTCGGGCGGGCAGGTGGCGATCTGGAGCAACGGCGTCAAGGTGGACGTCCGTGCGTTCCGGGTGCTCGTCGCGACGTAGCTCGTGGAATCGGTAGCCGGTGAAGGTAGACACGATGCGACAGCGGCGCCGAGTGCGGAATCGCCAATTGATGCTCGTCGCTGTGTTCGTTGCCGTGTTTGGCGCGACGTCGGCGGTCTCGGCCCTCGTCGAATTATCCGGCACGGAAGCCGCGTCGCGTTTGCGATCCGGCGACACGCCGGATCACGTCACGATCCGGCTCCGCCACGTCGGCGATTCCGGTGTCGATGGCAAGGCGACGCTGCGTGTCGACGCCGACATCACGTCGGTCGCGATTCGTCTCATGGCGAGCGATGGCCCGTACCCGGCGCACATCCACCAGGGTACCTGCGACGCCTTTGCGGCGATGCCGGGTTTCCCGCTCGCGGACGCCGAACCGGGCCGCATCACCCGCACCCTCGTCGAGATCTCGCTCGGCGACCTCCTGGCGGGCGGATACGTGATCGACATCCACCGGCCCGCGACCGATCTGGCGACGCTCCTCGATCCGGCAAATGTCGTCGCCTGCGGCGAAATCGAACTCCAGCCGGCACCGGCTACGACCGGCGGTACGGGTGGCGTCACCTCTCCACCGGTCACCGGTGTCGGGCCGACGGTCGCCGTCGACTCCGGTGGCGGCCTGGCAATCGGGCTGGTCGCGCTGGCATGTGCCCTGGCGGGAGCAGGGATGCTGCTCCGGCGATCCGAGCGTGGCTCGGTCTCGCGCTCCTCCGTCTGAGACGTGGGCAAGGCGCACGATGCCCGGCTTGATCTCGCGCTCGATCGTCTCGATGAATGACCTACCGAATCCGCCGGGAACACCCGAGCGTTCGACAGGAGTCAATCAGCTCGTGGCCCTTGGGATCGTCGTCGTGGTGCTCTGCACCGTCGTCTTGATCGCCTGGCTGCTCAAACCGCTTGTTGCTAGGCGGTTGGCGCAGCCGGACGTGCTCGAGACGGCCAACGGCACGGGCGATGCGACGGAAGCGCAGACACAGACGATCGCGTCCGTCGAAACGGTCCGAGTCGCGCCCGAGGTCGAACGCGCGGTCGAGCAGACCCAGCGCGGGGCGGACGTGCAGGCTTCCGCGGCAGCGGTGTCACCGGAAGACCTCGGGCCACCGACGTCGGTTGAGGTCGGTCCGATTGCGCCACCCGTGCGACCGAGCTCCGAGACGCCGGTTGTCGAGCAAGCGTTCGCGACTGCGGCACAAGACCGGGACACGGAAACCGAACGGATCGTCGGCGTCACGCTGACGGTGCGCGAGTTGCTGGACTACGCGAACACCGGACAACTGCTGCGGGGATTTGCGCTCTACACCGACTCGTTTCTCCGGCGGTTTCGGGCCGAGTCGGGTTTGTCGGAGGAGGAGTTCGAAGTCTCGTTCGCCGCGGTGACGCCACCGCCGCCGGAGGACCGAGCGGCATTGGGCGCGATCACCGACGTCGAGGTGCTTCCCGATGGTCGGGTCAGCGCCCTCGTCAGCTACAGCAACGGCGACGAGGCGCCGCCGCCGGAGCGATTCATCTTCGTTCGCGCCGACGGCGAGCGTTGGCTGATCGACGACATCGTCGCGGCAGCTTGATCCGTGCCGGACTTGCCGCGCCTATCTGCCTGGTGCGGGGCGAGGCGAAGCGGTTTGTGATGGCACCGATCTTGGCGGCTGGTGGGCAGCGGACCGGATCGATCGCCGACCGGCAACCCGGAAGGGTCATCCCATCCCGAACCAGAATGGCGCTGCGCGAACGTGCCGGTGTGCCCGCCAGGTCGCGAAGGGAGGAACTACTCCTCTTCCTTCTCCTCGCCTTCGGCGCCGTCGAACGCGATGCGACCGATGAGTTCGGGGGAGGAGGAGCGGATGCGCTCGCGGATCGTCTCCATCACGTCCGGGTTGTGCTTGAGGAACTCCTTGGCGTTCTCCCGCCCCTGACCGAGGCGTTCGTCGTCGAGGTAGAACCAGGCCCCGGTCTTCTTGACCAGACCGAGGTCGACGCCGACGTCGAGGACGCTGCCGGCGACCGAGATCCCTTCGTTGTACATGATGTCGAATTCGGCCTGGCGGAAGGGCGGTGCTACCTTGTTCTTGACGACCTTGACGCGGACGCGGGAACCGACCGAGTCCTGACCGCTCTTGATCGTTTCGATACGGCGAATGTCGAGGCGGGTCGAGGCGTAGAACTTGAGGGCGTTGCCACCGGTCGTCGTTTCGGGGTTGCCGAACATGACCCCGATCTTCATCCGCAACTGGTTGATGAAGATGACGCAGGTCTTCGAGCGGCTGATGGCCCCGGTCAACTTGCGGAGCGCCTGACTCATCAGGCGTGCCTGGAGACCGACGTGGGAATCGCCCATGTCGCCCTCGATTTCGGCCTTGGGGACGAGGGCGGCGACGGAGTCGACGACGATGACGTCGAGCGCACCGGAGCGGACCAGTGTTTCGACGATCTCTAATGCCTGTTCGCCGGTGTCGGGTTGCGAGATGAGGAGATCGTCCAAGTTGACCCCGAGGCGGGCAGCGTAAAGGGGATCCATCGCGTGCTCGGCGTCGACGTACGCGGCGACGCCGCCGATCTTCTGCGCCTCGGCGATGACGTGCAGGGCCAGGGTCGTCTTGCCGGAGGACTCGGGACCGTAGATCTCGGTGATCCGGCCGCGGGGAAGCCCGCCGATCCCGAGGGCGAGGTCGAGGGCGATGCTGCCGGTCGGGATCGATTCGACCTGCATCGAGTGGGCTTCGCCCATCTTCATGATCGAGCCCTTGCCGAACTGGCGCTCGATCTGGGTGATGGCAAGGTCGATGGCACGCTGGCGTTCTGACATGGTGACGGCTGTCCTCTCCGGTGCGTGGCCCCGGCGTGGGGCGACTCGCGGTCGTGCGGGGAGTGGGATATGTAGAAAACTTGTTCTACATCACGGCCGAATCATAGCCGATTTTCCGGCGGGCGTCAAAGGTCAATCGCCAATCGAGCGCCGCGAGGGGCGAGAGCGTGAGCAATTATCGCACTCGTCGAACTGAGATCATCGTCCGCACAGGGCGCCGGGACGATTGCATAGCGGCCTATACACGTCGTCGGCGGTCGCGGCGCCCAGATGCGCCGCAACCGCGATCGGCTCACGCCCTGACGACGAGGGTATGGGCCGCCATGTCGCCGATGCGCTGCTTCTTCTGAGAAGAGGCAATACAGATCATACCGAGGATGTACAGGAACGGCAGTTGATCGACGATCAACAGGAGGTTGCGGATGATGGCGGCACCCCAACCGGGGGGACTCGTGCCGTCGTCCTTGATGACGCGGATACCCAACCACTGTTTGCCGAGCGTTTGGCCGCGGGTCGCTTCCAGGCCCCAGGCGTAATAGACCGCAGCTCCGATCGCGACAAGGACCATCAGGAACATGAACCCACTGGAGCCAACGGCGAGACCGATCAGGATCGGCACGGTGACGATGATGGAGACAATGATCGAATCGACGATCCTGGCGGCGATGCGAGGGCCCAGGCCGGACAGTTCGGGGGCGACGGCGGCGTACTGTCCGCCGTAGGGCTGGTACTGGCTCGGCGCACCCCACTGGCCCGGCTGCTGATAGATCGGTGTGGCCGAGCCCCCGTACGACTGTGAGGTCGGCGCGCCGTACGAAGGGGCTTGCGGATAGCCCGGCTGACCGTCGGCCGGCGGCTGCCCGTACGGTCCGGATTGCGGTGGCATCGGCTGCCGCGGTTGGTCGCTACCCGGTGGGTTCGGTACCCCGTACGGGTTCGGACCCGCGATCGGATTGGCTCCGCTGCCACTCGGCGGATTGGACCCTGGCGGCGACGACATGGCGCAGACCCTTTCACTGGTACGAACGACACGGCGCACGCCGAGAGGCGGCGTCTCAACCGGGCACGAGGATTGTCCTTCGACGTGGTTCGGCGGCATTGTAGTCGAGGTAACGGTCGAAGTGAAGTCCCCCGAGCGTCGGATTCCGGCGTCACCGGACGGGCCACCCCGCGCGACATATCCCGTGAGCAAGACGATGCGGGCCGCTACGGAGTCGCGGCATTGCTGGGGCGAGACCCGTAGCGTGGTTCGGCGTCGCTACGGCAGAACGCGGACTTCGGCAAGACCGCCGACCTGGCCGCCGGTGCCCGTAAAGGTGAAGCGGACGTAACGGGCCGTCACCGGTTCGTCGAGCACAAGTTGCTGCCACTCGCCCGAGTTCGTGGTCCCCGGTCCGGCGAGCGTCGTCCAACCGCGGCGTCCGCGCGAGACGTCGATCCGCATCTCGCCGGCCGGTCCGCCGGCGGCAAAGAGCCACTGGATCGTGCCGACCGGTTCGGGCTGGCCGAGGTCGAGGGTCACCGTGGCTTCACCGTCGGAATCGGTCAGGTCGGCCACCCAGGAAGTGGTCGGGTCGCCGTCGACCAAGACGGTGCCGCTGCCGCCGTTGCGCGAGTGGCTCGTGCGCACGACCCGGTACGGCTCCGCGACCGCCGACGTCGCCACCGCGCTTTCAGGGCCGGGCGAACCCTCGCCTTCGGACCCGTCCGACTGGGCGGTCTGGTCCTCCGTTGGTGTTATCGTCGGCGTCTCGGTTGGCGTCTCCGTAGGTGTTGCCGTTGGAGTTTCGGTGGGCGAGGGTACGGCGGTGTCCGTTGCCGTGGCAGTTGGGGACGAGATTGGCGTGATTGTGCTGGTCGACGTGGGCATCAGGGTTGGTGTAAGCGTCGGGGTCCGAGTTGGGGTCGGCGTCGGCGAAGCCGGCGGAAGGACCTGGATTTCGGCCACACCGCCGACCTGGGCCTCGCCGTTCGGGTTGCTGAAGTAGAAGCGGACGTAACGCGCGGTCACGCTCACCGACAAGGTCTGCCACACTCCGACCGGCGCGTTGCCTTTGGTGGCGAGGGTCGTCCAATGGGTCTTGTCCTTGGAAACCTGGATCTTCCAGGAGTCGGCGTGACCCGTTTGGCCGAAGACCCACTTGATCTTGCCGATCGGTTTCGAGGAGCTGAGGCTGACGAAGACCCAGGCGGAGTTCGGTGGGCTGCTGGCGTTCGACGTCCAGTAGGTGGACACGTTGCCGTCCCTGACGACCGAACCGGAAACGGAGTTGCTGGAGCGGGTGCTGGACGTGATCCGGTATGTAGGCTCCGGAGTTGGCGTGCGCGTCGGCGTCTTTGTCGGCGTTTTCGTCGGCGTTTTCGTCGGCGTCGAACTCGGCGTCGGGGGAGACGCACCCGGCGGCAGGACCTGGACTTCGCCGAGGCCACCCAACTGAGCGTCGCCGTTGTGGTTCCAGAAGACGAACCGGACGTAACGGGCATCGGCGGTCGTCGGGTACGCCTGCCAGACGCCGACGGGCGCGTTGCTGCGGAGACCGAGCGTCGTCCAGGTCGTCGCGTCGTCCGAGACCTGGATGCGCATGTCGTCGGCGATGCCGGTCTGGGCAAAGACCCACCGAACCGTGGCGATCGGTTTGACCCCTCCCAGGTCGACATAAACATAGGCAGAGTTGGGCGGCGTGGCAACGTTCGTCTTCCAAACCGTGGCCTCGTTCCCATCCCGGACCAGTGTCGAGGAGAGCGAGTTGAACGAACTGTGACTGCCGACGAACTCGTAGAGCTGCGGGTTGATGGCGAGTTTGCCGATGGCCAGAACCGGTTCGGCGAACCCGTCGGTGTCACCGGTGATCCCGACCGCCGAGTTTTGGGGTTGCGACGCCTGACCGAGCAGCCAGGAGCGGACGGCGGACGGGATGGCGCCGTGGTTGAGGGACTTGAAGAGGGCGACGGCGCCGGTGACGTGGGGCGCCGCCATGCTGGTGCCGCTCCGATAGGCCAACCCGCCTCCGATGGCCAGGGAAGCGATGCAGGTTCCGGGCGCCGCGACGTCGACGTCCGGACCGTAGTTGCTGTAGGTGGCGAACGCGTCGTCGGTGGTCGAGGAGGTCGAGCAGTTCTGTGGCTTGGTCCCGAGGCCGCCGGGTTGGCCGTCGAAGTCGTTGAAGGCGGAGACGGCGATCACCTGGTCATAGGTCGCGGGGGTCGTCGACGCCGCGTCGCGGCCGAGACCGCTGGGGCCGTTGCCGGCGGCGGCGACGACCGCAACGCCGGCGGCGACGACGTTGCAGATCGCCTCGTGGAGCGCCGAGTTGTCGCAGTCGCCGTCGGCGCCGGAACCGGCCAGGCTCATGTTGACGACGTCGATCGGCTGCCCGGTCTGGACCTGTTCGACCACCCAATCGAGCCCGCACAGGAGCGCCGAGGTGGACCCGCCGCCGGTGTTGTTGAGCACGCGCACCGACCACAACCGGGCACCGGGGGCGACGCCGACGACGCCGGCGTTGTTGTCGAGAGCGCCGATCGTGCCGGCGACGTGCGTGCCGTGGCCGTTCTCGTCCTGCCAGTTCCCGGTGTCGACGCCGTCGCAGTCGACCCCACCGACGACGTTGAGGTCGCCGGTGTTCGCGTCGATCCCGGTGTCGAGGACCGCCACGTCGGCATCGACGCGCGCGTCGACGCCGTCGATGTGGGCGATGGGGTTGGAGTCGCCGCCGATCCGCTTGACGCCGGTCGGCACCGATTGGGAGGCGACCGCCACCGGGACGTCGGCGGAGATGAAGGCGACGCGGTTGTGCCTGGCGAACCGCTCGGCCTGGGCGGGCGTGAGGGTGGCGGCGAACCCGTTGAGCGCGCGGCGGTACACCCGACGCGGGTTGACTCCCTCGGTTCGGGCCTCCGCGCGCGGGTCCGTGTGGCGATCTTTGAGGACGACGATGACGTTGCCGGACGGAACCGGTTCCTCCTGCGCCGACGCTTCTCGCGACGACGTGGATGGAGGCGCGTTGGGGAGGAACCCGGCGGGAAGCAGTGCCAACACGAGCACGAGCACGGCGGCGGTGGCGACCGCGGGTTGACCGATCCGCCGTCCGCTCCTCCCCGCTGGGGGGGTATGGGTCATCGACACGCTCTCCCAGGGCGGAGCGAACGCACGCGCTGCAACGCGGCGTCGGGGACCGCGGATGTGATGCTGGCCCTAGGATACGCGGGTTTCCGTCGAGCGGCTAGAACGTAGGGGCCAGCCTATGTCTCCCGCGCGTCACTTCCCGGCGGCACCCGAACCGGCGCCGTTTCGCGTCCGGAGCTCGCTAATCCGCGGCGACGGCCTCGGCGGCCGGTTGCTCGGCGCGTTTCCAACGCAGATTGAGGTTGCGGTTGGCGCCGACCTCGTCGAGACGCTTGTACTCGGTCGTGTGGGGCGCCGAGGTGACGTACTCGGGGTTCGATTCCGCCTCGTCGGCGATCTGGCGCAGGGCGGCGATGAAGTGGTCGAGCGACTCCTTCGATTCGGTCTCGGTCGGTTCGATCATCAGCGCCTCGGCGACGACCAGCGGAAAGTAGGTCGTCGGCGGGTGGACGCCGAAGTCGAGGAGACGCTTGGCGATGTCGAGGGTGCGGACGCCGTTCTGCTTCTGCCGGTTCCCCGACAGCACGAACTCGTGCATGCAGGTGCGGTCGAAGGGGAGATCGTAGCGATCGCGCAGGTTGGCGAGGAGGTAGTTGGCGTTGAGCACCGCGTCCTCGCTGACCCGACGGAGCCCGGCCGCGCCGTGCATGCGGATGTAGCAGTAGGCCCGGACGTGCATCCCGAAGTTGCCGTGGAATGCGTGCAGTCGGCCGATGCTCTTCGCCGGTTGGAACCACTCGTAGACCGACTCGTCGCCGTCGGCGATCCGGCGGACGCGGGGACCCGGCAGGTAGTCCGCGAACTCGGCGCGGACGCCGACCGGCCCCGAACCGGGACCGCCGCCGCCGTGCGGGGTCGAGAAGGTCTTGTGCAGGTTGAAGTGCATGACGTCGATGCCGAGGTCGCCGGGGCGGGCGATGCCGAGGATCGCGTTGAAGTTGGCGCCGTCGTTGTAGACGAGTCCGCCCGCTTCGTGGACGATGCTCACCACCTCGCGGATGTGCTCGTCCCACAGACCGAGGGTATTCGGATTCGTGATCATCAGGGCCGCGGTGTCCGGACCGGCGGCGCGACGAAGGGCCTCGACGTCGACGTTGCCGCGCGCATCCGACGGGATCGTGACGACGTCGAACCCGACCATGGCGGCGGTCGCCGGATTGGTGCCGTGCGCCGAGTCCGGGACGAGGACCTTCGTCCGGTTCGTCTCGCCCCGATCCCGGTGATAGGCCCGGGCGATCGAGACCCCGGCCAGTTCGCCGTGGGCGCCGGCGGCGGGTTGCAAACCGACCTCGTCGAACCCGGAGATCTCGGCCAGCATCCCTTGCAGTTCGTGCATCAATTCCAGGGCGCCCTGGGTCATCGCGGCGTCCTGCAGCGGATGGAGTTGGGCAAACCCCGCGTAGCGGGCGACGACCTCGTTGATCTTCGGGTTGTATTTCATCGTGCACGACCCGAGCGGGTAGATGTCGATGTCGATCGCGTGGTTCTTCTGGCTGACCCGGGTGTAGTGCCGGATGACGTCGATCTCGCTGACCTCGGGCCAATCGAGGTTTTCGCGCGACAGCCCGCCCGGTAGGTCGGCCCGCGGCACGTCGGACTCGGGGAATCGGACGGCGCGGCGACCGGCCTTGCTCAACTCGTAGATCAACGGTTCGACGGCCATGCGGCGATTCCTTCCAGCCAGGGCAAGTTCAGACCAATGACAAAGGGTACGGATGTGGCGAGCGCCGGCGGTCGCCCACGAGATGCTAGCACGGGCCGCGGGCTGGGACAAAAGACGCGGTTTCGGTTCGAGCCAGGATCTTCCGGACCTTCAGGAGGTGGCGCCGCGAGAATCCGGGCGGACTTCCTGCTAACATCACGCGCGAGAGCAATTGGATGGTCGTGCCGCGACGCGGCGTAATGGAGTAACCCGGTCAGCGATGGACTGGTTGACGAGTCGTCTGCGGATCTCACAGGGTTGGATCGTGGTGGCGAGTGTCACCCTGATCCTGACCGCGACGTCCGGTGCGCGGTTTCTCTACGGCGTCGTCCTCAAACCCGTCTCCGAGCAATACGGTTGGAGTCGGGCGGACCTGACGATCGCGGTCGTGATCAACATGGTCGTCCTGTCGGCGTGCCAGCCGGTGATCGGGGCGATGGTCGATCGGGTCGGGTCGCGGCGCGTCTTGACGATCGGCGTCGTCGCACTCGCCATCGTTTTGGTGCCGATCTCCTATGCGACCGCGCTGTGGCATTTCTACGTTCTCTACGGGGTGGTTGCCGCCCTGGCGCTGGTGGCGACCAGTCCGGTCAACACGACGTCCCTGGTGAGCGGCTGGTTCACCAAACGGCGGGGCACCGCGCTGGCGATCGCGACGTCGGGGTCGGCGTTTGGTCAACTCTTGATCGTGCCGCTGGCCACCTTCACGCTGCACCGGACCGACTGGCAAACCGTCTACCGTGCATTGGCCTTGGTGCTCCTCGTCGTCATCACCCCGGTGGCGTTGCTCTTCGTTCGCGAATCGCCGATCAATGGTCATGCGCGGACGTCGACTCGGGCATCCGCCGGCCATGGTCCGCGGGACTCCGGCCACCCATCATCCGGCGCGGCGGTCGATGCGCCGAGCGTCGATCTGCGATCGGCGATCAACAGCTCGGCGTTCTGGCTGCTGGCGTTCGGGTTTTTCGTCTGCGGCTTCACGATGGCCTTCGCCAATACCCACTTTCTCGCCTATGCGGACGACATGGGGATGGGTTCCATGGAGGCCGCCGACGTCGTCGCGGCGACGGCGGTGTTCAGCATTTTCGGCAGCATCCTGCTGGGGCTCGGCGCCGATCGCTACCGCCGACCGGCGGTGCTCGCGTTGACGTACGCGTTGCGCGGTCTGGCGTTCCTCCTGCTGGCGATCCTGCCGACCGGTCACCTGCTCTACCTGTACGCGGTGGTGCTCGGGATCTCCTGGACGGCGACCACACCGCTGACGGCCGCGATCTCGACCGATCTCTACGGACGCGCCAACATCGGCGTCATCTTCGGGACGATGTTCACGGCGATGAATCTCGGTTTCGGTGCGGGATCGTTCCTCGACGGCGTGGTCTACGATACGACGGGGAGCTACGAGTTGTCGCTGGTCGTCAACGCGATCCTCGGCGCGGTCGCCGCGGTCGCGGTTTTCGGAGTCGGGGCGAGGCCGTCGGGTGTCAGGCGGACCTTACCGGGTGCGAGCGCTCCGGTCGGCCAGCCGGTGATCGGATCCGGAGACTAGCGGCCAGCAGAGGACACCCGGGTGAACCCCTACGTCTCCGTCTCGATCGCGATGTGCGTCATCGTGCTCTTGTCGCTGGCCGCGACGGCCTACATGGCGGTTTTCTTCAACCGGCGCGCCAAGGCCGACCTCGAGGCGGCGCTCTTGCCGATGCAGGAGGTCGTCGACGGGTCGGCGAACGTCGACGACGCGGTCGTCGACGGTCGATTCGCGGGCCACCTGGCCGAAGGTCGCATCGCCCAACTCGCGGGCGGGATGGGGCGAGTCTTCCACGCCTCGGTGATCGACGGCGCCGGCGGCGAGCGGTGGCTCTGGACGGTCAGCCGAGCCAAACAGCACGGAGGGTCCGACACCTTTGACTACGAGGGCCCCCCGGGCGAGCTCAGAACCAGGCTCTTGCCGGCGGTGGCGTCGCTCGCCGCCGAGCGTTCCCTCGCTGGCTCCTGGTTGAAGGTCGAGTACGACCCCGCGCCGGGGCACGTTCGCCTGACCAGGCCGATGCGAACACGACGCGACCTTCCGGCGGGTGCATCGTTCCGGTCGTATCTCGAGGGACTGGTCGCGATCGCCGACGTCAATCGCGCGGTGCAAAACCCCAGCGGTTGAGCACGGCTCGCGCGACCGGATCGGGTAGGCCGCGCACTCTACGCATCTGCCAGCGAGTGCTCCGGTGGACGGCGACGGACGGGTCGCACCAGCGGAGCGACCCGCCGGCTCCAGGTGCCGACGGCATACCAGCTGTAGGTCGAGATGACCGTGCCGATGGTGACGTCGACGACGTAGTGCTCGCCCAAATACACCAGCGAATAGCCCATCAATGCGGCATATGCCAGCGCCAGATACCCCCATCTACGACCCGCTCGAAAGGCCGGAAATACGAGCAGGACGGTGATTGCCATGTGGATCGACGGCATCGCCGCCCAGGGATTCGATTCGCCGATCACGTCGTAGGTGGCTTGATAGAGACCGCCGCCCAACTGCTTGCCAACCTTGGCCATGATCCGCTGCACCACGGGCTGAGACGGCGACGAGAGCTCCTCCGGCAGGTTCCAGGGCGGCCGGCTCGGGATCATGAAGTAGAGGGCGAGTCCGATCGCGAGGACCATCGTCATCGACGCCAGATACCTGCGGAAAAGCATCGGGTCCTTGTACCACGTCCGAATCGCCACGGCGTGCGGGATCACGAAGTAGGACCAGTGGACGAAAGTGCACAGGTAGTCGTACCAGTGCAGGTGATTCCGGTCGTAAAAGCGATCCTGAAGCATGATCGACGGTAGGCGGCCGCCGAAGAGGCGACGCTCGAAGTTGCCGACCACGCTGCTCAACGAATCCGCCAGCGCGGTTTCGTCGGCCAGGGATCGCATCGCCGTAAAGGCGAACCAGACGGCGGCGTAGGGGACGAATGAAATGGCGAACGACCGCGCCCGGCCAATCGGCACGACCAGGATTGCGAAGAGGACGAAGAGACCCCAACCGAGGAACGAGCGGTTCGTCAAGATTGCGGTGATGACGAGTCCCGAGGCGAGCGCAAGGCGGACCGCGAGCGATCGCGACGGCCGAATCGGCGACCATCGGTAGCGTTCGGACGCGAGGGAGCGTTCGGTCGTTTCGACCTCGGGTTGCCGCTTTTGCGAATTCACGGCCGCTCCGTCGGCGTTGTCCGCACGGTCCGCTAGACTCCGTAGCGCGTCCGCGCCTTCTTCGTCACGTCGATCGCTTCGCCTTCGTCGGCCGTGGCCGGTTTGCGGGCGATGAAACCGCGCCGCAACTGCTCGGCGATCCACGCGGCATCGAACCCGAACTCGGCCGCGAGCCGCTCGAATTCGGCGACGGGCAACTTCTTCCCGGACTCAATCGCCTGCCGATAGAACTCCCGGCGGGTCTGCTCCTCGGGTGTCTGGGGACCGAGCAGGAGGCGCTCGACGACCGGTCCGCCCTTGAGGTATTCGACGATTTCGGGGATGTCCTTGACGGTGACACCCCGGTAGATGATGTTGTCGGGGTAGACGACGATGTTCGGACCGATGTCGCAGAGGTCGATCGTGCCGCAGTTGTTGACGAGGATTTCGGCATCGAGACCGCGCCGGATGACGTCGAGGCGGAGCCGTCCGGCGACGTCATTGGCGCCCTTTTGGGCGCAATGGGAGGCGGTGCAGACCAACACGTGCTTCTTTGTCCAATACATGACGACGTGTCCTCGCCCGCGGGTGATCGGCTGGGCCGGCAAGAACCCGGCTTAACCGTGGCGATACTGGATGCCGAACCCCCCACGCGGGTAGGTCCACTCGATGTTGTCGAACTCGTGGCAGACGATGCGGCAAGTGCCGCATTCGACGCAGCCCTCGTAGGAAAAGAGGACTCGACCGTCGTCCTCGGGCGTGTAGCAGGTCGCCGGGCAACAGTTGATGCACTGCTGCCTGACACACCGCAGACAGACGTCGCGGTCGATGATCCGGATGTGCGCGCGGTTCCTGTCGACGTTGTAGGTGTCGAGCGCGAGTTTGCGCTCGATCGCCGCCGGGTCGAGGATCCTCGCGCGGCGCGGTGACGTGTCCATCGAAGCCTCGTGCCCGAGACGATCGCGATGTCCGGTCGACCCCACCAACCGCCGGAACCGCGCGAGTCTAGCACGCGCTGGTGCAGGGTACACCATGACCGACCGCCCAGGGCAACCGGCGCCCGTGCCGTGGTCAGCCGAGGCGAGGCGCATGACGACGGAAACGACGGGCAGATGCGAGACGGAACAGGGCGACGGCGATCAAGGCAACGAAGACGACGAGGGCGCCGCTGGCCAGACCGGTGCCGAAGAAATCGGTCCAGTGCGACGGTTGGCTGGTGGTGCCGGTGGCGCGTGGTTTGTCGCCCGGGTAGTCGAGATTCGCTTTCCAGAGTTGGTCGAGTTGGTCGGTGTCGACGCCGAGACCCCGGCGGAGCGCCTCGTCGTGCGCGACGCCGTCGCGGTAGGCCGCGATCACGGCGGCCAATTTGTCTTCGCCGTAGGTGTTGATGATGAACTGGACGATCGAGTAGCTCTCGGCGTAGGCCAGGACCATGTCCGAGTAATCCAGCGGAAAATCGGATTTGAGTGAGCGGATGGAAAAGAGCTGACCCTTCTCCGCCGCGTCCTTCACCAACGCGGGGGAATCCTCATTGCCGCTTTCCTGATTCGAGACGGCAAGACCTTCGTCGAGCCAGGTTGGGGGAGCGTTGAAGGGATTCTTGGTCGCCTGATAGAGGAGTTGGTGGCTGACCTCGTGCGGGATCACGCGGCCGACCTCGCGGATTCCGCCCTCGGGCAAGAGCGACGCGATGACGTGGAACTGAGGATACGTCGTGGCCGCTACCGCATCGGAACCGTTTGCCTGTTGGGTGACGAGGAAGTCCTTTTGCTTGTTGTAGGCCCAGATGCGGAACGGCGTCACGGTGTCGAGACCGTACATCACCTTGAGACGATCGACGGTTCGTTGGGCGGTATCGAGAATGATCTTGGCAAAGGCTGGATTCTGATAGTAGGTATAGAGCGTCACGTCTGAAGATGCGGTGGACTGCCAATCGAACCGATTGTCGAACCACTGAACGACCTTCGGTTCGGATTCGGTGACGTTGCCGGCGTCGTCGGTGATCCGCCAGTGGTAGGTGATGTCGATGCCGGACGGTTCGAAGTTGGTATGGAAGTCGAGCGTGTGCTTCAGCGAGACGTGCTTGCCCGGTTTGAAGTCGGGCACCTCCAGATTGAGCGTCTCGATATCGGCTGCCTGGTAAAGGAGCTCGATGCGCTGAATCTCGTGGTCGCTCCTGGCGTCGAGCGAAAAATCGATGCCGTCGGGGAAGTCGGAACTCGCCTTGTCGGTCTTGATCGCGATCTGCTCGGCCGCCAGCGCCTGAGTACCCACCAGCCCGTGCTGAATCGAGGACAGCACGAGAAGAATAAGCAAGACCGCGCTCAGACCGCGGCAACCGAACGACCGTTGACGGCTCATACCGCGACTCCCATTTGCTGCTGCAGGTAGGCACTGACGAAGGGATCGATGTCGCCGTTGAGCACGGCCTGGGTGTCGGCGGTGCTGGTGTCCGTGCGGTGATCCGTGACCATTGTGTACGGGTGGAGGACGTAGGAACGAATTCGGTTACCGCCGAAACCTGCCCCGGTGTGCTCGCCCTTCAGTTTGGAGAGCTCGTCGGCTTCCTGCTTGAGTTTGCGCTCCAACAGGCGCGCCCGCAGGATCTTGAAGGCGGTTTCGCGGTTCTGAATCTGGCTGCGCTCGTTCTGGCAGGTGACGACGATCCCGGTCGGCAGATGGGTCAACCGGACGGCGGAACTCGTTTTGTTGACGTGTTGCCCGCCGGCGCCGGAGGAGCGATAGGTGTCGACGCGGACGTCGTCCGGGTTGAGGTCGATCTCGGTATCGCTTTCGATCTCCGGGAGGACCTCGACGAGGGCGAACGCCGTGTGGCGGCGATGCGCGGCGTCGAACGGAGAAAGCCGGACCAGGCGGTGTGAACCGGCTTCGGCCCTGGCGAAACCGTAGGCGTTGGAACCCCGGATTTCGATCGTGGCGTTCTTGATGCCCGCCTCATCGCCGGGGGTCTCGTCGAGGAGCTCGGCCTTGAAACCGCGGCGATCGGCCCAGCGCAGGTACATCCGGGTCAGCATCTCGGCGAAGTCCTGGGCATCGACTCCGCCCTCGCTCGAATGGACGACGAGGATGGCATTGTTGCGATCGTGCGGACCGTTCAGCGCCAACTGCAATTCGAGGTCGTCGAGGCGACACAGGACGCTGTTGGTCTCGGCGGCGATCTCGCCGGTCATCGCCTCGTCGCCTTCGGAAAGTTCTGCCAGGGAAAGGAGGTCGGCGATGGAGTCCCGGAGTTCCTGCCAGCTCTCGGTCCGGGCGCGGAGTTCGCCGATGCGCCGCATCACCGTCTGGGCCGCGGTCATGTCCTCCCAGAAACCGGGTTCGCCGCTCTGGCGCTCGAGATCCTCGACCTCGCGTTGATCGCCGGCGAAGTCAAAGACGCACCCCGAGTCTGTCGACGCGCTCGCATGCTTCGAGGAGCTTCTTGACGTTCTCTTCCAGCACGGTTCGGTCCTTTCGTCGGTCGTTCGCTCGCTCTTGAGTCGCCATCGGCAAGTATACGCGGGGCGCCGGGGCGCGAGACGGCCGTCTTGTCGCGCGGCCTTGCGCAGATCAGACTTGCGAAGGAAGTCGTGCCGCGTTGCACCGGTGAGCAACCTCATGAGATTCGGGCGGGTTGAAGGGTTCGGGGAGGTGGTTAGGAGCGAAGATCGCGATCGCCTGCATTTACGGGTGATTCTGGAAACGGCACAAGGACTGGTCGTGGTGCGTGACGACGTGGTCCCGCTGCTGGAAGTCCCGCGTGTCGAATCATCGGTGACGTGGCAGGTCGATCAATACACGCAGGAGACGATCGGGGTGGATCTGGCGACCGAGGGGTGGGAAGTCATCGGGGCGGGCGAGTTGCCGACCGCGGGCGCGGGAGAGATCGCGCGCTCTGCCAGCTACGCCGTGCGGCAGTTGTAAGGGCGGGAGTGGGTCGATGTCGACGCTTGCCCATGCCACCCGGTGGCGTATCGTGCTGGGCTGCTTGATCGTCTTCCAGGTCGTCTTGCTGGCCGTGGCGTTGGTCGTGGTCCGGCGCGACGCGAGCGGCGAACGCAGCCCGTTGGTGCGGTTGGAGACGGGCGTGCCCCCCGGGGATCCGCTGACCATCGAGAGCGCCCTACCCGCGGCGCTGGCGCGGGCCCGGTCGTGGGCGGCGGACGCCGAACTCTTTTCGGCCGGGATGCAGGTTGACTGGCCCAGCGACGCGGCAACGGCAGGGAGCAGCGAGATCCCCGAGTCGGGGTGGCTCCTCTACACCTTCGCGTCCCCATCGCGCGCGGTCGGGCCCGCCGGCAAGGCAGCGACGTTGAGCATGATCGTCGATCGCACGAGCGGCGTGGTGATCGACGAGCAGGAGATGGGGTGGATGTGGGCGCCCGGCCGGGCGCCGGCCGTCGCGACATATCCCATCAGCTCCGTGGTGGCGCTGTTTGCCGCCGACACGACCGCCGGCAACGCTTACCGGATCGCCTGCCCGGAGTTTCGTCACCTGTCGCGACTGACGATCGAACCGGCGGTCGACGGCGCCGACCCCTATTGGCTGGTGACGTACGAGGACGAACGGTCGGCGGGGCAAGCAGCCGTGTCGGTTAGGGTTGACGCGGTCAGCGGCCAGGTCGAGCGAGAGCAGAACACGACCGACCAAATCCCCTGCGGCGGGAAATGAGCCTCGAAACGAGCGGCGACTGAATCGCGATTTCGAATTCCGGTGGCGACCAGGCTCGGACGTGTTGGCAAAGGAGTCGTAGGGGCGGACAGCGCCCAGAGGGCACCCGGTCCGCCCCTACGCTTCACCGAACTGCCTCCCACCGCGTCTTGCAAACACGCCCTACAGGAGCTCTTCGCCCACGAGGCGGTCATACAGTGCCTGGAGTTGCTCCTCGGAGTGGTAGTGGATGACGACCGTGCCGGCGGAGGCACCGGGCGGTTGGCGAACCGCGACGCGGGTTCCGAGCGCGCGTTGAAAGCGCTCCTCGATCGACGTGAGGAGGGGACTCCGGGGACGCTCCGGTTCGTGCCGTTCGGGATCGGCGACCCACTTGCGGACGGCATCCTCGGTTTGGCGTACCGTCCAGCCCTTGGCGATCACCACGTCGAGCATCGCGATCTGGTCGGCGGCGTTGGGAAGACCGAGCAGGGCGCGCGCATGGCCCTCCGTGATCCGGCCCTCTTGCAGTGCCACCCGGACGGCTTCGGGCGCGCTGAGGAGACGAAGCGTGTTGGTGACGCTGACGCGGGACCGGCCGACGCGCTCGGCGACGCTGGCCTGGGTCAATCCGAACTCGTCGATCAACTGGCGGTACGCGATCGCCTCTTCCAGCGGAGAGAGATCGGCGCGCACGACGTTCTCGACCAGCGCCAGCTCGAGCATCGCCTGCGGCGCCGCCTCTTTGACGACGACCGGAACCACGTTGAGATTCGCGAGACGCGCCGCGCGCCAGCGACGCTCGCCTGCGATCAACGTGTAGCGGTCCCGCTCTTCGGCGCGGCGGACGACGAGCGGTTGGATGATGCCGTGGACGCGGATCGAATCGGCCAGTTGCTGGAGTTTGGCGGCATCGAGACCGGTGCGGGGCTGGTACGGATTCGGCGCGATGGCGTTGATGTCGACGTCGAGGGTCGCGTTCCGGGGTTCGCCTTCCGGGTACGAGGGGATCAAGGCGCCGAGTCCGCGCCCCAGACCGCCCTTGCGGCCGCGGAGCGGCGCGCCGTCTGGCGTGGCGCTGGAAGATGGGCTGGACGACCTTTGACTCATACGGTGGCTATCTCGCCTGGTACCACGGCCGCGCTTATTGGCGAACGGTTTTGGCGGCTACAGTCTAGCACCCGGCATCCACGACACGAATGCCGGATCGAGTTGCGCCAAGCCCGAATCGGCCCTGGTCAGCGCGTATACTTGGGGACCGCCGCCCGAGGAGGGCGGCGATTTCGTGTCGATCGATCGCACCCGCGGAGGCGAAGCTGGTCCTTGGGAACGGATGACCTGATCCTCCTTGCCGTTACCTTGGGGACCCTGGCCGTTGCGTTTGGTCTGGCGTACTGGGTGTTTCGCGCCGCATCGGATCGATCGGCACGCGTCGGTCTCTACCTCTTGTTCGGTATCCCCGGCGTTCTCCTGACCGTCGTGGGAGCCGCCTTCGCTGTTCATGGGAGCGACGGGGGCTGGACGGCGCTCGCGGTCGGGGTCGGTCTCTGCCTGCCGCTGATCCCCGCGCTCCGGCGATTCGTCGCCGCCTGGACCCCGATGGACAGCGCGTCGCCGGTCGACATGGCCGGTTTGTGCGTCGTGCTGGCCGTGATCGGTGTCCTCTTCGCCTCGTACGTCTTGTCGCCCGATCCGGCCTCGGCCGGCGGTGACGTCAGCGTCGCCGAGCTGCTGATCCAGTTTCTGGCCGAGATCGCCTTCGCCTACATCCTGGTCGGGCTCTTGATCACCCGCAATTTCCGGCAGGCGACGGCGCGGCTGGGGGTGATCACACCGACCGGGACGATGATCGCCGTCGCGACGTTTGCCGTGTTCGTCGCCTTGGTCGTCGTGGTGGCGGGCGGCGTCGCGACGAACCTCCTGCAACCCGACGTCTCCAAGGAGATCGACGAGGCGACGAAAGAGATCACGTCCGGGGTCCAGAATCCGATCGGCGCGGTCTTCTTCGGTCTCGGCGCGGGCGCGGGAGAGGAATTGCTCCTGCGCGGCGCCATTCAGCCGAGGTACGGGTTGATCGTGACGTCGGTCCTTTTTGCCCTGTTGCACAACCAGTACGGCATCTCCTTCGTCCTCCTCTCGATCTTCGTCGTCGGGCTGATGCTGGGTCTCGAACGCAAGTACTTCGGGACGACGACCTCGTTCCTCACGCACGCCATCTTCAACACCATCGTCGTGCTGATCGGCCAGAAGTAGTCTGGCCGGTGGTTGGACCCGTGCTCCGCGCCGGTTGCTCCGTGCTAATCTGAGACTCCCTGCGCGGGACCGCGACCGACCGGTTGGGCCGCAGGCGAGTCGGAGAACCGCAATGCAGCTGGTCGAGATCCGCGACCTCGACGGGCCGAACGTCTTCTTGCTGGAACCGGCCATCAAACTGGAGGTCGCGGTTTCGGCCGGCGATCCGCGCGACCTCGGACACCTGGCGCGGCGGTTGGGACTCGACGCGACCGCGATCGACGCCTCAATTACTCCCGGCGGTTTGATCCGCGCCTCCCTGTTCGAGCTGCACCGGCGGTGTGGCGCTCGCGAGCCGGCCTGCGCCGCCCACGATCTCGAAACGCCCGGACATCTGGCAGTTGCGTTCGGATGGGAGCACCGCGGTTTTGCGATGCGAGTGGCCGAAGCCATCGGGGAGGCGGTGGACGGGAGCACCCTCGACCCGGCCGCGGAGACGACGAAACTTCGCCGTTTGCTCGCCAGTACGACCGAGGAAGACCGGCCGCTGCTGGTGCGGGACGCCGACCGGCACGTCCGCGCGATTGCGGTCACCGGGACAAACGGCAAAACGACGACGACGCGCCTGATCGCGCACACGCTGCGTGGGGCCGGATTGCGGGTCGGCTGGTGCTCCTCGTCGGGGGTGTACATCGACGGCGAGGAGGTCGTGCAAGGGGACTACTCCGGCCCCTCCGGCGCCCGCCGGGTCTTGACGGAGCCCGGTCTCGACGCCGGCGTCCTGGAAACCGCCAGGGGCGGCATCCTCCTCCGCGGTGTCGCCTACGAAAGCAACGACGTCGGCGTCTTTACCAACGTCAGCGCCGACCACCTCGATCTTCAGGGGATCCGCACGGTCGAGGGATTGGCTCGCGTCAAAGCGGTCGTCGTTCGCGTCACGAAGGCCGACGGCGTCGCCGTGCTCAACGCGGACGATCCGCTGGTGATGGGCGCGACGGCCGAGATTCGGGCGCGGAAGATGCTCGTCTCGCAGCGGCCGGGCAACCCGGAGGTTGACCGGCACATCGAAGCGGGTGGGGCCGCGCTCAGGCTTGAGAACGGTCAATTCGTCGTCTGGCGCGACGGTGATCGCCGCGTCCTAATCGACGTAGATCAGGTTCCGATTACCTTCGGCGGCAAGGCTCGTCACATGGTCGAAAACGCCCTCTGTGCGGCCGCGGCTTGCCTTGCCTACGGACTGAACGAGGACCAGGTGCGGTCCGGTTTGACGACCTTCACGAACTCGCCGGAACACAACATTGGCCGGTTGAACGTCGCCCGGGTGAATGGCATCACGGTGATCGTCGACTACGCCCACAACGAGGCCGGTCTCGCCCACCTCATCGACTTTGCCCGCCTCCACCTCGGGAAAGGCGGTCGCCTCATCACCGTCATCGGCACGGCCGGCGACCGGACAGACCACTCGCTGCGCGAGATCGGACGGATCGCGGCGGCGGGGAGCGATGCGGTCGTCGTCAAAGGGACTGATCGCTATCTACGAGGCCGGGACCTCCAAGAGTTGATCGGCCTCTACTGTGATGGTATTCGCCTCGGCGGCAAGGAGCCCGCGGCGGTCGAGTCATTGGAGATGCCGGCCGTGATGCGAGCGGTGGAGATCGCGAAGGCGGGGGACGTCGTCGCGATCATGGCGCAGGAGCAGATACCAGAGATTCTGCGGTACTTGGAGGGGCTCGGTAATGGTGCGACCGTTTGTTGAAGCGTCGGCTTCTGGCGCGATGCAATTGTAGGGGCGGACCGCCGTGTCCGCCCTTGTGCATGGGTGCGTACGTGGCCGGGCGGACACGGCGGTCCGCCCCTACAGAGCAACGGGAATCATTCGCTCGAAACGAACCGCAAATTGCCGTCCACGTCCGCGGCGGTCGACGGACCTTCGTCCGATTAAGATCAGACCACCGCGCGCGCGCCGCCCATCGTCGCCAATTCCTCCCACACCGCGGCCGGCTTGTCGATCATCAAGACGACGAGTTCGTCTTTGTTGGTGCGGTTGACCGCCTCGCGGACCGCCTCGAATTCGTCGAGGACGATCGAAACCCGGTCGGGGTCGAGACCAGCCTCGACGATGGCGTCCCGGAGCATGCCGGCGATTTCGCCGCTGGGCCTGCCGCGGGTATTCGTGTCCTCGCGGAGGATGAGTTCGTCAAACGTCGCCGCGGCGAGGCGGCCGAAGGCGGCGATGTCCTCGTCCTTGCGGTCGCCCGGCATCGAGATGACCGCGAGGTTGCGGGTGGCGTCCATCCGCTTGACGAAGTCCGCCATCGCCTCCAAACCCGCGACGTTGTGGCAGTAGTCCATGAGGATGCGGCGCCCCTGGAGTTCGAGCAGATTGAACCGTCCCGGTGTCTGGTAGAAGCTGGCGGTGAAGGTGCGGAGCGCCTGACGCACGTATTCGAGTTGGACGTCACCGCCGAGTGCGGCGGCGGCCGCGGCCATCGCATTGGCGATGTTGACGCGGAGGCGGCCGTCGAAGGTCGCCGGAATCTGACTGGCAAGCAGCAGGCTCGTCTCCCGCCGGTGCTCGATGATCGTGATCATCTCCCCTTGCCGGGTCTCGCGCAGGACGACGGCGCGGCCGCGGGCGCGCACGTGCTCGCGGATGACGGGACTGTCTTCCTGCATGCTGAAGTAGATGATCTCGCCGCGCGATTGCCGCGCCATGTCGGCCGTCCACTGGTTGTCGGCGTTGAGGACGGTCGTCCCGTCGCGGAACACGGATTGGGGGACGACGGCCTTGACGCGCGCCAAATCCGAGAGTGTGTCGACCCCGGCCAGACCGAGGTGGTCGGCGGCGACGTTGGTGACGACGGCGATGTCGCACCGGTCGAAACCGAGACCGGAGCGGAGGATGCCACCGCGCGCCGTCTCCAGGACGGCGTAGTTGATCGTCGGGTTCTTCAAGACCATCTGCGCGCTGGTCGGACCGCTCATGTCGCCGGCCATGATCTGGGTGCCGTCGATGTAGATGCCATCGGTCGTCGTCATGCCGACCCGGCGCCCGGCCGTTTTCATGACGTGGGCGATGATGCGGACGGTCGTCGTCTTGCCGTTGGTGCCGGTGACCGCGACGATGGGGACGCGGGCCGGTGCACTTGGCGGGAAGAGCATGTCGATCACGGCGCGACCGACGTGGCGGGGATGACCCTCGGTCGGGTGGGTATGCATCCGGAAACCTGGTCCGGCGTTGACCTCGACGATGGCGCCCCCGGTCTGGCGGACGGAGGACGAGATGTCGGGGGCGATGAAGTCGATGCCGGCGATGTCGAGACCGACGACCATCGCCGCCTGCCGCGCCAGTTCGGCGTTCTCGGGGTGGATGTCGTCGGTCCGGTCGATCGACGTACCGCCGGTGCTCATGTTGCCGGTCTGCTTGAGGCGGACGACCTGCCCTTCGGCCGGGACGTCGGTCAGCGCCACGCCCTGGCGTTCGAGCGTCTCCGTCGCCTGGGAATCGACGGCGATCCGGGTGAGCACCTTCTCGTGTCCGACCCCGCGGCGGGGATCGGCGTTGGTGATGTCGATCAACTCGGCGACGGTGTGGACGCCGTCGCCGACGACGTGGGCGGGAACGCGCTCGGCGACCGCGACGAGCTGGCTGTTGACGACGAGGATGCGGTAGTCGCGGCCGGTGATGTAGCTCTCGACGACGACGGTGCCGGCCCGGCTCTCTTCCTCCGCGACCGGGTAGAAGCGGTGGACCTCGTCGGCGTCCTTGAGGTTGATGCAGACGCCGCGCCCATGGTTGCCGTCGAGCGGTTTGATCACGACCGGAAACCCGATGCGCTGGGCCTGCCGAACCGCTTCGTCCACGCTTCGGACGACGGCGCTCCGGGGCACCGGAATCCCGACCTCCTGCAACAGCCGGTTGGTGAGTTCCTTGTTCGCGGCAATGTCGACGGCGATGTTCGAGGTGGACGAGGTGACGGTGGCCCAGACGCGTTTCTGGTAATAGCCGTGACCGAGTTGGACGAGTGACCGGCGGGGATCCAGCCGCAGCACCGGAATCCCGCGCCGTTCCGCCTCCGAAACGATGGCGCCGGTCGAAGGGCCGTAGGCCAGGCGCTCGGCAACGCGGATCACCGTCTCTTCGAGCTCGTGGACGAAGCTGAATTCGGGGTCCGCGACGTAAATCAGGTTGTTCAGGAGGCGAACGCCGAGTCGACCGGCCGCCAGGCCGACATCCTGTTGCTCGTAGGCGTAAACGACGTTGTAGACGCCGCGCTCGCTGGTGCCGCGCGTTTTACCGCGGGTCACCTCGGCGCCGGTCAGGTTCTGGAGTTCGAGCGCCACGTGCTCCAAGACGTGGCCCATCCAGGTGCCCTCGCGCATGCGCTGCAAGAAACCGCCGGGGCGGCCGAGCGAGCAACCGTGATCGTAGAGCGAGGGGATGAGCTCGGTCAGCTGCTCGTAGAACCCGGCGATCTTGTTCGTCGGCCGGTCTTCGAGCTCGCCGATGTCGACGACCATCAAGATCACCGGCATCCGCGCGTAGATGTTCGGGCCGCGGTAGACGGTGGTGCCCCTCAGCTCGATCATCGCGTCACCCCGGTCCTGTCCTCATCGATCGAGCAGTCGGCGGTTCTTGAGGTCGAACCGGCGGCCCGCGGTGAGGATGTGGAGTTGGGCGCCGCTGATCGTGATGCCGCCGTGGGCCTTCACCTGGAAGATGTCGGAGTACATGTTGGTGCCGTCGACGATGGTGACGCTGTTGCGCCCGATCACCTCCAGCACGCTGTTGCCGGAGATCAAGGCCGCGGTGTCCTCGTCGATGCCGACCCCGAGGAGACCGGGATTCGCCGCGACGAACATCAAGAGCCGGCCGATGCGGTCGCGCTGGCGAAAGTGCTGGTCGATGATCAGTTCGGGGACGAGACCGAAACCGGCGACCATCTGCGCCATCCGCTGTCTTGGCGTCTCGCCGCTGGCGCCGAAGGCGACCATGTGCGAGGAGAGGATCGACGCGCCGGCGCTCGTCCCGGCGACGACGGCGCCGGCGTCGTTGCGATCGCGGACCAGCGCCGCCGCCTTCGTCCCGCCGACGATAGTCGAGAGGCGCATCTGATTGCCGCCGGTGAGAAAGATCCCGGTGGCGTCGTGCAGCGCCTCGATCGTCTCGTCGTCGTTGGCGTCTTCACGGTCGGCGATAAAGACGACGTCGGCCGAGCGGACGCCGAGAGCGAGGAACAGCGCCTTGTACCGCTCGCCCGCCGATTCGATCGACGACGCGGTCGGCATGATGGCGACGCGGGCGTTGGCGCCGCCGGCGAGTTGGGAAAAGGTCGAGAGGATGATCTTGTCGTCCAGCTTGTCCTCGGCGCCGCCGATGGCCATGATCGGCCCGCGGTGAGCGGAGGCGGATGGAGCGTCGTGGACGGGTGTTTCGACGGCAACGGTTCCGGTCATCGGCATCGGTTAGGTAGCCATTCGTCCTTCGCGCATGGGATCCCCGGTTCGGACGCGCCGGGCAGCCGGCTTGGCGCGGCAGCGCGAACCCCATCGTTGCGTCGGCGACTCTGCGCGAATGTATCGTGTCTCCCGAAGCGCGTCAAACGGACCGACCGTGCCAATTGACGGTTCGGGTTTCTCTCCCGTCATGGCGCCGCCCGCAGACGAGGCAGGGCCTCAGCGGCGACGCGCTCGAGGACGTCGAGTTGGTCGTCGCGCGGGGCGTCGATGATGAAGTCGTTGATCCCCGCCTCGCGGTAGCTGCCGACGACGTCGTCGAAGGCGGCGACGGACTGCCAGGGATCGGCCGGCAGAAGCGTCGACCAACCGTAGAGGGAGCGGACGATCGAGGCAGGATCGCGACCGATCGCCGCGCAGTGCTCGTCGAGGATCGCGTTGCGGCGGCCGATCTCTTCGACCGAGCCGTGGGAATTCCAGCGGTCGGCGTACTCGGCGACGATCCTCAGCATCTTCGGTCCGTGGGCGCCGAGGGTCAGGGGCGGGCGCGGATTCTGGATCGGTCCCGGCCGGAACGGTGCCTCCTGGAGTTGGTAGTACTGTCCGGTGTAGGTCGTCACGTCCTGCCGCAGCAAGAGGTCGACGATCTCGACGGCCTCGCGAAACCGCCCGACCAGCTCCGGCGTGGCCGGAAAGTCGAGGCCGAACGCTTCGTGTTCCGGCACGTACCAACCGGCGCCGATCCCGAGTTCCAGGCGGCCGTTGCTGATGTGATCGACGGTGACCGCCTCCTTCGCGAGGAGGGCAGGGTGGCGGAAGGTGTTGCACGAAACGAGGACGCCGATCCGGATCGTCGTCGTCTGCGCCGCCAGCGCCGCCAGGAGCGTCCAACCCTCGAAGTAGGGGCCCTGTGGCCGACTCGGTTGCTGGAAGTGGTCGCAGTCCCAGACGCTGTCGAAACCGAGTTCTTCGAACAGACGCCAGCGATCGACCGTCGTCTGCCAGGGCAGATTCTGGTCGGTGCAGATGCCGAAACCGAGCCGCGACGGCGTCGCGCTTGACACGTGCCACTCCTCCCCAATCCGTACCTGCCTCGGCAACGAGCGCCGTGCGGCGTATCCTATGCGGCGACAGGGTTCTGTCAACCTCCTGCTTTTCCGAGGTCGATCGATCGTCGCGTGAGGTTTCACGATGACTCAACCTTTCCTGGAGCGGCTGGCGGCGGGCCCGCTGCTGGGCGACGGCGCGATGGGGACGATGCTCTACGCCGCCGGGGTCCAACTCGACGACTGCTTCGACGGGCTCAACCTGACCAACCCGCAGTTGGTCGCCTCGGTCCACCGCGCCTACCTCGAAGCCGGGGCCGACGTCGTCGAAACCAACACCTTCGGCGCCAACCGCTACCGCCTCGACCCGTTCGGCCTGGCCGATCAGGTGCGCCGCGTGAACTTGAGCGGCGTGAAACTGGCCCGCGAGCAGCGCGAGATTTGTGGTCGCCCGGCCCTGGTCGCCGGCTCGATCGGTCCGACCACGCGGACGTTGGCACCGTACGGCACGACGGCCCGGCAGGACGTCCAGGCCGCATTCCGGGAACAGATCGAAGCCTTGTTAGAGGGTGGCGTCGACCTGCTGATCGTCGAGACGATCTCGGACCTGGCGGAGATGGAGGAAGCCGTCGCCGCCGCGCGGGCCGTCTGCGACCTGCCGCTGGTCGCCTTCATGACGTTTGCCGAGGACGGGCGAACGATCGCCGGCAACGACGTTGCGCAGGTCGTGCGGACCCTGACCGGTCTCGGCGTCGACGTGCTCGGCGCCAACTGCTCGGTCGGGCCGCAGCGGATCCTGCCGGTCGTCGAGGCGATGCGGGCGTTGCTCGACGGCCGGGGCGACGCGCGGACGGCGGTCGGGACGATGCCGAACGCCGGCTGGCCGTCGCACGTCGGCGGCCGCGTCATCTACCCGAGTTCGCCCGAGTACTTCGCCGACTTCGCGCGGCAGGCGGTCGCGTCCGGCGTTCGGTTCGTCGGCGGCTGCTGCGGCACGACGCCCGACCACGTCCGCGCCATGCGGACTGCCCTCGACCAGTCGGCGACCGACGCCACGGCGCCGACGGCGGCGGTGCGGCGGCAAGCGGCCCAGATCCGCATCCAAGGGATTGCCGCGCCCGACCTGGTGGCGCCGGAAGGACCGACCGAACTGGCGGAGAAGCTGGGTCGCAAGTTCGTCGTCAGCGTGGAGATCGACCCCCCGAAAGGGCTCAATCCGGCCAAGGCGTTGGATGGAGCCCGCCTCTTGAAGGCGGCCGGCGTCGACGCGATCAACGTCGCCGACTCGCCGATGGCGCGGGTGCGGATGAGTGCGCTGACGATGTGCTACCTGATCCAGCACCAGGTCGGGATCGAAACGATCATCCACTTCACCACCCGCGACCGCTCGTTGATGGGGTTGCAGTCGGAACTGCTGGGCGCGCATGCGGTCGGCGTTCGCAACATCCTCGCCCTGACCGGTGACCCACCCAGTCTCGGCGACTACCCCGACTCCTCGGCGGTCTACGACGTCGACTCGGTCGGGCTGATCCGCGTCCTGGCCCAGTTGAACCAGGGGACCGACTCGGCGGGTGCCTCGATCGGCCGGATGGCCAGTTTTACCATCGCCTGCGCCGTCGACCCGACGCGGGCCGATCTTGAGGAAGAGGCGCGTCGGCTGCGTGCGAAGCTTGCCGGCGGCGCCGACTTCGTGATGACGCAGCCGATTTTCGACGTGCGGGTCTGGACCGACTTCCTGGCGCTCCTCGGCGAGCCGATTCCCGTCCCCGTCCTGGTCGGCATCCTGCCGCTGCAGAGTTCGCGCCACGCCGAGTTCCTGCACAACGAGGTGCCGGGCATCACGTTGACGGACAATGCCCGCGAGCGGATGCGCCTGGCGGGCGCCGACGGGCGGCGAGAAGGCGTCAAGATGGCCCAGGAACTCCTCGCCGCGCTGGAGGAGCATGCGCAAGGGGTCTACATCATGCCGTCGTTCGGCCGCTACGAGGTCGCCGCCGAGGTGCTCGAGGTGCTGCGACAGCCCGCGCTGGCCGTCGGCTAGATCGTCAGTCGTCAGTCGTCGTCTTGTCCGTCTGTCCGACTCTCTAACGACTAACGACTGACGACTGACGACTCACAACCGGCGGTCGTCGGACGGCCGCCGGCATGCTAAAATCCGCGCGGCCCGTTTCGCACGGGCGATTTGCTGTCTGCCAAAGAAACGTGGACCCGTCGCCTCGCCGTATCGGCGGCGGGGTGGTGTGAGGGGATCGGTCAGATGGTCGCGCAGTTGATTCGGTCGCTCGAATCGGAGCAATTCAAGGCGGACGTGCCGGAGTTTGGACCCGGCGACACCGTCCGCGTCCATGCCAAGGTCGTCGAAGGCAACCGCGAGCGAATCCAGGTGTTCGAGGGTGTCGTCATTCGCCGTCGCAGCGGTGGCATCAACGAGAACTTCACCGTCCGCCGGATCGCCTCCCACGGGGTCGGCGTCGAGCGGACCTACTTGATCCATTCGCCCCGCATCGACAAGATCGAGGTGGTGCGGACCGGCAAGGTTCGCCGCGCCAAGCTCTACTACCTGCGCGGTCGGACCGGTCGCGCGGCCCGGATCAAAGAGCGGCGGCGGCCGCAGCGGCCGGTCGTGGCGAATCTGGTGCCGATCACGGAACCACTGGCCGAGGTCGAACCGGCGGTGGACGAGACCGAACCGACGATCGACGAGACCGAGACCGCAGAGACGGCCGAGCCCGAAGAGACGGCGGAGTAGTCATGTCGGCCCTGGCAGGGAGATGGACGGGGAGCGCGGCCGAGCCGCGCTCTTCGGGTTAAGGGCGACGACATGCCATCTCGAACGATGACCGCGAACCCTGACCTGTCGGCGGAACGTGCGTTTTGGTCCGTGGGTTACCGGCTTATCGCGGGCGTCGACGAAGTTGGCCGCGGGGCGATGGCCGGACCGCTGGTGGCGGCGGCCGTAGTCCTGCCGCCGGACATCGCAGAATTCGGCGAGACGCCGAGCGCGCTGGCGGGCGTGCGGGACTCGAAGCTCCTGTCCGAAGTGGCGAGATGCCGGTTGCTGCCGACCATCTGTGCGACCGCGCTTGCGGTCGCGGTAGGAGTCGTCGAGGCCGGCGAATTGGACGAGATCGGCGCCGGTCCGGCGAATCGGCTGGCGATGGAGCGCGCGGTGCAGGCGCTACCGATCGTTCCCGAGGCGCTCGTCCTCGACGCGGCGACCATCGACCTCGACGTGCCGCAGGTCGGATTGATCGACGGCGATGCCCGCTGCCTCTCGATCGCCGCCGCCTCCATCGTCGCCAAGGTGACGCGGGATCGCTTTATGACCGAATGCCACGGGATCGATCCTCGCTTCGGGTTCGCCGCCCACAAGGGCTATTGCACGGAGGACCATCTCGCCGCGCTGGCTCGCTTCGGACCGTGCGACCTTCACCGCCGCTCGTTTGCCCCGGTCGGGCGTGTGTGCAACGGCCTCAAACCGTGACCGCGACGCCCCGGACTCGACTCGGGCAGAGCGGCGAGGGTCTGGCGCGACGGCACCTGGAACGCAAGGGGTACGTCTTCGTCGCCGCCAACTGGCGATGCCGCGCCGGCGAACTCGACCTGGTCATGCGCGATGGCGATGCCCTCGTCTTCGTCGAGGTGAAAACCCGGCACGGCGAGGGCGCGGGGCGGGCCGAAGAGGGGATCTCTTACGCGAAAGGGCAACGCATCCTTGCCGCTGCGGAATGGTTCGTTGCCGAGCACCCGGTCCTCGAACCGGCCTTCTGGCGCGTCGATCTGGTCGCGATCACCTTGGATCGTCGAGGCGCCGTCGAGCGGGTCACGCATTGGACCGACGCGGTGGTGACCGGATAGCCCGGCGCCCCGTTCGGTTGGGAGCGGATGGCGTAGAATCCTCCGGGTCGGCGGGAAGGTCCGAACTCTACCCGCCCCGAGATCCGCATCGGGAGGAGAGCAACGATGTCCTCGATCCTTCGACGGCAGATCGTCGGTCTTTCGGCAGTCGCGATCTGTGCCCTGGTGGTGTTCGGCGTCGCAACGGTCTCCGCGCAGCAAGCCACGCCGGGTGCCAGTCCCGTCGCGCTGCCCGCCGGTCACCCCGCGCACATCCATACCGGTACCTGCACCACACTCGGCGATGTCGTCTACCCGCTCAACCCGGTGTCCGGCAGTGCCGAGACCGCCTCAGGCGGGATTCCGGTCGAGTTGAGCGTCACGCGCGTCGAGGCGTCGCTCCAGGACATCCTCGCCTCCCCGCACGCGATCAACGTCCACGAGAGCGCCGACAACATCGGCCACTACATCGCCTGCGGCAACGTCGTGGGGACGGTCAGCGGCCAGGATCTCTTTATCGGCCTCGGCGAGTTGAACGACTCAGGCGAATCGGGGATCGCCTGGTTGCACGACAACGGCGACGGTTCGACGACGGTCTCGGTCTTCCTGGCCAAGGGTCTGAGCGGCGGTGGCGCGCCGGCCGGCACGCCGACGGCGGCCGCATCGCCGACGGCATAGGAGTTTAGGCGTCGTAGGGGCGGGCACGGCGGCCCGCCCGGACGCACGATCGTTGTGGGGAGCAGGGGATAGGTGACCCTAAACGCCGAAGAGATCTCGTCCCTTCGTGCAACGGCCGATCGCCATGCCAAGCCGATGGTCGAATTCGCACGGCGGCTGATCCAAACGCCGAGTTTGCCGGGCGAGGAGCGCGAAATTGCCGATTTGACCGCGAACGAGATGAAGCGCCTTGGCTACGACGACGTCTGGATCGATCGCGTCGGCAACGTGATCGGCGTCGTCCGTGGGACAAACCCGGGGCCTTCTGTCCAGTTCAACGCCCACCTCGATCACGTCGACGTCGGCGACCCCAACCTCTGGCCGTATCCGCCGTTCGACGCGGTGGTCAAGGACGACACCCTCTACGGTCGGGGCGCCTCCGACGTCAAGGGCGCGATGGCAACCCAGGTTTTCCTGGTGCCGGTCCTCCGCGAACTCGGCTGGCCAACCGACGGCGATGTCTACGTGGTCGGTGTCGTCCTCGAAGAGGTCGGTGGGTTGGGAAGCCAGGTCCTCGCCGCCGAGATGCCGACGAATTCGGCGGTGTTGGCGGAAGCGACGCACAACCAGCTTCGACGCGGCCACCGCGGCCGGGCGCTGGTGAAGGTTGCCTTCACCGGTCTCTCCGCCCACGCCAGCGCCCCCGACCGGGCGCGCAACCCGCACTTCGCCGCGGCGCGGTTTCTGCTCCGCGTGGAGAAGCTGCCGATGAAGGAGCATGGCGTCTTCGGCAACTCGACGGCGGCACCGACGCTGATCGAAAGCGACCAGGTCAGTTCGAACGTGACCCCGGCCACCATCGCGGTCTACCTCGACTGGCGCAACGTGCCGTCGGAATCGGCCGAGGAGATCGTGTCACGGGCGACGGCGCTGGCCGATGAAGTGGCGGCGCAGGTCGATGGAATTACGGCGAACGTCGACATTGTCGGACGCGAGGTCACCAGCTACACGGGCGTTTCCGGGGTCATGCCGCCGACCCTCGCCTTCGAAACCGTGATCGACGATCCGGTGCTCACGCGGTCGCGGCAGGCGTTGGAGACGGCACTGGGACGGCCGGTGTCGGTCGATACGTGGACCTTTGCCACGGATGGCGGGCATCTCGCCAAGCGGGGGATCACGACGATCGGGTTTGCCCCCGGCGAAGAGCGATTCGCCCATACGATCCACGACCAGGTGAGTCTCGCCAAAATGAACGAGGCGCTCGTCGGCAACGTCGCGCTGGCCCGCGCCCTCACCCGCGCCGAGCCAGCGTCATGAGCGAGACACCAGCCGAGGTTTCGCCGTCGGTCCAGCACCGGGAGGCGGCGCCCGACGTCGTCCGCTGCGCGGTGCTGACGGTCAGCGACACCCGAACCGAGGAGACCGACACGAGCGGGGCCCTGATCCGGCAGGTATTGACGGACGCCGGCCACGTGATCGCGGATTACCGCATCGTCAAGGACGAGCCGTTCGAAATCCGTGACCGGCTGGCGGCATGGACGTCACATGATGGCGTCGACGCTGTGCTCACCAACGGCGGCACCGGCATCGCCAACCGCGACACGACCTACGACGTCATTGCCGGTCTGCTCGACAAGCGACTCGACGGTTTCGGCGAGTTGTTCCGGATGCTCAGTTTTGCCGAGATCGGGGCGGCGGCGATGCTGAGTCGGGCGGTGGCGGGTGTTTACCGGGGACGGGTGATCGTGGCGATGCCCGGTTCGACGAACGCGGTCCGCCTCGCGATGGAGCGGTTGGTGGTGCCGGAGTTGGCGCACATGGTCTACGAACTAAGGAAGTAGCGGCACCGGGTGGACCGCCAGGTGAGAGGGACGGAGTTGGACGGTCAAGCGACGACGAAAACGACGCAGCGCAAACCGCAGGTCCTGAAGGGATTTCGCGACTACCTGCCGCGGCAGATGATCTTGCGCCGCAGAATCATCGAGACCTTTCGGGAGATCTTCGAACGCCACGGGTTCGAACCGCTGGACACGCCGGCGTTGGAGTACCTGGAAGTGCTGACCGGTAAAGCCGGCGAAAACGAAAAGTTGATGTACCACTTCCTCGACCAGGGCGACCGCGAAGTGGGGATGCGCTACGACCTAACCGTGCCGCTGGCGCGGGTCGTCGCCATGCACCAGGACGCGTTGGTCCTGCCGTTCAAGCGGTACCACATCGCCCCCGTCTGGCGCGCCGACAAACCGCAACGCGGGCGATCCCGCGAGTTCTGGCAGTGCGACGCCGACATCGCCGGTTCGGCCTCGATGGTCGCCGACGCCGAAGTGGTGACGATCCTGGCCGAAGCGCTGACGGCCGTCGGCTTACCTAACTGTTGCATTCGCATCAGCCACCGGCGCTTGCTGGAGAGCGTCGCGCTCGCTTCCGGCGTGCCCGAAGCGCAGGCGGGCACGATCTACCGCGCCGTCGACAAGCTCGACAAGATCGGCCAGAGCGGTGTCCGTCGCCAGCTGATCGACGGCGGTATTGCAGAAGCGGCCGCCGACCGTGTACTCGACGCGGTGACCGCGCAGGGCATGCCGGAACACCTGCTGGACGACCTGGCAGATCGACTGAGCGACGTTCCAGCCGCGGCCGAGGCCATTGCCGAGTTGCGGCAGCTCTTCGAGTTGCTGCCGTCGTTCGGCGTGGCGGCGGGTGCCTACCGACTGGATCTCAGCCTGGCGCGTGGCCTGGACTACTACACCGGCCCGGTCTATGAGGCCTGGGTCGACGAGCCCAAGGTGGGGTCGATGGCCGGTGCCGGCCGGTACGACAAGCTGGTCGGCTCCTTCCTTGGCCGCCCGATTCCGGCGACCGGAATCTCACTCGGTCTGGAACGGATCATCGAGGTCGTCGAGCAGTTCGGGCTGCTACCGACACCGTCGACCGTGGCCGACGTCGTCGTGACCATCTTCCCCGAAAACCTCGCTGCCTCGGCGCGGATCGCCCGCGAGTTGCGCAACGCCGGGTTCAACGTCGATTTGGCGGTCCAACCCAACCGGAGTCTGGGCGACCAGCTCAAGTACGCCGACCGCAAAGGCGTGCGGTTCGCGGTGATCGCCGGTTCGGCCGAACTCGATCGCGGAGAGGCCGCGCTGAAGGATTTGACCTCCGGGGAGCAGACGACGGTGCCGCTGGCCCGGTTGGCCGAGGAAATGCGGATTCGTGCGACGGATGCCGCCGGTCGCGAAGCGTCGCGTTGAGGAGAGTAGTGCCGGAATGACCGAGCCGATTCCCTGGAACGGATACGAAACCTACATGCTCGTCGTCGCCCACCCCGACGACGCCGAATTCTCCTCCGCCGGCACGATCGCCCGGCTGACGCGGGACGGCAAACGGGTGGTCATCATTCAGGTGACCTCCGGCGACAAAGGCACGACGAACCCCGAGATCCCGCCCGAGCAACTGGCGATCACGCGGGAGGCGGAGGAGTTGGAGGCGGCGAAGCGGCTCGGTGTCGCCGTCACCGAATTCCTCCGGTGCACCGACGGCGAACTCACCCCGAATCTCGCCCTGCGCGAAAAGATCGTCCGCATGATCCGGACCTATCGCCCCGACGTCATCATCACCCACGATCCCTATCGACCGTACGCGCTGCACCCCGATCACCGGGCCGTCGGTTTCGCGACGACGGACGCCGTCTACCCGACGGCGCGCGATCCGCACTACTTCCCCGAGCACCTGCGGGCCGGTCTCGAACCGCACAAGACGGCCGAAATCTGGTACTTCAACGCCGAACAGCCGGACCTGGTGGTCGACGTCACCGAGACGTTCGAGACCAAGATCGATGCCCTTCGGGCTCACGTTTCCCAGGTCGGCGACGGCGAAACCGTCTGGCCCCGCATGCGCGACCGCGCCAAGGAAGTGGCGTCGGGTTCGGACTTCGAACTCGCTGAGGCGTTCAAGGTCGTGCAGATGCGCCGGTAGCGAGGCGGCCAGGCATGACACAGTTGGCCGACCAGGGCCAGGACGACGATGCGCAGGAGTCAGCATTGGCGGAGTTGCCGGCTCTGAAGCGGGCCGTCGACGCGGGCACGGCGGCATTCGGCGCGGGATGGCGCCCGTCTCGCCTGGCGTTGGCGCCCGGCCGGTTGGAATTGCTCGGCAATCACGTCGATTACAACGGCGGTCCGGTCCTGGCAGCCGCCATCGATCGCTTCGTGGTGGCGGCGATCGAACCCACCGCGCCGGAGGCGGACGGCATCCAGGTCGTCATGGCGGACCTCGGGAAGCGAGAATCGGAGTCGATCGACCCGAGCACGCTGGACCAGTGGCAAAACCAATCACCACCTCCGAGTTCCTACGACTACGTGAGAGGGACGGTCGCGGCGGCGCGGGCCCGGCCGGACGTTCGGTTGGTCGCGCCGGCACGTCTGGCGGTCGCGGGTGACGTGCCCGTCGGTTTCGGACTCAGTTCCTCCGCCGCGTTGTGCGTCGCCTTGACGCTCGCGTTGCACGAACCGCGACCCGACGATCGCGAGGTGGTCCTTCGCGCCCAGGAAGCGGAGAACCGGGCCGGAACCCCGTGCGGGACGATGGACCAGTCCGCCTCCATCGGCGGCGGGGTCATCCGGTACGATGGCACCACCCTTGCGATCGAACGCCTGAATCCCGAACTCGGCGAGCTGGTCTTCGCCGTGGCGGACTCCGGTGTTCACCGCTCGCTTGGCGCCTCGTCGTATCCACTCCGCGTCGCCGAATCGAAGGAAGCACTGGCAATCGCGCGTCGCCATCTGCACGACGACTTGCCGAATTTGGCCGCGATCGATCAAGCGGGATTGGCGCGACTCGCGGCGCTGGACCAGGTGACGATGCCTCCGCAATTGCTCCGCCGTGTCCGCCACGTCGTCACCGAGACCGAGCGCGTCCATCGCGGTATCGAGGCGATGGACAAAGGCGATTGGCATTCGTTCGGGGCGCTCATGACCGAGTCGGGTCGCTCATCCGCCAACGACTACGAGATCAGCCACCCGCTGGTGGAGGAATTGGTTGCGGAGTCGCTCGAAATCGCAGGGGTGTTGGGCGCGCGCATGATGGGCGGCGGCGAAGGCGGTACGGCCCTCATCCTCTTGCCGAAGTCAGCTGTGCCGGCGCTGACGGAGCGACTGTCGCTCGGCTACTTCGCGCGACAGGGGATGGGCAACGGATCGCCACCGGTGCACGTCTTTGGCTTCGCACCGGGCGCAACGACGAGACCATTCGCGCGTCCGTAGGGGCGGGCACGGCGACCCGCCCCTACGAAGGAATGCGGCTCCGCTTCGCTGCAACCCGATGCAGAATCGTCCGATCGATCGGGCGCTACTGGAAGACCCCAACGAGATCGGGAAATGACCGCTTGGGTTTCCGCTTGATGTCCCGGCTGCCGGTTCGGCGATTGCGGTAGGCGGTGGTCAGGTGTTGACCGGTGGCGGGGTCGAGGACCAGGACGGTGCCTTCGAGACGGCGGAAGCGGTCGGCGCGGCGGTCGTCGGTCGGGATGTCGCGGAGACCGAGGTGGACGAAGAGGGCCTTGCCGCGGTGATGGAGGCGCCCGTGGGAAAACACGTACCGGACATCGTCGAACGTCAGATTGCGCTGCGCCAAACGTCGGTCGGCATGCTGCGATATCACGGCAACTCGAGGCTCTCGCATCGCTCCGACCTCCGACGTGGTACGGCCCGCCCCACGACTCCCGGTCTCTCGATTGGTAGTTGGCGACCTCCAATAGTTGCGGTGGATGTACGTACATTGTGAACGACGGATCGGTGGTTGTCAAGGTAACCGCCGATCAAAGACCTGGCCGTTTAGTACCCCATCGCGAGATCGACCACGTTGAGCAGTTCGCCGCCGGCGCGAAACCGCTCGATGTTCGATTCGAGGATCGCGATCGCCCGATCCCAATAGCGCGGGGTCGCACCCGACGTGTGGCTGGTGATGATGACGTTGTCCATGTCCCAGAGCGGGGAGTTCGGCGGGAGGGGTTCCGGATCGGTGACGTCGAGTCCCGCCCCGCCGAGGTGGCCCGACGACAGCGCCGCGACGAGGGCGGCGGTGTCGATGATCGGACCGCGTCCGATGTTGTAAATGTAGGCACCCGTTCGCATCCGGTCGAACGCGTCTTTGACGAACAGACCCCGCGTGAGTGGCGTGAGCGGCAGGCAAACGGCAACGTGGTGGGCTTGCGGCAAAACTTGTCCGAGCTCCGGCAGTCCGACGACGCGCGCGACACCCTCCGGCAGCTCGCCGCCACGCCGGCGGACGCCGATCACCTCCATGCCGAGGGCGTGCGCTCGCTTCGCCAGCGCCTGCCCAATGTCGCCAAGCCCGACCACCAGGAGGGTTTGGCCGTCCAACTCAAAGACGCCCTGACGCCCGGTCTCGTCCCGCCACTCGTGGGCGACCTGGCCCCGAACCTGGAACGGCAGGCGCCGGGCGAACGCCAGCATCATCGCCAGCAGATGCTCGGAAATGTTCGGTGCGTGGACGCCGCTGTTGTTCGTCAGGATGACTCCCCGCTCGGCCATCGCGGGGACGATCACGTCTTCGACACCGGCGCCGACCGTCTGAAGCCAACGCAACTTCGGTGCAGCGGCGATCTCGGCCGGTTCGAGACGCCAGGCGACAACCGCCTCGGCTTGGGGCAGCAGCGCCTGGAACTCGGCCGCGGACGGAGCGACGACCACGTTGAGATCGGGAAAACGATCGCGGAGCCGTTGCGCGTGGCGATCTTCGAGCGGGAAACGGATCAGGAGCGTCGTCAGGGACCGGCCGGCAGGTGTCTCCGGTTCGCTCATCTGCGGTCACCCGCCGATCTGAGACATGCCGCGGCCGATGTCGCGGTCGCCCTCGGCCAAACCGTGCCCCCAGGGTTTGCGCCAGATACCTTTCCTCATCTCGCGTTCGAGCGCGGCGTCGTCGCAGCCGGCGCGCATCAGGTCGCGCAGTTCGACCTCGTCGTTGCGAAGCAGGCACAACCGCAGCTTGCCGTCGGCCGTCAGACGGACCCGGTTGCAGTGCGCGCAGAACGGCGCCGACACGGGGGAGATGAACCCGACGGTGCCGACCGCACCCGGCAGTCGCCAGACCCGGGCCGGATCGCCGGGAGGGGTTTCGACGGGCGTCAGCGGACCGAACCGCGCTTCGAGGCGCGCCTGGGTTTCCGCGGAGGTGACCAGACCCTCATCGTAGACCGTACCGACGCCTTCCATCGGCATGATTTCGAGGAAGCGGACCTGCCATGGCCGCGCGATCGTCAATGCCGCCAGGTCACCGACCTCCCGGTCGTTCTGGTCTTTGACGACGACGGCATTGATCTTGATCGGCGTCAGGCCGACCGCATCCGCCGCTTCCAAACCTGCCCAGACGAGGTCGAGTCGACCGCCACGGGTCATCACCTTGAACTTGTCGGGGTCGAGCGTGTCGAGACTGACGTTGATCCGGTCCAACCCGGCATCCTTGAGGTCGGTCGCCATCCGCGAGAGGAGGAGCGCGTTGGTGGTCATCGAGATCTCGTCGATACCCGGCATCGACTTCATCTCGCGGACGAGATCGACCAGGTGGGGACGGATCGTCGGTTCGCCGCCGGTCAAGCGGAGTTTGGTGAACCCGAGGCCGGCGCAGAGACGAACGGCGCGGAGCAGCTCCTCGTCGGTCAGCAACTCGTCTCGCGGCTGGAATTTCATGCCGATCGCCGGCATGCAGTAGACGCAGCGGAAGTTGCAGCGGTCCGTGAGCGAGATCCGCAAATACGTCATCTGCCGCCCGTAGGCGTCGAACGCGCCCACGGCGGGTGTCGAGGTGGTGGGAGCGAATATCCTGATGGGTCGTTCCAGCGTCGCAACCATTGTGACCGATTTCCTCTCGGCGACGTGGCGGGAGCCCTTGGGGCGAGGCGAGGGGTCGGCAACGTCGGAATAGCCAATCATTGAACACTCGCTTCTTACCATACCACCGACGCGAGGTCGGGTCAAACGCGATCGGCGCGGCGGTCACACCTTGTAGCGACGGATCGCGGGTGCGAGGTACGCGACCGCTCCGGCGGCGGCCATCGTTCCCAACCCGCCCAAAACGACCGACGGTCCCGCTCCGAGTACCCGCGCCGCCACGCCGGCTTCGAATTCGCCGAGTTGGGGGCCGCCCATCGCGAACATCGAGTGCGTCGCCGCGACCCGACCGCGCAACTCGTCCGGTGTCACGAGGTTGCGGATGGCGGCGCGCATCGCCATGCTGGTCGCGTCCGCCGCCCCACCGATCGCCAGCAAAAGCAGCGAGAGCCAGACCGTCCGGCTCAGCCCAAAACCGGCGACCGTAGCGCCGTAAAGGACGATAGCGAGCAGCACACCGCGACCGGGGTAACGCGGCATCCGGCCGAGCGTCATCGCCACGCTGCCGAGCACCGCGCCGATGGCCGGCGCGGCATACAGAAAGCCGAGTCCTTTCGGACCAACGCCGAGCACTTCCGAGGCGAAGATCGGCATCAGAACGGTCGCGGCGCCGAAGAACGTCGCCGCAAAATCCGCCGCCATGACGCCGAGCAGCACCGGCGATTGCCGCAGGAAGACCATACCCTCGACCGCCGCGTGGAGGGCACCGCGGGTGGGCCCGCCGGCAGGGGGCCGGGCGCGAATGGCCAACGCCGCGGCGGCGACGCCGACGAACGACAGCGCGTCGAGCACGTAGATCGGCGTGACGTCCACCCGGCCGATCAGCCAACCCGCGACGACCGGACCGGTCACGGTCGCGATCTGCATCGCCAGGGTGTTGAGCGTCATCGCCGCCGCGATTTCCGCCCGCGGCACGAGCGACGGGATAAACGCTTGCCGAGCGGGACCACCGATCGCGGTCAACGACGCGGCGACCAGGGTGATCGCGTAGATCGCGACGGGGGTCGTGGTACCGGTCGCCGCGAGAAGGGCCAGGACCCCCGAAGAGGCGGCGAGACACAGCTGACTGGCGAATAGCAAGCGCCTCCGGTCCCGCTGATCGGCCAGGACGCCGCCGACGAGACCGACGAGGAGGATGGCGGCGAAGCGAACGAGTCCCAGGATACCGAGCTTGAGGGCATCGCCCGTCAGCAGGTAGATCTGCCAGGCGATGGCGACGCGCTGCATCTGCGTCCCGAAGTTGGAGGCGAACTCGGCTTGCCATAGCAGCCGATAATCCCGGTGTCGAAGCACCGCATACGATCTGCCCCCGGCCCGATCATCGACCGTCTGCGTTGGCGACGTCGCACCACCGGTTTTCGATCGTGCCGCCAATCAACGACTCCCTGTCCGTGGTACGCTCACTCTCCCGCGCTCCCCGCAACGACGTGCGACCCGATGGAGACGAGGCGATGGACCAGCGGATGCTGACCGACCGCGACACGACACCGCTCATGGCCACCGGCGACCCGTCGGGTGTGCTCAGCGGCGAACAAATCCGCGCCCGGATCGCGGCCGATCCCCCCTTGATCGACGAGTATGCCGACCTCGAAACCCAAATCCAACCGAACGGGTTCGACCTGACGCTGGCCGAGGTCCATCGCTATCTCGGTTGGGGCACGGTTGCACGCGAGAATGCGGGCAGGGTGCTCCCGGAGATCGAACGGATCGAACCCGCTCCCAACGGATTCTTCAGCCTGACGCCTGGCGTCTATCACGTCGTCTACAACGAGGTGGTGAATCTGCCGGTCGACATCATGGCGCTCGGTCGTCCGCGTTCCAGTCTCAACCGCAGCGGCGTGACGATCCATACCGCGGTCTGGGATGCGGGGTATCACGGTCGATCGACATCGATGCTGTTCGTCGCCAATCCGTTCGGTTTTCGCATCGAGACCGGCGCTCGTCTGCTGCAACTCGTCTTTTTCGGTTTGTCTCAACCCGCGGGGAAAGCATACCGGGGCGCGTATCAGGGGGAGAATCTGCTCGGGCCGCGGTAGGACGTCACCAGCGGCGGATCACTCGTCGCGCCGGGCAAAGACCGGACGCGGCGGCGCTTCTCCCGGTACCGGCGCCTGCGACTTGACCCATTTCCGGGTGGCGGTGTTGTTGCAGCCCTCGACCGGGCAGAAGTAGATCAGCGTGTACTCCTCTTCGGTCTGATAGGTGAAGCGAGCCGGGCGGCCCTGCTTGCCCCGCAACCGCATTTCGATCTTGTGGTCGGGGCACAGCGGGATTTCCGGTTCGATCCGATCTCGCCGCAAGATCACGTCGAGGACGCGTTGGACCATCGCTGTCTCCTGCTTCCCGTGCCGCGCAAAACCGGCGCAGCAGCATCGCGTACGGGACGGTAGTATACCGGCTGCGACGGTCAGCGTCGGGCAGGAATGGCGGATGGTCGACGACATCATCGAAGTGTTTCGGGAACAGTTCGGCGACGCCTGGGGTCGCGACGAAGAAGCGAACCTGCGCTTCTCCGTCGACGTCGAGCGGGTACTCCAGGAGATCGACGGCGTCCACCTCATCGGCGAGCCGGACGTGCAGGACGGCCAGATCACGCTGACCGTCTGGGTCGACGAGCCGATCTCCGATCTGATGCGCGCGGACCGGCTCGCCTACGACATCTTCGGCCGGATCAGCGACGACCTCTTCTTCACCGAGCGCCGGTTCGACGCCAAGTCGATCCGCTATCCCTTCGTCACCGGTTCGAACCGGCACGGCTACGTCGGCGCGCTTGTGTTGGCGGGCCCGCACGCGGCCGACTTCGCCGACCGCCACCAACTTCGCTCGACCGGCGGCGTGCGCTTCCAAGCGTGACATCCGGGCGATGCTCTGCAAGAATGGGCATCGGGACATTGGGCAAGGGACAAGCGAAGGGGAGCGAGCCAAGATGCCACGCGTCGTGATCGAAGGGATCGGCGAGACGACCTGCGACGAGGGTCGCCGGCTCGTCTTGTGCATCGAAGATTCCGGGGTGGATATCCTCCATCGCTGCGGTGGCAACGCGCGCTGCACCACCTGCCGGGTCCAGGTTCTTGCCGGCGACCCGAGTCCGATGACGCCCGCCGAAGAAGAACGGCTGAGTCGAGTCGAGAATCGGCCAGAACATATGCGTCTGTCCTGCCAGATCCAGTTGCGGAACGACCTGACCGTCCGCGTCCTCCGCCGGCTGCGTGACAACCCCGACATGACCGATCCCGGTCCCAGGCCGATCGAGTGGCCCGCCGATCACCCGCTGCCACCCGATTAGTCCGTAGGCGCTCACCGATCAGGGAGCCCCGCCGTCGCCGGACCGGCGCCAGACCAGCATCGGCGCCGCGAGCGGCATATCCGCCGTGTCCTCGTCGGGGGTTGGCAGGTCCTGGACGAACGGCTTGAGTTGCGTGAACAGCTCTTGGACGGCGGCTACGCGCAGGAAGCGATGGAACAACTCCTGAAAATCGCCGCTGCCGACGGTGATCTCTAACGCGTAGAGACCGCTGCCGATGAACGCGACGAGGCGCTCGACGCCGACACCCTCTTCGAGCGAGGCGAGCGGGAAGCGTTCGTGGATGCGGCGAACTTCGACCTCGTCACCCGTCCGCATCGGCGACACGTAGAGCACCGTTTGCATAGCCGTGCGTCCCCTTCCATCTGTCGCAACAACGCCATCGGGCCGGTCATGCCGCAGCCCCCGTGCCAGCAACGTTTTTGACCCAGGGGAGCACGAATGGTACCCTTAACGCGGTCGTGCTAGATGGGGAGCTGGCGGTGCCCTGTAGCCCGCAACCCGCCGTAGCGGGGTCGAACTCCCCCTTGAGGTCCGCCACTGTGGGACTGCCGGCCCGACGAGGTGTTGAAGGCAGGGTCCCGCGCGGCGAGGAACTGTGAACCCGGTCAGGGCCGGAAGGCAGCAGCCGTAAGCAGCACTCCTCGGGTGACGTGGGGAAGCCTTGCCGGAGCCAACGAGGGTTGGCAAGCCGTAGAGGCGCGATCGATTGGGGGTGCACGGCCAATCCATCGCCACAACAACGCGGCCCGCCCCAACCGGGGCGGGCCGCTCTTCGTCTTCCCGTCTGTCGAGCCTACCGCTTGCGGCGCTTCACCGGCCGCGGTCCCGTCGCCAATGGCGCACCCGGTCTCGCGGCCGCGCCGGCACCGGCGGTCGCCGGACGGAGATACTGCTGCTTGCGCCGGTTTTCTTCGTACGCGAGTTTCGCCTCGCCGTAGTTCGTCTTGACGTCGTAGGCAATCAGTCCGGCCAGCACCAGCAGCGCCAACCAGGAGAGCCAGAGCCAGATCCTCATCCCGAAGCTGAGCGGATTGATCTGGAGCCAGCGGATGGCGAAAAAGAAGAGACCGAGCCCGAAGACCGTCATCGCCCAACCGGACCAGCGGCGGGCCATTCGGCGCAGGACCGGGTCGGGGATGATCCCTTTTCCACCGTTGCTGTAGATGATCGCCGAGAGGATGAACCCGATGCCGAAGACGACGAGAAACACGATGGCGAACGGACCGAAAACCTCGTTCTCGCCCGGTGCCGTGGTCAGATAATCCCAGGAGAATGGGTTATCCATCTCGGTGCTGCCCCCGCTGCGGTGGACCGATCAGATCGGCGCGGAGTATAGCACGGGCGGGCCGCTGCCCACGCGCGCGAGCGGGATGGGCGGCCTGCGTTTCTTTCACGACACGCGATCGAGGAGGAGGGCGCGCTTGACCTCTTCGATCGCCTTGGTGACTTCGATGCCACGGGGGCAAGCGTCGGTGCAGTTGAAGATCGTCCGGCAGCGCCAGACGCCCGATCGGGAGTTGAGGATGCGCAGTCGCTCACTTGCTCCCTGGTCCCGACTGTCGAAGATGAAGCGGTGGGCGTTGACGATCGCCGCCGGTCCGACATACTCGGGATTGGTCCAGGTGATCGGGCAGGAGGAGGTACATGAGGCGCAGAGGATGCACTTGGTGGTGTCGTCGAAACGCTCCCGCTCTTCGGGGCTTTGCAGGCGCTCTTGCTCGCTCGGCGCATCGTCGGCGATCAGGTAGGGCTTCACCGACCGATAGCCTGCGAAGAACTGATCCATGTCGACGACCAGATCTTTGACGACGGTGAAACCGATCAGCGGCTCGATGGTGGTCTTCTTGCCGAGCTCGTTCATGAGCACCTTGCAGGCGAGGCGATTGCGGCCGTTGATCCGCATCGCGTCGGAGCCGCAAACCCCGTGCGCGCACGATCTCCTGTAGGTCAGCGTCCCATCCTGGTACCACTTCACCTTGTTGAGCGCATCGAGCACGCGATCGTTCGGTTCGACCTCGACCGCGTACTCTTTGAACGCCGGTTTGACGTCGATGTCCGGGTTGTATCGCTTGATCCGCAGCGTAACCTCCACGCAATTGCTCCTTGCAGGGGTCGGGGGTCGGAGGACAGGGGTCAGGATGGACGGCTTTTCTGACCCCCGACCCCCGAACCCCGACCCCTAGTACTTCCTCTCCTTCGGTTCGAACTCCGTGATCGCGACCGGTTTCCTTTTTATTTGGAGACCGCCCGAGGTCTTGTAGACCATCGTGTGGGCGAGCCAGTTCTGGTCGTCTCGCTTCTCGAAGTCGGAGCGATAGTGCGCGCCGCGACTCTCCTCCCGCGCGATCGCCCCGGCGATGATGGTCTCCGCGCAATCAAGCATGTATCCGAGTTCGAGCGCTTCCATCAGGTCGGTGTTGAACGTTTGCCCGCGGTCCTGGATCGCGAGGTTGCCGTAGGCGCGGCGCAGGTCCCGGATCGTCGCCTCCGCCTCGGCAAGCCCGGTGGCATCGCGAACGACCGAGACCTTGTCCATCATCACTTCTTGCATCGCTGCCCGGATGTCGGCGGTTCGCTCGCCTTGTTGCCGATCGAGGACCGCCGCCACCTCCGCCCTGGCGGTGAACTCCGGGTCGGTGGGCAACGGCGCGAGATCGGCCTGGCGGACATGATCGAGCATGTGGCGACCCGCCCGGCGGCCGAAGACGATCAGGTCGACTAAGGAATTCGTTCCCAGCCGGTTGGCGCCGTGGACCGACACGCAGGCCGCTTCGCCGGCCGAGTAGAACCCCGGAATCGGCGTCGCCTCCGGATCGCGGATGACCCGCCCGTTGACGTCGGTCGGGATGCCGCCCATCGCGTAGTGGGCCGTCGGCTGGATCGGGACGGGCTCGGTTTTCGGTTCGACCCCGAGATAGGTGCGCGCGAAGTCGGTGACGTCCGGCAGCTTGGCGTCGATCACCTCCGGCGGCAGGTGGGAGAGATCCAGGTGGACATAATCCTTGCCGCCGATACCGCGCCCTTCCTTGACCTCCTGGTAGATGAAGCGGGAGACCATGTCGCGCGGGGCGAGGTCCTTCAGGGTAGGGGCGTAGCGCGCCGCGAACGCTTCGCCGGTGTCGTTGCGGAGAATCCCGCCTTCGCCGCGCGCCGCTTCCGAGAGGAGAATACCGAGTTTGTAGAGCCCGGTCGGATGGAATTGGTAAAACTCCATGTCCATCAACGGCACGCCGCGTCGGTAGGCGATGGCGACGCCGTCGCCCGTCCCGGCCATCGCGTTCGAGGTGATCCTAAAGCACCGGCCGAATCCGCCGGAGGCGATCAGGACCGCCTTGGCATGGAGGGTGTGAAACTCGCCGGTCTTGAGGTCGCGGGTGACGCAGCCGCAACAGGTGCCGTCATCGCTGAAGAGGATGTCGAGCAGAAAGTGCTCGTCGAAAAAGTTGACGTGGTGTTTGATCCCCTGCTGGTAGAGGGTCTGGATGATCATGTGGCCGGTACGGTCGGCGGCGAAGCAGGCGCGCCGGACCGGACCCTCGCCGAAATTGCGGGTGTGACCGCCGAACCGCCGCTGATCGATTTTGCCCTCGGGCGTGCGGTTGAACGGCAACCCCATGTGTTCGAGTTCGAGCACGGCGTCGATGGCCTCGCGGGCGAGGATTTCGGCGGCGTCCTGGTCGACCAGATAGTCGCCGCCCTTGACCGTGTCGAACATGTGCCACTTCCAGTGGTCTTCCTCGGTATTGCCGAGTGCCGCCGCAACCCCGCCCTGCGCCGCACCGGTGTGGGAGCGCGGCGGATAGAGTTTGCTGACGACGGCGATGTTCGCTTTGCCGGCGAGTTGGATCGCCGCCATCAACCCGGCGCCGCCGGCACCGACGATGACCGCGTCGAATTTGTGATAGGCCATCGAGACACCTCGCCATCGATGCCGGCCCGGTGTCAACGGGTACCGGCGAAAATGCGGTTAGGTGGTAGCCCCTGCGGGTCCAACCCAAGGTACGAAAACCAGTCACTCTGAACCTTGACGTTCCGATCAGCCACCTCGCGGCACGCCAGCGGTTCCGCCCGAAGCCCGGTCGTCGCGCTGACGAGCCTCGGGCTATCCGCTTCCACGAGGATCGGATCGATCCTCTCGCTCATAATCTGGTTGAGTTCGTCAGCGGGACGTTTGATCCCTGGCACCCAGACGGGCCAGTTGGGTTCTTCGGCTGCCGAAAGAACCAAAACGATCCTCTCGAAACTGCCGAACGGCAGCGGTGCGAGCTGAAAAATGCGCAATTCTTTCCCGCGGTCCCAGGCATCATGACAATGATCACCGTCGACGTCGACAGCCAAGAGGTCGAAGCGATAGCCGGTCGCGCGGTCGGCGTTCTGCGCCACGCCGTTGCTCGGGCCGTCCTCGTATCCGAACGCGATGATCTTGACAAATGGCAGAACCGCTTCTAAATCTCCCAGTACGCTGTCACCAGAGCAGCGAAATTTCATCGGACAGTCTACCCGGCCTTCGTAGTGCGCCCCGACCACGAAATTGATCGACCACGCAACGGAAACCGTATCGCCGCGTCAGGTGCGTGTCAAGACGATCGAAGTCCGATTCTCCCGCGCCTCCTCCGCTATACTGCTCGGTGCCGGCGTGTCACGCTTCACCCGGTCTTTTCCCGGCGCGAACCGAGGACGCGATGACGGCGCAACAGAGCAAGAGTCTGCCGGGTGAGGGCGCGCGCTCCGCGGCCGCCGTGCGAGACGTCGTTTCGTCGTTTCAGCGGCAGGTGATCGATCTCGCTTGCCAGATCTCCGCCATTCCGGCGCCGACCAACAACGAACATCAGCGGAGCCGGTTCGTCGCCGAGCAGATGGCGATGCCGCACCTGGTCGACGTGACGGTCGACGAACTCGGCGACGTCATCGGTCGCATTCCCGGACGGAAGCGGGCGCCCGCCTTGTTGCTCGCCGCCCACCTCGACACGGTATTCCCGTCCGGGACGGCGCTCGACGTGAACCGGTCGAACGGGCGGGTCGCCGGTCCGGGGATCGGCGACAACAGTCTCGGCGTGGCGTCGGTACTGACGTTGCCGAAACTCCTCGCCCAACTCGATGTCGTGCCGGAGGTCGACATTTTGCTGACCGGCAACGTCGGCGAGGAGGGGCTCGGCAACCTTCGCGGGATTCGCTCGGTGATGGATCGGTATCCGGAGATCGGCGCGGTGATCGCCGTCGAAGGGCACAACCTGGGGCGGGTGACCCACGTCGCCGTCGGCAGCCGGCGTCTGCGGGTGCGCGTGTCCGGTCCGGGCGGGCACAGTTGGGGCGACTTCGGTAACGCCAGCGCGATCCACGCGGCGGCCGACATCGTGAGTGAGTTGGCCCGCCTGCCGTTGCCGACGTCCCCGAAGACGACGCTCAACGTCGGCACCTTCAACGGTGGCATCTCGGTGAACACGATCGCCCCCGAGGCCTCGTTCGTGCTCGACCTCCGCTCGGTCGACGAGGCGGCGTTGCGCCGGCTCTCCGAGCGGGTCGATGCCATCCTTCGGGCGCCGCGCGCCAACATCACGACGATGGTCGAGGTGCTCGGGGTGCGCCCGGCCGGGGTCGTCTCGCCGGCCAGCCGGATCGTTCGGTTGGCGATCGAGACGCTCGAATCGATGGGGATCTCGCCGACCGGCGATGCCTCGAGTACCGACGCCAACATCCCGATCAGCCGCGGCATTCCCGCCGTCTGCATCGGTCTCACGACCGGCGGCCACGTCCACCGCGAAGACGAATTCATCGACGTCGGACCGGTCGCCAGTGGGCTGACTCAGCTCGTGCTGTTGAGTTTGGCGGTCACGGCCGAACTCGGCACCGGCTCAATCGCGCCGATCGGGGCGAAGAAGCGTGTTTTTTGAACGTTGGCCACCAGCGAGATTGCCCTGAACGTGGATGATCAATTCGCCGCACTCGACGTCGAAGCGACGGGGATGGACCCGACCCGGCACGAGGTGATCGAAGTCGCGGTCGTCGTTTTTTCCCGCGAGCGCGAGCTCGAGCGCTTTGCATCGCTGGTGCGCCCGCGCGCGCGCGTGTCCCTCGATGCCGCCAGCCTGACCGGCATCGCGCCGGAGGACCTGCGAACCGCGCCGGCGGTGACCGAAATCGCCGCGACGATTCGGCGGCTGACGGCGGGGCGCCCGGTCGTCGGACATTCGATCGACATGGATGTCGCCATGCTCGCCGCCGCCGGTGTCTCGATCGCAAGCCCGCAGTACGACACGCACCAGATTGCAACCCTCCTCTTGCCCGACCTGCCGAACTACTCCCTGGCCGCCGTCGCGGAGGCGCTCGGGGTTGCGCCCGGCGCCGAGCACCGGGCGTTGTCCGATGCCCTGGTGGCAGCGGACGTGTTTCGGGCGATGCTGGCGAAGATCGACGAGATCGATTCGCTGACCTTGGAGCGGGTCGCCGCGCTCGCCCGCAGCTCGGGCATGCCGACCGCGGACCTCTTCCTGGAGGCGTTGCGGCGACGACCGACGGGTCCGCTCTTTGCCATCCAAGAAGCTCCGGCCCAGGGGCCGCACGAACTGGCGTTTCTCGTCCCCCGCGAACGACCGGAAATGCTCCGCCGCACGGGCTCGAAGCGCGAGGTCGACGAAGCGGCCGTGTCCTCTGCCCTCCAGCCCGGCGGTGCGCTGAGCCAGGTCGTGGCGGGTTACGAACACCGTCGTCCGCAGGAGCAGATGGCGCTGGCGGTGGCCCGCGCGTTCAACGAAGATCAGCACGTCCTCGTCGAAGCCGGCACCGGCACCGGCAAGAGTGTTGCCTACCTGCTGCCGGCCGCCATGTACGCGCGCGAGCGGGGTGAGACCGTTGTCGTCTCGACGAACACGCTGGCACTCCAGGATCAACTCTATCGCAAGGACATTCCCGACCTGAAGCAGGCGCTGGACGGCACGGGCGATCAACCTCCCTTCGAAGCCGCGGTGCTGAAGGGCCGGCAAAACTATCTTTGCCTGCGCCGCTGGTTTGCTGCGCAGCGCCAACCCGTCGGCGGACCCGACGAAGCGTCGCTCCGGGCCAAAGTCTTGCTCTGGTTGGGCCAAACGGAGACCGGCGATCGGGCGGAACTCCGATTGACGGCCGAAGAGGAATCGCAGTTCCGCCACGTCTCCGCCGAGGGCGAAGCCTGCGCCGCCGCACGTTGCGTCTTCCAGCAGCGCAACCAATGCTTCCTCTTCCGCGCCCGCCGCGCGGCCGAGCACGCCCACCTGGTCGTGGTCAACCACGCCCTTTTGCTCTCCGACACGATGGAAGGCGGACACATCCTCCCCGACTACGAGCACCTGATCGTCGACGAAGCCCATCACCTCGAAGATCAAGCGACCAACCAGTTCGGTTATAGCTTGAGCGAGCCGATGCTGCACGACGTGCTCGACACCTCGATCCGCGCCGACGGACCGCTCTTCGGCGGCACGGTTCAGCTCGCGCTCAACGAGCTCGCGCGCGCCGCGAAGAGCGAAGCGGAACGGCCACGGGCGGCCTCCGCGCTCGAACGGGCGCGATCCTTGCTCGCCCGCGCGACGGCGCTGAAGTTGTCGGCGAGCGACCTGTTTGCGCGCTTGCGGGACATCGTCGACAACTCCGGGCAGGGCGCCTCCGGTTACGATCGCTCGCTCCGGATCACGGCGCAGGTTCGCCGCCAGAGTCAGTGGGTAGAGGTCGAGGTCGCCTGGGAGCGGGTCGATCGGGAACTGATCGCCGTCGAGGCCGATCTCGTCTGGTTCCTGGAGGCGGTCGAACGCATCCCGTCGGAGGAGGACGAGCCGGAAGAGGCGGACGGCATCGAAGATCTCGCCGTCGAACTCCTGAACGCGATCCGATCGTGCGGCGAGTTCCGTGCGAAACTCTCCGAGATCGCGATCGACCCGACGGACGCGGCCGTCTATTGGATCGAACGCGACAACAACCGGAACGCCGTCAGCCTCCACGCCGCGCCGCTGCACGTCGGACCGTTTCTCCAGGATCGACTCTTCGATCGGCTGCGAACGGCCGTCCTCACCTCGGCCACGCTGACGACCGACGGCGGCTTCGAGTACGTCCGCGAACGGCTCGGACTTGAGACGGCCAGGGAACTGGCGGTCCCCTCGCCGTTCGACTACGAACGGTCGACGCTGCTCTACATCGTCGACGACATCCCGGAACCGAACGTACCGGGCTACCAGCGCGATCTGCAAGACGTGCTCGTCGAGTTGGGGATGGCGTTGGGTGGGAAAACGCTGGTCCTCTTCACGTCGCACGCGGCCCTGCAGGCGACCTATCGCGCCATCAAGCTGCCGCTGGAGGACCGCGGCATCGTCGTCCTCGCCCAGCGCAGCGACGGCAGCGCCCGCCAACTGATCGAGCGGCTGAAACACTCCGACAACGTGATGCTGCTCGGGACGTCGACGTTTTGGGAAGGCGTCGACGTCGTCGGCCCGGCCCTGAGCGCGCTCGTCATCGCCAAACTCCCGTTTTCGGTGCCGTCCGACCCCGTTTTCGCGGCGCGAGGCGAGGGTTTCGAGGAACCGTTCCACCAGTACGCCATCCCGCAGGCGGTCCTGAGATTCAAACAGGGCTTCGGCCGGCTGATCAGGTCGAGCCGGGATCGTGGCGTCTGCGCCGTGCTGGACCGCCGGGTGATCTCGAAGCGGTACGGCGCGTCGTTCATCCAATCGTTACCCGCCTGCACGGTGGAGGTCGCCGGTGCGGCCGATCTGCCGGCGGCGGCGGTGGCCTGGCTGGAATCGGTACCGTCGGTGCGCTGACGTCGCTCCGCGGGTCTGCGACACGAGCAAGGGAGGAGACGAGATGGCGACGAGCGAACCCCCGGCGATCGATCGCAACCTTGCCTTGGAACTGGCGAGGGTGACGGAAGCGGCGGCCATGATGGCGGCGCGCTGGATGGGGCGCGGCGACAAGGAGGCGGCCGACCAGGCCGCGGTCGACGCGATGCGGCTCGTCTTGGGCTCGATCGCGATGGACGGCGTCGTCGTCATCGGTGAGGGCGCGAAAGACGAGGCGCCGATGCTCTACGTCGGCGAGCAGGTCGGGCACGCCAGCGAGCCGAAGGTCGACATCGCCGTCGATCCGATCGACGGCACACGGTTGCTCTCGCTTGGCATGCCAAATGCCATCTCGGTCGTGGCACTCGCGGACCGGGGATCGATGTTCGCCTCGCCGGACATCGCCTACATGGAAAAGATCGCGGTTGGTCCGGCCGCGACCGGGGTGATCGACCTCGATCTCAGCCCGACCGAGAACGTGAAGCGGATCGCGAAGGCCAAGGGCGTCGAGCTCGGCGATTTGACCGTGGTGATCCTCGATCGGCCCCGTCACCAGGACCTGATCGCCGAGATTCGGCAGACCGGCGCCCGGATCAAGATGATCACCGACGGCGACGTCGCCGGGGCGGTGATGGCGTCGACGCCGGGGACCGGGGTCGACGCCCTGTTCGGCATCGGCGGCGCGCCCGAAGCCGTCGTCGCCGCCTGCGCCATCAAGTGCATCGGCGGCGACATCCAATGCCGGCTCTGGCCGCGCAACGACGACGAACGGCGGCTCGCCAGGGAGCGCGCGATCGACACGTCCCGAAAACTTGCCTGCGACGATCTCGTGGCGGGCGAGAACGTCTTCTTCGCCGCGACCGGGATCACCGACGGCGAGTTGCTGCGGGGCGTTCACTACTTCTCCGAGGGGGCGACCACGCAATCCCTCGTCATGCGCTCGAAATCGGGCACGGTGCGCACGATCGAATCAACGCACCAATTGCGCAAGTTGCGCCAATACGCCGCCTTCCCGTTTGACTAGCGAACTTGCATCGGGCGCAAGGAAGGAGACGAAAGGACGCCGCAACGATTTCAACCAAAAGGACCGATTGACGAGTGAACAACGAAGTGCTAGGATAGCAGCACGCCTCGGTAGGCAATCGTGACCCCTGCCTACCGCCGTACACCTTTCCGCATTTGGGAGACGATCGGTCGCCGGGTCCGTTGCCACGCCTGATTTACTGTGCGCCCACTGTGCGGCCGCGTCGCTTGGCATGACGCGAACTGCTGCCTGCAACCGTGCGGTCCGATCCAACCGCTCCCCCTGACCATTGACGGCATGTTGAACCAGACGCTCGCCCGCCACAACACAGCCGAGTCGCACCTGGGCCACCGGCACAGCCGCGTTACCCATCACGTTTTCGTTACCTGGAGGGATTCCCTTGTCTGACGAACAAGAAGTCGTCGCAACCGTCGACGAGACGGCCAAACCGGCGCCAAAGACGCGGACAACGCGTACCAGAAAGAAACCGGCTCCGCCGGCCGAGGCGCCGGTCGGGGCGGCCGAACCACTCGACTCCGCCGCTGCGCCGGCGGCCGTGCTTGACCGCGACACCGCGCCCGCGGCCGTGCTTGACCGCGACACCGCGCCCGCGGCGCCCGAGGCTGCTGCTTTCGGCACCATCGATCACGAGGAGCCGGATGGGGCGACCGTAATCGTGCCTCCCGCTTCCGCGAATGGGGTCGAGCTTGGCCCCGGCGGTCGTTCCGATGGCCGTCCGGGCGGCGACCGGCCGCGGCGCGAACGCCCGCCGCGGGATCGCGACCGCGAGCACCGGGGGGATCGGCCCCGTCCCGAGCGAGCCGAGCGCGATCGCGACGGCATCGCGGCCGGCAACGGCCGCGAGCGCGGCCAACAGGGCGGTCAGTTCGGTCCGAAGGGGCACAATCGCCCCGCGACGGGCGGCCAGGCCGTGGCGCAACCGCAGCGCAACGGCAACATCCCGCATCTGAACGTCTCCGAACTCGAAACGATGCCGATGGACGGTCTGTTCGAACTGGCGCGCACCTTCGAGTTGCAGGGTTACACCCGGATGAAGCGGCCGGACCTGATCAGCAAGTTGCTGCAGGCCCGGACCGAGATGGAAGGCAACATCTTCGGCGACGGTGTGCTCGAGATCATCGAGGACGGGTTCGGGTTCCTGCGCGGGGCGCGGTTACTGCCCGGACCGGACGACATCTACGTCTCGCAATCGCAGATCCGCCGCTTCGGTCTTCGCACCGGCGACCGCGTCTCCGGGCAGGTGCGGCCGCCGAAGGACAACGAAAAGTTCTTCAGCCTGCTTCGTGTCGAGGCCGTCAACGGCGTCGATCCCGAAACGGCGCGGCGGCGCCCCGGTTTCGATTCGCTGACCCCGATCTTCCCCCTCGAACTGATCAACCTCGAGACGCTGCCGAACATCCTCTCGACCCGCGTGCTAAACCTCGTGGCGCCGATCGGGCGGGGGCAGCGCGGACTGATCGTCTCGCCGCCGAAGGCGGGCAAGACCCTGCTCCTCAAGGCGATCGCCAACGGCATCACCACCAACTGCCCCGACATGCACCTGATGGTCTGCCTCATCGGCGAGCGACCGGAAGAGGTGACCGACATGCGGCGGTCGGTCGAGGGTGAGGTGATCTCTTCGACTTTCGATGAGCCGGTCGAAGACCACACCAAGGTCGCCGAGATGGCACTCGAACGCGCGAAGCGCCTGGTCGAGGGCGGTCGCGACGTCACGATCCTGCTCGACTCGATCACCCGGTTGGCCCGCGCCTACAACCTGGCGGTGCCACCGAGCGGGCGCACGCTCTCCGGCGGTATCGATCCGGTCGCCCTCTACCCGCCGAAGCGCTTCTTCGGTGCCGCGCGCAACATCGAAGGCGGCGGCAGTCTGACGATCGTCGCCACCTGTCTGGTCGATACCGGCAGCCGCATGGACGACGTCATCTACGAGGAGTTCAAGGGCACCGGCAACATGGAACTCCACCTCGATCGCAAACTGGCCGAGCGCCGCATCTACCCGGCGATCGACATCCAGCGCTCCGGTACCCGCCGCGAAGAGTTGCTGCTCGACGAGTACACGTTGCGCCAGGTCTGGACGATGCGCCGCATGGTCTCGATGCTCGGCGGAACCGAGGGAACCGAGCTGCTGCTCGGCCGGCTCGCCAAGACCCAGAGCAACAGCGAGTTCCTGACCACGCTGAACAAGGACGTTTAGCACCGCGCCAGTGGCCGCACAACGAAACGACCCATGCCCCGCTTTGGCAGCGATCCGTTCGCGCGCGGGCAGTGGTAGGAGCACGGCATGCCGTGCCCCCGCCTTCGATGTATCGTGTCACAGGTGTTGCGAACCGGGCGCCGGGCGAGACCCGGCGCGGCTTTGACGACGGAGTGCGGTCTTGCGACGAGTCGGCTCCTTGGGCGCGTCCATTTCCGCGATCCTGCTTGCCGCGCTCCTCGTTCTGAGCAGCGGTGCGTCGATCGCGGCGGCACAGGATCAGGCGACTCCCGGTCCCGGCGAGTTGAACATCACTTTCGACGCCGACGGCTACCACGTCCAGGAGACGGTCGCTGCCGGTTGGTACATCGTGACGCTGGACAACACGACCGACAACGACGTGGTCGCCGACCTCGTGTTGCTGCCCAACGGCAAGAAAGTTGACGAATTCCAGAAGTCGTTCACCACCGACAGCGGCGACAGCACGATCCCCGATTGGTTCGAGCAGGTCGTCTTTGCCGGTGGACCTTCGGCGCCGGCCAAGTCGAAGGGCCAGACGCTGGTCGAGCTGACGCCCGGCACGTGGACGGTCCTGGAGATCGGCCAGCCGAACGGCAAAAGTGCCGACCTCGTCGTCAGCCAATCCGACGGACCGTCGACGCCGCCGACCATGACCGCCACGGTCCAGGTGACGATGGGTCCGACCAAGATGGAGATGCCGGCCCAGATACCGCCCGGTTACCAGGTCTGGAACGTGGCCAACACCGACACCCTGACGCACTCGTTCGCCCTGATCAAATTGCCGGCGGCGGTCACCTACGAGCAGTTATTGACGCTCCTGACGACCGGTGTGGCGCCGGACAGCGTCGATACGACCGAGTCGGTGGTCGTCGGCGGGATCGGTCTGCTCTCGGGTGGCCGCACCATCTGGACGGGGTTCAACCTCGAACCCGGCTCCTACGCCGCGCTGGACTACGTGCCGACGAAGGACGGCCGGACGTTTTCTGAACTCGGGCAGTTCGCTGTGTTTACGGTGCAATAAACTGGCGGGACCGGGTTATTCACAAGTGCGACCGTCGCCATCCCCGCAGCAACACCGTCATTCCGAGCCCGTCGAGGAATCTCCCGGAGCGCAGCGGAGGCGCCGTCTCATGGGCATGTTGCCTCTTGCGCAGAGATTCCTCGGCAAGCTCGGAATGACGGAGTGTTTTGCCGACGTCAAGAGTCGATCCGGTTGGCCGATTTTGGGGAGCCGATCATGCGATTGATCGTCGCCACGCGTAACCCGGCAAAGGTTGAGCAGTTCGCGCGACTGGTGGGCGATCTGGCGACGGTCGAACCGCTCCCACCTGACGGGGACGACGCGCCCGAGGATGCGCATACCCTGGAGGAGAACGCGATCGCCAAAGCCGTTTTCTGGTCGCGGCGCATCGACCGCGGCGAGCTCGTCGCGGCGACCGACGGCGGCTTGCTCATGCCGGCGCTCGGCAATCGTTGGGACCCTGTTCAGACACGACGATTCGCCGGTGCGGTGGGCGACCTCGACCGGGCGCGAGCGCTGTTGGCGCTCGCCCACGACCTCACGGGCGACGGGCGGCGGATCGACTGGCAGGAGGCGCTGGCGCTCGCGCGCGACGGCACACTGCTTACTTCATGGGTGGCAACCGGCGTCCCCGGACTCCTCGCCCGCGACGTCGATCCGGGCGCGATCGCGGCGGGACAGGGATTCTGGATTCCGGCACTCTGGATCTGTCCCGAATCGGGCGGCCGGCGTCTTGCCGAACTCTCGGCGGAGGAGTTGGCGTCGCGACCGGATCACTGGTGGCGCCTTGGCACCGTTCTCCGCGCGTCGCTCGCCAGCGTGGCCGCGTGAAGATGAGCGGCTTGAGCCGGATGCGAGAGGGGATGCAGCATTGCACGTCGTGGTCGGCATCGGCAGTCTCCTTTTGATCGCAGTCGTGCTGGCGGACGCCTTCGAATCCGTCGTCCTGCCGCGCCGGGTCGATCACCGGTTGCGGTTTTCACGGTCGGTCGTGCGCGGACTCTGGGAAATCTGGTCGCGGGTCGCCGGGGTGCTCGCCGGACGCGAGCGTCCCGGCGCCGTGTTTCGTGCGACCTTTCTCGGGTCGTTTGGGCCCTTCGCGTTGTTGACCCTCTTCGCGACCTGGGCGATCTCGCTCGTCGTCGGGTTTGCCGGACTCCACTGGGCGGCGCAGTCCCAGGTCGCCGGCGACACCGGCGGCGGGTTCGGGCGGGTGCTCTATTTCAGCGGGACCACCTTTTTCACCCTCGGTTTGGGTGATCTGGCACCGGTGACCGCCCTCGGTCGCGTCCTGACCGTCGTCGAGGCCGGTACCGGATTCGCCTTTCTCGCCCTCGTCATCGGCTACACACCGGTTTTCTACCAGGCCTTTTCCGCGCGGGAGTCGAGCATCGCGCTGCTCGACGCGCGGGCCGGTTCGCCGCCGAGCGCCGCGGAGTTGCTCCGCCGCCTCGCCGCCGCCAGCCGTCCCGTCCAGTACGAGGCATTCCTCGGCGAGTGGGAACGCTGGTCCGCGCAATTGCTGGAGAACACGCTCTCCTACCCCATCCTCGCCTACTACCGCTCGCAGCACGAGCGGCAGTCGTGGGTGGCGGCGTTGACGACGGTGCTCGATGCCTGCGCCCTCACGCTGACCGGTATCCAGGACGTGCCGACCCACCAGGCCCGTCTCACTTTCGCGATGGCCCGGCACACCGCGGTCGATTTGACCCAGGCGATCGCCGTTGAGCCGAGGCCGCTGCCGACCGACCGGCTGGCGCCCACCGATCTCGCCCGACTGCGCGCCGCCCTCGGCGCGGGTGGACTGCGCCTTTCCGAAGGGGACGAGGCCGACCGGACGCTTTCCGGTCTCCGTCGGCTCTACGAACCCCACGTTCATGCCCTGGCGCATTTTCTCGGCGAGGCGTTGCCCCCCTGGATCGCGCCGCCGGGCGAAGTCGACGATTGGCTTGAGAGCGAAGCGGATCGAGCCGCCGCCCAGAGCGATCCCGTGACCGCGACCCGCCTCCAACGCGACGTCCGCTTCCCCGCGCGTGGCGCCACCGACGGCGCGGAAGCCTCGATGGAGCGGGTCACGCCCGCGGAAGGGTGATGCGGATCGTCGTCCCGCGACCGGATCTGCTCTCGGCACCGATCTCGCCGCCGTGGGCTTCGACCAGGCGTTTGGCGATGGCGAGACCGAGACCACTGCCGCCGGAATCGGTCGACTTGGCGAATCGCGTGAAGACGTGTGGGAGATCCGCCGAGGCGATCCCGGTGCCGTTATCGGCGACGGTGACGGTGACGCCGTCACCGTCGGGCGACGGCGCGGCATCGATCCGAATCGAACCCTTCGCCGGTGTGTAGCGCAGCGCGTTGGCGATCAGGTTCTCCAGAACCTCGCGGATCCGCACCGGGTCGACCTCGATGTCGGGCAGCACCGGCGCGGTGACCGTCAGCTCGACGCCGCCGGCGGCTGCCCGCGCGGCGAAGGCGGCGACGACGTCGGCGATGAGCGCGCCGAGATCGGTCGGTTCCCGGTGGAGACGAAGGGTGCCTGCCTCGGCCAGCGAAAGGGTCCGCAGGTCTTCGAGCAGCCGGGTCATGTGGGCGGTCTCGTCGAGGAGGGGAAGGAGGTGCTCGTCGTCGCGTGGGTAGACACCATCCAGCATCGCTTCGAGGTTGCCCCGGACGATCGCGAGGGGTGTGCGAAGTTCGTGCGCGACGTCGGCGAGGAGGTGGCGCCGCTGTTCCTCGTGCGCCTGGAGGCGGGTCGCCATCTCATTGAACGACTCGGCCAGGCGCCGCACCTCGCCGGAGCCACGCACATCGACCCGGACCGAGTAGTCACCGGCCGCGACGCGGTCGGCCGCTTCCATCACGTCGCCGATCGGTGCCGCGGTGCGGCGAATGACGCGCCGGACGATCGTCGCCACGATCAGAAGGAGGGCCAGTCCGAACAGCACCCGCACCGGCCACGGTGGTCCGGACGAGTTGTCGAACCCGCCGCCGAACAGTTTGAAGGCGATCGCACCGGTGGCGAGGACGAGGAGGAATATCCCGCCGAGCAGGCAGCCGATCCGGCGCAAGAACCGCCCGCGTGCGCCCCGCCAGGCCTCGGGCGGGGGCGGCCAGCTTTCGCCCTCCGGCCACCACGGCGGACGGGGACCCGTCGCGCCGCGCCACGGTCCGTGCGGCATCGGTCTCAGGTCCCCGTGTCCGCGAAGCGGTAGCCGACGCCGTGGACTGTTTGCAGATACCGGGGCGCGCCGGGGTGCGGTTCGAGCTTGCGGCGGATGTTCTTGACGTGGGCGTCGATCGCCCGCTCGTACGATTCGAAGGCGACGCCGTGAACCGCGTCGAGGAGTTGGCCGCGGGTAAACACCCGACCCGGTTCGCGGGCGAGCGTCGCCAGCAACTGAAACTCGGTCGCGGTCAATTCGACCGGCTGTCCCTCAACGGTGACGCGCATCCGGGTCGTATCGATCTCGACGCCACCGGCACGGATCACCTCCGCTGGGCGCTGCCGGTTCTCGGTCCGGCGAAGCACCGCGCGCACTCGCGCGACCAGTTCGCGCGGACTGAACGGTTTGACGACGTAATCGTCGGCGCCCAGTTCCAGACCGACGACGCGGTCGGTCTCTTCACCCCGCGCCGTGACGACGACGATCGGTACCTCGGATGTCCGGCGCAGCTCGCGCGTGACGTCGAAGCCGTCCCGCCCCGGCAACCCGAGGTCGAGGACGACCAGCGCCGGTTTGACCGCCTGCGCCAGTTGGATCGCCGCGTTGCCATCGGACGCCAATACAACGGCGAAACCGGTCTGCTCCAGATAGTCCCGGATCAGGCGGGCAATTGCCGTTTCGTCTTCGACGACCAGGATCGTCTTCATCGGATTTGGTCCGCGTGGGCCGGTTCGCCGGGCGGGGTGCACCCCGCCCGGCGACCAAGATTACTCCGAGTTCTGCTCGCCCGTACCCGTCGATTGGTGCGCCTGCCGGTGCCACTCGTCGAACCGGCGCCGCGGATCGCCATTCCACGGTCCGCCGCCGCCCCATCGGCCCCGCCAGAAGACGGCGCGCATCAGCCCGAAGAAGAGGAAAAAGGCGAGCGGGAAAAAGAGGAACCCGAACGGGAAGAAGAACGGCCGCTCGTCGCGGATGACGATCGTGTCGTTGCCGTTCGTCCCGACCATCCGCGTCACTTCGGCCTGGTGGTGGCCCCAGCCGTCGCCGGTGAAGTAGGCCGCTGTCGCGATCCCACCCACCACGAGCAACGCCAGGAGCGCCACGAAAAACCAACGTCTCATCGTTACCTCCTACCTGCTTGGAACGCCATCCGTTCCTATGGAGTCCATCGTAGGAGGGAGTTGTGAATGCGCTGTGAAGGCGCCGGGGAGGGTTGAAGGAGATTGCAGATGGGGTCCGGTTCATCGCCTGACGACTTCCTGACGCCGCCTTTTGTGCCCGACAGGCAGCCGTCCATCCCCTTGGCCTCGCAGTCGGACACAGAGTCGCCGGTGGGCCCCGGTCCCGCCGAAGACGAACCTTCTCCGCCCAGGTGGACCTTCGGAAATCTCCCGGACCGAGGATCCGCCGCGTCCAGCGGCCGGTCCCGCCACCTCTCGGGTTGGCCCACTTCGATCCTGGCGCACAACGGCGCCGGCGCGCCTCGCGCCGATGACGCGCTCCGTGCGCCCGATCTCGCCGGTCTCGCGCCCGGATGCCCGGTGGACCGCCTCTTCTCGGCAGTGATCGCCGCCGATCTCGCCACCATCCGACTCGCGTAGTATCTGCTACATCCTGTGGACAGACAAGAGATAAACCGAGACATCTGAAGAAATACCCAATCATCAGAAGAGTTTTCGGTGACGAGAATCGCGCAAAAATTGGCGTCGCTCGGCGAAGAGGCGAAATCGTAAATACCGGTCCCCTTTCCAATCGATTCGCCTTGATGTACAGTTCACCCGACTTCGTGTCACCGTATGAATACCAATCCCTGCGTGACGGTCCCCGCCTCTCCTTGGTGGGCGCGTGATGGAATGCATCCGGCCGAGCGGCGACGATTGACTCCGATCCCGCCACGAAGCCGCCAGGGAGTTCCCGTCATGAGGCACGCATCCCCTTCTCATCCGTGGCGGTGCGGTCTGGCCGCCTGCACCCGTCGTGCTCATCCTACCGGGTCCCCCCTTGGTACGGGAAAGAGGAGGAACCGAACACCACCATTGGGCCACGCAACCGCTGGGTCGGCATGCCCCGACCGAGTACCATGGATCCGTGGCCGTGCTATACGATTTGTCCAGATCAATGTAGACTTGCCGCAACGTGCCATTTTGAATCAATCCCCGTCGATGCCTTTCCCCGCGTGCTGTGGTCGCCCCGACCGTGACCGGCGCGGACGAGTTGCCGGTGCCGGGCGACCGCGCCCGTTATTCGCCCCAACCCAATAACGGCAAGGAGCCGACCCCGATGACGTCCACATCCCCTCGTTCTGTTCGCCTCGTCGCCCAGGTGCTCCTTGCGGCGGTCGTCGTCGGTCTCGGTCTCGCCGTTGCGTCGGTCGTGGTCCCCGACCACGCCGCTGCGGCCGATCCCATCTACGCCTGCGCCAGCCGGAGCGACTACTCCCTGCGCTCCCCCATTCCCTGCACCCGGCTCGAAACCCTCGTCCAGCTCAACGACAACCGCCACCCGGTCTGGGTCTGCCTCAAGCCGAGCACCGGCGTCCTCTACTACGCCGGCAACGCCGATTCGCCGATCACCGCCCGCTGCCCCGGCGCCTCGTCATCGCAATTCGTCCGCCTCCCCGGCGACGACGACACGACCCTGTGCGTTACCACCGCCACCGGCGCCCTCTCCCTGCCCCCCTGCGGACCCGGCCAGACCCCGCTCGTCGTCCCCAAACGCAACAACCCGCCCGTGGCCGCTCCCAAGAGCGCCACCGTCCTCGAAGACGGGTCGGTCGCGATCACCCTCTCCGCCACGGACGCCGACGGCGAGGCCCTGACATTCGCCATCGGCCAGCCGCCGACGCACGGCTCCCTGAGCGGCATCACCGGGACGAGTTGCACCGGCGCCACGCCGAACAGTTGCACGGCCAGCGTCACCTACACTCCCGCCGCCGACTACTTCGGCCCCGACTCCTTCAAGTACAAGGCCAACGACGGGCTCGCCGATTCGGCCCTTGCCGTCGTGTCCATCACGGTCACCGGTATCAACGACGAGCCCGAGTTCACCAGCGGCGGCGACGTCACCGTCGACGAGGACAGCGGCGCCTACAACCAACCGTGGGCCACCGGCGTCAGCGCCGGGCCCTTCGAGGGGAGCCAGGCCCTCACCTTCCACGTCGGCAACGACAACAACGCCCTCTTTTCCAGCCAACCGGCGGTCTCTCCAAGCGGCGCCCTGTCGTTCACCCCGGCCACTAATGCCAACGGCTCGGCCCAGGCCACCGTCTACCTGACCGACGACGGCGGCACCGCCAACGGCGGCGACGACACGAGCGGCAGCCAGACCTTCACGATCACCGTGAACGCGGTCAACGACCGCCCGACCTTCCAGATCGCCGGCAACCAGACCGTCGCCGAGGACGCCGGTCCCCAGACCGTCGCCAACTTCGCCTTCGACTTCGATCCCGGCCCGCCCGACGAGAGCGGTCAGACCGTCCTCGACTACAAGGTCAGCACCCAGCAGGACGCCCTGTTCAGCGTCCAACCCGACATCTCCGACGCCGGCACCCTGACCTACACCCCGGCCCCCGACGCCACCGGCGTCGCCACGATCTCCGTCCGCGTCCAGGATAACGGCGGCACCGCCAACGGCGGCCAGGACACCAGCGGCCCCGACCCCCTGACGTTCACGATCACCATCAGCGGCGTCGACGACGCCCCGGTCAACACCGTGCCCGGCGCCACCCAGACCACCCCCGAAGACACCGACCTCCTCTTCTCGTCCCAGAACGGCAACCGGATCTCGGTCGCCGACGTCGACGCCGATCCCCAGGACGTCCAGGTCACCCTCACCGTCACCCACGGCGTGCTGACCCTCAACACCGACAACGGCTTGACCTTCGACCCCACCGGCCCCGACAACAACGGCGTCCGCGACGCCACGCTGAACTTCACGGGCACCGTGAGCGCGGTCAACGCCGCCCTCGGCGTCCTGACCTACAGCCCGGACTTGAACTACAACGGCCCCGACACCTTGACCGTCACCACCGACGACCTCGGCCACACCGGCGCCGGCGGTCCGCTCGCCGACACCGACACCGTCGACATCTCCGTCGCCGCGGTCAACGATCCCCCGTCGTTTGCCTCGGCCGGCGGCGTCACGGTGCTGGAGGACAGCGGCCCGGCCAGCAGCGTCTGGGCCACGAGCATCAGCACGGGGGGACCCGACGAATCCGGGCAAACGCTGACCTTCCACCTCGCCCCCGGCAACACCACCGGCACCATCGCCTTCGACGTCGCCCCGAGCATCGCCCCGGACGGCACCCTGACCTTCACCCCCGCGCCGGATACCAACGGCACCGCCACGTTCGACGTCACGCTGTCCGACAACGGCGGCGGCACCGACACCAGCGCCCCCCAGACCCTGACCATCACCGTCACCGCCGTCAACGATGCCCCCTCCTTCGCCCTCGGCGGCGACCAGACGGTGCCCGAGGACAACGGCCCGACGACCGCCGCCGGCTTCGCCACCGGCATCAGCGCCGGCCCGTCCGACGAGGGCGGCCAAACGCTGACCTTCCACGTGTCCAACGACAACAACGCCCTCTTCTCGACCCAGCCCGACATCGACGAGGCGACCGGCGACCTCACCTACACCCCGGCGCCCGACGCGAGCGGCAACGCCACCGTCACCGTCTCCCTCTCCGACAACGGCGGCACCGCCAACGGCGGCCAGGACACCAGCGCCGACCAGACCTTTACCATCACCGTCAGCGCCGTCGACGACGCGCCGGTGCTGACCGTCCCGTCGTCCGCCATCCCCGTGTTCGAGGACGTGCCCAGGTCCATCACCGGCATCGCGATCGCCGACGTGGACGTCGGCGCCCTCGACAACGTCACGCTTACCCTTGCCGTCCCGAGCGGGCAGGGCACCTTCGACGCCGGCTCCCCGTCGAGCATCTTCATCGGCGGTAAGGGCACCAACACCCTAACCATCACCGCCACCCTCGGCAGCATCAACAACTACGTCGCCACCGGCGAGGTCACCTTCACCACCGCCCCCGATGCCGTCGCCGACGTCACCATGACCGTCACCGCCGACGACCTCGGCCACACCGGCAGCGGCGGCCCGCTGACCGACACCGAGACCGTCACCCTCGACGTCACCGCCGTCAACGACGCCCCGAGCTTCACCTCGGGCGGCGACGTCGCCATCCCGCCCGGCACCACCGACTACAGCGCCCAGTGGGCGACCAACATCCTGGCCGGCCCGCCCGACGAGCAGGCGACCCAGACCGTCCACTTCGAGATCACCGGCAACACGAATCCGACCCTCTTCGAGTCGACCGGGCAGCCGACCATCTCCCCGACCGGCGTCCTCTCCTTCACCGCGGTCAGCGGCGCCGACGGCAGCTCCCAGATCACCGTGGTGCTCAAGGACGACGGCCTCACCGCCAACGGCGGCGCCGACACCAGCGCGCCGGTCATCTTCACTATCGCCACCAACCGGCCACCGACCATCGCCGACGTGGGCGACCAGGTGATCGACGAGGACACCGCCACCGGCGCCATCGCCGTCACCGTCGGCGACCCCGACGAGGGGCCGAACGCCCTCGTGCTGTCCGCCAGCTCCGACAACCCGACCCTGCTCCCGCCCGGCACCGCCTACGCCTTCGGCGGCAGCGGCGCCGCCCGCACGCTGACGATCACGCCGGCGCCCAACCAGAACGGCAGCGCCACCGTCACCGTGACGGTGACCGACTCCGGCGGCCTGACCGCCACCGACACCTTCGTCCTGACCGTCAAGCCCGTCAACGACGAACCGTCCTTCAACATCGGCGGCAACCAGACCGTGGCCGAGGACGCCGGAAACCAGACGGTCGCCGGCTTCGCCACCGGCATGAGCGCCGGCCCGCCCGACGAGGGCGGCCAGACGCTGACCTTCCACGTCGCCAACGACAACAACGCGCTCTTCTCGACACAGCCCGACATCAGTCCGACCACCGGGGACCTGACCTACACCCCGGCCGCCAACGCCAACGGCAGCGCCCTCGTCAGCGTCTTCCTGACGGACAACGGCAACAACACCGCGCCCAACGACAACACCAGCGCCACCAAGACCTTCACCATCACCGTCACGGCCGTCAACGACCCGCCGTCCTTCACCTCCGGCGGCAACGTCACCGGCAGCGAGGACACCGCCTACAACGCCGCCTGGGCGACCGCCATCAGCCCCGGTCCCAACGAGTCCGGTCAGACGCTGACCTTTAACGTCACCAACGACAACAACGCGCTCTTCTCGACCCAACCCGCCATTTCCAGCACCGGAGTCCTCACCTTCACCCCCGCCGCCAACGCCAACGGCTCGGCCGTGGTCACCGTCACGCTGTCCGACAACGGCAGCAACACGCCGCCAAATTCGAACACGAGCGCGCCGGTGACCTTCACCATCACCGTCACCGCCGTCAACGACGCCCCGGTCCTGAGCAACCTCGAGGCCACCAACCTCGACTTCACCGAGAACGGCTCACCGATCCAGCTCACCGCCGCCATCGACGTGGCCGACGTCGACAACGCCAACCTCGCCAGCGCCACCGTCGCCATCACCAGCGGCTTCCAAAGCGGCGCCGACGTGCTCGGCTTCACCAACACCGCGAACATTTCCGGCAGCTTCGTCGGGAACACGCTCACCCTCACCGGCAGCGCCACCCTGGCCCAGTACCGCGACGCCCTGCGCGCGGTGACCTACCAGAACACCAGCGACGACCCGACCGGGACGGACCGCGTGGTGACCTTCACGGTCGACGACGGGCAGGCCGCCAACCACCAGAGCAACCAGCCGACGCGGACGATCAAGGTCCACCCGGTCAACGACGCCCCGGTCGTCACCGGCGAGCCCTACACCTTCGCCATCGACGAGAACACCGCCAACGCCACCAACGTCGGCACGCCGATCACCTTCACCGACCCCGAGGCGGCCCAAACCCACACCTTCGCCATCACCGCCGGCAACACCAACAACGCCTTCGCCATCAACGCCTCCTCCGGCCAGATCACCGTCCAGACCAGCAGTGCCCTCAACTACGAAGCGATCCAATCCTTCAGCCTGACCGTCACCGTCACCGACAACGGCACGCCGACCCTCTCGGACACGACCACCGTCATCATCAACCTCAACGACGTCAACGAGCCCCCGGTCGCCGGCACCGACAGCTATAGCGCCTTCGGCAACACCCAACTGCGGATCAGTTCGCCCACCAGCCCGGCGACCGCCGTGGCATTCACGACCAGCGGCACCAGTCCGAAGGCCAACGACACCGACCCCGACACGCTCAATCCGGCCTTCAGCACCCTCCAGATCACCGCCGTCGGCTCCTGCTCCAAGGGCGGCACCCTGACGCTCAACGCCGCCGACCACACCAGCGGCGGTCTGGTCTACCTGCCGAGCCCCGGCAAGACCGACACCACCGCCCCGGCGGGCGCCGACAGCTGCTCCTACACCCTCTCCGACGGCACCAACACCGTCACCGGCACCATCAACGTCAGCGTCACCAACATGGTCTGGTACGTCCAGAACACCGCGAGCAGCCCTGGCGACACCGGAACCTCCGTCCTGCCGTTCAACACCCTGGCCGAGGCGCAGACCGCCTCCGCCGCCAACGACATCATCTACGTCCTCACCGGCGACGGCACCAACACCGGCCAGAATGCCGGCATCACCCTCAAGAACGGCCAGAAGCTCTGGGGCCAGGGCGTCCCGCTCGTCGTCGGCAGCACCACGCTCATCTCGGCCGGCACGAAACCGGTCGTCGGCAACCCCGCCGGCAACGGCGTCACCGTCGACGCCAGCGCGGCCAGCCTCACCAACGTCGAGATCCGCGGCCTCTCCCTATCCGGCAGCGTCAACGCGATCGACGTTACCGCGAGCGGCAGCAACGCCTTCGGGGTGACGATCGACACCAACACCATCACTGGCGCCGGCCAGGAAGGCATCGACGTCAACGCCGGCGGCTCCGGCGGCGCCAGCCTGTCCATCCACGACAACTCCGTCACCGCCACCGGCACCGCCATCGACGTCACGCGCACTGCCGGTACCACCACCATCACCGCCTTCGACGACAACGTCGTCACAGGCACCAGCGCCGGCGCCGGCATCGTCGTCAGCGGTCCGGTCACGTTCGACGCCAACACCGGGACCGCTGGCATCCAGCAGGTCTCCGGCGGCACCACCGTCATCGGCGCCTCGGGTGCCGGCAACGGCGTGGGCACGAACGGCATGGTCCTGACGAACGTCCTGGGCGACCTGCGCTTCACCGACCTCGACATCTTCACCGACAACGGCACCGGCCTGCAGGCCACCAGCACCGGCACCTTTAACCTCGGCGTCGCCGCGGGCGTCGCCACCATCACGACCAGCGGCGGCCCGGCCCTCGTCCTCAACACGGTCGCGGCGGACCTCCAGCTCGCGTCGATCACGGTCAACAGCAGCCCGTCCACCGGCGTCTCGCTCACCAGCGTCAGCGGCACCGTCTCCGCCGGCAGCACCAGTTCCATCCAAAGCGCGGCCGGGATCGACTTCTCCGTCGGCAGCAGCACCGCCACCGTCGCCTACGCCGGCACGATCAACAGCGCGGCCGGCGGGGCCGTCGACGTCACCGGCCACTCCTCCGGAACCGTCACCTTCTCCGGCAACATCACCGTGAGCGGCGGCAGCGGCATCAACCTCAGCAACGACAACACCACGATCGGCTTCACCGGCACCCTCAACCTCAGCACCGGCGCCAGCAACGCCTTCATCGCCAGCAACTCCTCCCTCCAGGGCACGCTCAGCGTCAATCCGGTCGGCACCAATACCAACGCCCTGACGACGACGACCGGCACCGCGCTGTCGATCACCAGGATGGCCATCAGCGCCAACGGCGTGACGTTCAAGAGCATCTCGGCCGGGACGGCAGCCAGCGGGCCGGCCAGTGGCATCGTCCTCAACACCACCGGCTCGAGCGGAGGCCTGACGATCCCGGGGGACGGGACAAACAACGGCACCGGCGGCCTGATCCAGCACACCACCAGCTACGGCATCTCGCTCAACAGCACCCAGAACGTCTCGCTGACCTCGATGAGCATCCAATCGACGGCCGACAGCGGCATCGACGGGCGTGGCGTCACGAACTTCTCCTTCGTCAACGGTACGGTCAACAATTCCGGCAACTCGGACTTTGAGTCCAACATCGCCTTCAACGGCTTCATCGCAAGTCCCCCGTCGATCGGCACCGGCAGCAACATCGCCGGCACCTTGACCGTGACCGGCAGCACGTTGAACAACGCCTACTACGGCGGCGTCGACGTCCAGGCGAACAATGGCACGGTTTCGAACGCGACCATTACCGGCAACACGTTCACAAGCCCGACCACCGACGCGACGTCCAAGGGGTACGCCGTCAACTTCGTCGGCACCGGCACCGGCTCGTCCACCTTCAACCTGACCAAGGCCACGATCGCCAACAACACCATCCGCAACTTCCCGAGCGGCGGCGGTATCCAGGTCAACACGGGCAACGTCAGCACGACCGGGACGGGTGCCACGGCCGGCACCCCCGGCACCGCCAACATCATCTCCATTACCGGCAACTCGATCCGCGGGCAGAGCGCCGCGAACACCATGGGCACGAGCGCGATTTTGGTCGTCAACAGCGGCGGCAACAGCGGCTCGCGCTCGGTGATGAACGTCGAGATCCTCAACAACGGCAGTGCCGCCGATCGCCTGTCCTTCACCGACGGGACGACCATCGGGATCGGCAACAACGGCTACGCCACCATGACGGCGACGGTGTCGGGCAACTTTATCGACTCCCACAACATCTTCGCCTCGCAGGGGATCGGCGGCGGCAACGGCGTGGTGCTGGCCACCGGCACCGAGACGCCGGACCTGACCATGACCGTGTCCAACAACAACATCATCAACACCGACGGCAACGGCATCCTGCTCGTCGGCCGCGGCACCGCCGGCATCTTCCGCCTCAAGATCAACAGCAACTCGGTCGCGGCGCCGCTGGGCGGTGTCCGGCCCGGCATCCGCGTCGACGCGGGGAACGGCAACAGCACCGACGATAGGGTCTACCTCAACATCTTCGACAACACGAGCGCGGGCAGCGGCATCTCCGAGGGCATCGGCGTCCGCAAGGAGGGCACCGTCTCGACCACCAACGACTTCGGCATCTTCGACGCGACCGGCGGGCCGACGCTGAACAGCCCGCCGACGAACGCGCAGGTCGAGACCTTTATCGAAGCGCTCAACCCGTCGGGCGGCGGCGCCTTCGTCGTCAACGGCGACAACTTCCAGCGGGATACGACGCAGGCGCCGGTGTAGGACCGTTGAGTTGGGGAGGGCGTTGCGCAACGGCCAGCGCCCACCCCATCAACCAGAACCAGGCCCACTTCTCGCTGCTCGGCACCACCTACGGCGCGGACAGACGCGTCAGCCTCACGCTGCCCGGTCTTCGCGGAGGCGCGCCGATCCACGGCGATCAGGGCCGTGCCCGCAGTCAGTGCCGAGGCAGTTCTTCGACAAACCCTGCCGTCCTCGTAGCATCTGCTACGCGAGGCAAACAGATTTGACATAAAATACAACGCATTTAAGAGTTACCGACAACATGGGACGAGGGGAAATACCGAGAAATGCCTAGATGTTGGCCACTTCGCCGCCTTTCGCAAAGATTAATTCCCAGACCCCTTCCCAATCTGTTCGCCGTGGTGTAGAGTTGAACCGACTTCGTGTCACCGTGCGAATACCTGCTCCTGTGTGACGATCCTCGCCCGTCTCCGACGGGTGTGTCACCGAATGCATGGGACCACTCCGGCAGCGCCGCCGGCAGGAGAGCAGTTCGATGAGAACCGCATCCCTCCGTCCTGTCTGCGCCTTGGAGCGGGCCTTCTTGGCCGTCGTCGGCCTCGGCCTGCTCGGCGGCGGTGGAGCGTTGTCCCGATTTGATGACCTACGGATGGAATAGGGTACACGGTGCGGCGAAATGGGGTACTTCCCCCTCTCGCCAAGCGGAACGCGGCGGACTACGTTCGTGGGAACGCGCCACCAGTGCCGGCTGATTGTCGATGCCCGCCTTTCGGAGACGGGTGAGTGGTGGGGTGCAGAGCACGAGTCCGGCGGCATCGCCGGCAGGAGGACAGTGCCGTGAGGACCGCATCGAATTCGCTCCCGTGCGTCCGTGCTTTTGCCCGGGTCCTCCTGGCTACCGTCGTCGTCGGCCTCGGCCTCGCCGCTGCGTCCCTCCTCCGGCCCGCGTCGACGGAAGCCGCCGACCCGATCTGGGCTTGCTACAGCAACAGCAACTTCTCGCTGCGCACCGTCGCCGGCCCCAGCGCCTGCGCCGGCGGCGAAACCGCGGTCCGCCTCGACGACAGCGAAAACCCGATCTGGATCTGCCTCCACCCCCAACCCGGTCACATCCGCTTTGCCGGCCCGGCCGACGCGGACCCCATCACCGGCAATTGCTGGGGCGCCGGCTCGACGCAGTACTTCCAGGCGCCCGGCGAGAACGCGGTCACCCTCTGCGTCCAGCCCTCCAACGGCATACTGTCCTACCCGCCCTGCGGCCCCAACCAGACCCAGCTCGTCATCCCGCCCCGCCAACGGGCGCCGGTCGCCGCCGACCAGAGCGTCTCGACCAACGAGGACACGCCCAAAGTCATCACTCTCTCCGCCACCGACGCCGACGACGACAACCTGACCTTCTCCATCGTCGACCAGCCCGCCCACGGCACCCTCGGCAGTCTCGGCGCGCCCGATTGCTCCGCCGCCAACGTCTGCACCGCGACCGTCACCTACACGCCGGACACCGACTACTTTGGGTCGGACAGCTTCACGTTCAATGCCAACGACGGCGACGCCGATTCCAACGTCGCCACCGTCTCCATCACCATCAACCCGGTCAACGACGCCCCCACCGACATCGCCCTCGACAACGCCTCGGTCCCCGAGAACCAGCCGGGCGGCACCCTCGTCGGCACCTTCTCCACCACCGACGCCGACCCCGGTGACACCTTCACCTACACCCTCGTCGGCGGTGCCGGCAGCGACGACAACGGCGACTTCCAGATCGCCGGCAACCAACTCGTCACCGACCACGGCCTTAACTTCGAGGCCGACCCCGAGCGCACCATCCGCGTCCGCTCCACCGACG
>DATBFX010000030.1:0-44833 GCA_036558305.1 Thermomicrobiales bacterium | reverse complement strand
TCATCACGCGGCCCGAGAACGGGGAGGAGGAACCGTACCAAAGTTGGCTCGACCTGTCGGGACGAGCGCCCGGCGGTGAAGGACGCTACGGTTTGAGCATCCTCAACGACGGGAAGTACAGCGCGAGTGTGGAGGAGGGTGAGATCGGGCTGACGGTGCTGCGGAGTCCGATCTACGCGCACCACGATCCCTACGTGCCGGCGCCCGATCGCGACTATTCGTTCATCGATCAGGGGATGCAGCGGTTCCGCTACGTGCTGCTGCCGCACGCCGGCGGTTGGGCGGAAGGGGGTGCCGTCCGCCGCGCGGCAGAGTTGAATCAACCGGCGATCGCGATGATCGAGACGTACCACGATGGACCGCTGGCGCAGACCGTTTCTCACATGGAGGTGGAGGGTGACAACGTGGTTGTCGGCGCCCTGAAGCGGGCCGAGGACGACGACGATCTGATCGTCCGCTGCTACGAGACGGCCGGCATGGCGGGGGCGGCGACGCTGCGGCTCTCTGCCTGGAATCGGGTGATTACCGCGAGGTTTTCGCCGTACGAGATCAAGACGTTGCGGGTGCCGCGGGACGAGGGGCGACCGGTGGCGGAGACGGATCTGATTGAATGGTACGTGGAGACATAGACAACAACTTCTGCGGATTGCCGGGAACACGTGCTCTATGATTGCATCGATCGCGGATGTCGGTAGCGGTCAGTCGGATCGTGCTCTCAACCCGTCCCAAAGGCGGGAAAGGAAATGCCGCGATGCCTGAAACGACCCTCACGATCGTGCTTGGCGGGGACGTTCCGCTCGACTTGTTCGTCGAGAGCATGCAGCGCCTTCGGCTCCTCATCGATGCGCTTACCGAGGAGGTCGGCGGTGAGGCGGGGATATCCTGGGTCGTCGACGAACTCGCGGCAGGCAACGCGGTCGCGACGATTCGCGGTGAAGCGGAGCGAGCCGAAGACGTGGAACGGGTGGTGCGCGCCTACGTTGCCGTCGGACGAGCGCTGGAGCGGCATGAGGTGATTCCGTACTCGCCGCGGGTCGTCGATGCGGCACGCAACTTGACCTCGGTGCTGAACGGCAAGATCACGTCGATTCGGTTCGAGTCCGAGCGCGACGAGGCGACGGTGACGACCAACGCCGCGGATGAGCCTCGCGCCTACCGAGCCGCGTTCGGTGCGGTGGAAGGCCGAATCGAAACGCTTCGAAGTCGCCGCCGGTTGAGCTTCACGCTCTACGACTCACTGAACGATCAGGCGGTGTACTGCTTGCTGCGCCCCGAACAAGCGGAACTCGTGCGCGACGCCTGGGGACGGCGCGTCATCGTCGAAGGGTGGATCAAGCGGGAACCGACGACGGGACGACCGGTCGAGATCAACCCGGTGGAACGAATCGACATCCAGCCCGAGGTCGTGCCGGGATCGTATCGGCGGGCGAGGGCCGTCGCGCCCGCACGGCCCGGTGCGCCTCCGACCGAGACCGTGATCAGACGGCTCCGCGATGCCTGACGAGCCGAAACGCATCTATTGGGATGCGTGCGTCTTTCTTGACGACATCGAAGGCGCGCCGGAATGGATGCCGATCCTCGACGCGTTGCTAGAGCAGGCCAGCGAGACGGAAGAATTGGCGATTTACACGTCTACGGTCTCAATCACCGAAGTCGCATTCGCCAAGGCCGAAAAGGATGGTCGGGCACTCGATTCGACTATCGAAGCGGAGATCGACGCGCTGTGGAACGATCGCTCCGCTGTCAAGCTTGTCGAATTCAACGAAATCATCGCTCGCGGTGCGCGGAACTTGATTCGGCGGGCGGTTGAGCAAGGGCGACAACTCAAGCCGTTGGATGCGATCCATCTCGTGACCGCGCAAAATCGCCGGGTGGCAGAGTTCCATACGACGGACGACCGGCTGCAAAAGGGTTGGCACGATCTCGGGTTCCTCATCCGGGACATTTACCGAAAAGCCGCGACTCTTTCCTATCCGATCGTGCTCAGAACCTCATCCTCCGCCACGTAATCGAACGCGGCCGGATCGTAGGCGGACGGCGGGTTGGCCCGTTCCCAGGCGATGGTGCGGCGGAGGGCTTCGGGGCGGGGGATGCGTTCGGCGTAGCCGAGGTCGGTGCGGATGCGGGTGGAGTCGGCGGTCCAGTCCTGGGAGAAGTCGAGTGTGTCGCGCATGGATTCTGGGAGGTGATCGGATGGCAGGGTGACGATCTCGCCATCCCAGCCGGATTGCTGGGCGATGGCGCGGACCCAGTCGGCTTCGGCGAGGGGGGCGGGGTCGGCGACGTTGTAGATCTGACCGGCGGCGCGGTCGTCGGCGACGGCGAGGGCGATCGCGTCGGCGACGTTTTCGACGTAGCCGCGGGGGGCGTTCCAGGCCGCGTGCAGGGTGGAGAGGAGGATGGCCGGGCGGCGGTCGTCCATGCGTTTGAGGTAGGGGAAGAGGCGGTGCTGGTTGTCGCCGGGGCCGTGGACCATCGGCAGGCGGAGGATGGTGCCGGGGAGCGCGGGGTTGCCGAGGACGACGCGTTCGACGAGGAGCTTGTCGTAGTCGTCCATCCAATGCGCGGGGTCGTCGGCGGCGCGGAGCGGATCGGTTCGGTAGGGGTAGAGGCGTTCGCGCAGGGGTGACTCCTCGGTCGTCGGGATGGGGTCGGGGGGGCCGGGTTCGGTGCCGATCAGGCGGCCGTAGGCGCGGTAGACGTCCATGCTGCTGATGGCGACGAGACGGCTGGCGTTTCCCCGCACGGCGTTTGCGACCGCCAGGGCATCCGCTTCCGAGAGGGAGCGCATGTCGAGGACGACGGCGGGAGCGAGTCGCCGGAAGGTCTCCCGGAAATCGGCGAGGTGGGCGCGGTCGCCGTGGATGCGCGAGACGTTCGGCGGCAATTCGGCTTCGGTTTGGCCGCGGTGGAACAGGGTGACGTCGTGACCCTGTGCGGCGAGGCGGCGGACGACGTGGGGGCCGATGAAGCCGGTGCCGCCGATGACGAGGATGCGCATCGTTGGATCCTACCCGATGACCTGTCGCGCGAACCGGAGCATGAGTTCGTGGTTGGCGATCGCCTGCTCAACGTCCGTGAAGGCACCGAGGTGACCCGACTCGAACCAGGACAGCTCGACGCGTTTGCCGAGCGAGCGGAGGCGGTCGGCGTAGACCTCGACTTGCCGAGCCGGGGTGCGGGTGTCGTTGCGGCCCTGGATGATCAGGACCGGGGCGGTGACCCGGTCGACGTAGGTGATCGGCGAACTGACGGCGTAGGCGTCGGACTTGTCGGTTGGGGTGCCGCCGAAGATGGCGGTGCAGTAGCCTCGCAGGGCTTCCGAGGCGTCTTCGTAGAGGAGCGTCCAGTCGGCGACGGCGATGCCGGCCAGCCCGCCGGCCCAGAGGTCGGGGCGCTTGCCGAGCGCCAGGAGGGTCAAGAATCCGCCGTACGACCAACCGCTCGGAAAGATCGCCTCCGGCCGGGCGACGCCCTCCCGGATCAGCCAATCGCGGGCGGCGACCATGTCTTCCAGTTCCCAGTGGCCGATGTCGCCCCAGATTTGTTGCTGGAAGGCGCGGCCGAAGGTCGTCGAGCCACGGAAATTGATCGAAAGGTAAGCGTATCCGTGGTCCAACCAGACCTGGGCCTCGGGATCGAAGCGGTCGATTTCGACATCCTCCGGTCCGCCGTGGACGTAAAGGATCGTTGGGAACGGTCCTGCTCCTGCGGGCGTGCCGAGCCAGCCCTGGATTTCCTGGCCGTCCGACGAGGGATAGGTGATTGACCGCAAGGGACGGCTGGCGGGCGCGTCGCCGGTCGGGAGGACGGTGCGGAGCCTGGCGCCGGTTGCGGGGTCGAGGGCGATGACCTGCAAGGGGTGGGTCGAATCGGTCCAGTTGGCGAAGATCTCGCCGGCGGGGCCGAAGAAGGCGCCGCCGTAGTTGCCCGCGGGGTGGTCGAGTGCCGTGGCGGTGCCGGTGCGGAGGTCGTAGACGGCGAGTCGGTGCCGGGCGTGGCTCGTCTGCATCAGGAGGAGGCGATCGCCATCCGGCGACCAGTCGAGCGGGGTGACGTCGCCGGGCAGGTGATCGACGTCGAGGTCGTCGCGTTGACCGCTGAGTGGATGCCAGATGAGCGGACGTTTGTAGCCGGAGCGGTCCGTCGTGCCGGCCAGGCGCGGTTCGATGCCGGCGGCACGGCGGGCGAAGGCGACGGGCGCGACGCTCGTTTCCGGGCCGTCCCAGAGTTCGGCGACCCGCTCGCCGGTGGTCGTGTCGAAGGCGAGGGTGGTGAAGTGTTGCAGCCCGGTCCGCTCGGTCGAGGCGACGACGGCGAGTTTGCCGTCGGGCGAGACGAGGGGAGGCCAGAAGAGGCGCTCCGATCGGTAGAGCACGCGCGGTTCGCCGATCGACCCGTCCGGCGCGAGGGCGACGGCGACCAACGAGAACGCGCCGTCGGCCGCGGCCATGAAGGCGAGGAGATTGCCGGAGGCGGCGATCGCGCCACCGAAGCTGGTGTAGGGCGGCAGGTTCGGCGTCACGTCTTGCGGTGGACCGCCCGCGAACGGGATGCGCACGAGGTGGCCGATCTCGTTGCCGCCCTCGTCGTCGAGGTAGTAGACGTGGCCGCCGTCCGGGGCGATGAACCCGAAGAGTTGGCCCTCCGGCCGATCCGTCAGTTGCCGCAGGTCGCCGGACGCGACGTCCCAGGCGTGGAGTTGCGTGCGGCCCGAGCGATTGCTGGCGGCGAGACCGCGGGCGGGACACTCCTCCGCCAACGCGGACCAGAAGACCGTCGCCACGCGGAACCGTTGTTGCCAGGTCGCCTCCTCGACGGCGGTGTTTGCGGTCATAGTTTGCTCCTCAGGTCCCGGCCAGGCGCGCCACGACCGGCGCGAATGCCTCCATGTCCCGTTCGAAGACGACGACGTACGAGATACCGAGTCGCTCCCGGCGCTCCTGCAAGCGTTCGACGATGGTGTCGATCGTCCCGATCAGCAGTGAGGGGGTGTCCAGGATCTCCGTGGGTGTCAGCGGAGTCCATTCGCGGCTCAGGTCCTCACCGGCGCGGCGCGTATCGTCGGTCAAGATGAGGCGTTGCAGCAAGATGTTGAATTCCAGTTGGGGGAACCGCTCCGGGGCGGCCCGACGGATGAGGTCGATCTGGGCGGCGACGGCAGAGGACGTGCACTGCTCCATGCGGAACTGGCCGCCCGCCGGCAGCATCGTCGGGAGGAGACCGATGATATCGGCCTCCCGCGCGGCGAGGGAGAGCATGCGGGGACCGCCCGCGCCGACGAAAATGGGGGGATGCGGGCGTTGGACCGGTTTGGGGAGGCCGTCGTAGCCGGTGATGGTGTAGTAGTGTCCGGCGAAGGTGACGGGGTTTTGCCCGAAGATGGCTTTGGTGATTTGGAGACTCTCTTCCAGGCGACCGACGCGGGTTGCGGGCGGATCGAACGGGATACCGGTCCAGGCGAAGTCGGGCGGGAAGGAGCCGCCGGCGCCGATGCCGAGTTCGAACCGGCCGTCGGAGAGGACATCGAGGGTCGCCGCCTCCTTGGCGAGGAGGGCCGGGTGCCGGAGATCGTTCTGGAGGACGAGGGTACCGATCCGGAGTCTCGCCGTCGCGGCGGCGGCGACGGCGAGGGCCGGACCGACCGCGAATTGGCCGCCGAAGTGATCGGGGATCTGCAGGACGTCGTACCCGAGCCCTTCGGCGGTCCTGGCCTTCTCCTGCCAGTGGCGACGCGATTCGGCGGCGGCGATCTGGACGCCGAAGCGGAACGGGCGCGGTTTGGTCATGGTTCGGTCCTCGTTGCGGATGAGTGAGTCTCTGACGGTGGGCATCGTCGCGGTCGTCGCGCGGGGTTCAAACCCCGCGCTCACCCAGATAAGCATCCTGAAGGATGCTGGGAGAGATGGTGCTCTCCAGCCTGCTTGAGCAGGCTTATCTGGGTGAGCCCGGAGACTTTAGCTCCGGGCGGGATGAGCACGAGACCAAAAGAACGAAACCCGGTGAGGTACATTCTTCTGCTACTTCGACATCTTGTCCGCCTTGCCTCGCGATTGGCGAAGGGCGCGGTAGGTGGCGCCCTTGCGCGTCTCCTCGGACAGCATCGCCGCCTCGTCCGCCATCGCCAACTCGTAGACGTTCGTCTGCATCGCGGCGACGCTGGCGGTTGCCGGCGCGGCGGCCAGATATTGGACCGCCGCGGCCATCCGGGCGCGGGATTCCGCGTACCGACCCTGCCGGTCGAGGCGCATCGCCTCCCGTTGGTCGATCGCGGCGCGTTGGAGCGCGGCCTGCTCGGCGACGTCGGCATCGACCGCGGTCGCCTCGACGGTGGACTTGTCGGTCAGGCGAAGCGGCGGCAACGTCAGATCGAACGAGCGACGGCTGTCGGTCGCGGGGTCGGACCAGACCGCATTGAGGGTTGCCAGGTGGGTGGTGTCGCGGGTGCCGGGTTCAGCCGTCACGGCGAAGATCAGGTTCAGCTCATCGCTGGCCGGGAGGTCGCCGATCGCGACGTCCCACCGCGTTCCGTGGCGCTCGGCCGGGAAGGCGTTGACGAGGTGGGCGCGGACGCCGGGCGGGAGGGTCAGGGAGAGCGAGAGACCGGCGGCGACGACGGTCAGCAACTCGCCGAGTTCGCGTTCGAAGAATCCGCGCAATTCGTCGGTCTTGCCGATGAACTGGAAGTTGCCGCCGCCGGCCTCGGCCATGCTCGCGAGCAGGTCCTCGTCGAAGCCGAGTCCGACGCCGAGGGTGGTCGTGGCGATGCCGCGCCGCCGCAGTTCGTGGGCGTGTTTGGTGAGTTCGCTGGCGTCGCTGATACCGACGTTGGCGAGGCCGTCGGTCAAGAGGAGCGCGCGTCGGATGCGGACCGGTCCGCCGCCGTCCGCCTGGGTCATGCCCTTGGACAATTCGTCGCAACCGGTCAACCAACCCCCGGAGAGATTGGTCGAACCGCGGGAATCGACACCCTGCAAGGCGAGGCGGATCGCGGTCTTGACACGGGGCGTCGCCGCGTCCAGATGCTGCAACGTCTCCACTTCGTGGTCGTAGATGACCAGCGCGGTTTTGTCCTCGTCGCGCAACTGGGCGACGGCGACCGAGACGGCCTCCTTGACGAGGGCGAGTTTGTCGCCGGCCATCGACCCGGAGCGGTCGAGGACGAAGGCGACGTCGACCGGGGCGCGGCGGTGACCGTTTTGCCCCGCGGGGTCGGCCGCTTTCAGGCGGACGAGGAGCGTCGCCTCGCCGCCGATCGTGGGTACGACCGGTTTGTCCCAGGCGGCGGTGATGACGAGATGCGACGGAGACAACGGTTGTGACGACATGGCGATCCCTCCCGGCGCGCGTCCGGCGCGCCGACTTCGTGATGCGAACGACGTTCGACGATTCAATCCGGGAACGATCCGATCAGCCAAACACCTTTCGCGCCCACCCGACGAGCCACTCGACGCGGTCGCGCTTGCGTTGGTAGAGCTCGTCACGGATGACGAGTTCGGCGTCGTCCCCCAACGGGATGCGGCGCCAGGTTCCGGTGTCTTCCGCCGGCTCGGCCAGCATGAAGTCGATCGGGTCTGCCGGTTCAACGTCGGGGGTGCGCGCCTCCACGCGCACGGCCTCCGGCATCCGCATCGCCAGTTGCGGCGGCGGCGCGGGTTTCGGGGCGGCTGCCGGTGCCGGTCGGTGCAGCAACCGGGCGATGTAGGACGAGGCGCTGTCGGGTGGCGCGGGCGGCGATTCCTCCACCGTCCTGGCCGCCGGAGCGATCGCCGGGCGGATCGCGGCGTCCGGTTCGAGCAGGCGGCGAACCTCGTCGTCGTCGAGCGCGGTCAGGTGGCGACGGATCTCCTTCAGCGGCAGGTAACTCGTCTTCAGGCGGTCGATCAGGCGGAGGCGATCGAGGTGCGATTGGGTATAGAAACTGCGCGGTCCGGCCGTCACGGGCGGCGGCAACAGGCCCTCGGCGATGTAGTAGCGGACGGTCCGAACCGAGACCCCGGCCTCGTCGGTCAACTCGCTCAGGTTGTAGCGCGGTTGCTCCTCGTGCGTCTCCATGGCGATATCATAACAGTGAGACGTCTTAGTGTCAAGATAGGAACAAGGTGAGTCGCAACCGTGATGCAACGGCGGGATCTCTCCCGTCCCCTCGGCGCGTGCGCTATCATTCGAGGAGAGCGAACACCACGGCATCGCGCGGCACGGTCGACCGGCGCGGACCCCGGAGCGGGCGTCCGCTTGCGGCATCTTCGCGGAGAACGGGACGGGGAGCGCATTGGAATCGGCACTGCTTGAGGTCCGTGATCTGCGGGTGCACTACCACACGTCGCGCGGGGCGGTGCAGGCGGTCAACGGGGTCAGCTTCGACATCCGGGAGGGGGAGCGGTTCGGGCTCGTCGGCGAATCCGGGTCCGGCAAGTCGACGATCGCGCTCGCCCTGCTGCGGCTGATCCGACCGCCGGGGCGGATCGAGAGCGGACGGGTGACGCTCGACGGCGAGGACTTGCTGGACCTGACCGAGGAAGAGATGCGGCAGGTCCGCCTCGCCAAGATCGCGCTCGTCGCCCAGGGGGCGATGAATTCGCTCAACCCCGTCGTCCGCGTCCGGGATCAAATCCGCGACGGGTTGAAAGACCACGGGGTGCGGTTGTCGGGCCGCGCCTTCGAGGACCGGGTGCGGGAGTTGCTCCACAGCGTCGGGCTCCGGCGGGACGTCGGCGACATGTACCCGCACGAGTTGAGCGGCGGCATGAAGCAGCGCGTCTGTATGGCGATCGCGATCAGCATGCGGCCGAAACTGATCATCGCCGACGAGCCGACGAGCGCGCTCGACGTCGTCGTCCAGCGGCAGGTGATGGACACGCTGCTGACGGTGCAGGAGGAACTCGGCGCCTCGGTCATCCTGATCGGGCACGACATGGGGTTGATGGCCCAGGTCGTCGACCGGGTCGGGATCATGTACGCGGGGAACTTCGCGGAGGTTTCCGAGGTCGGCGATCTGTTCGCCGGGCCGCTCCACCCCTACAGCCAGTTGCTGATCGCCAGCCTGCCGTCGCTGGAGGAGAAGGGGGCGTTCCAGGGGATTCCCGGTCTGCCGCCCTCGCTCCTCAATCGCCCCGTGGGCTGCTCCTTCCGATCGCGTTGCCCGAAGGCGTTCGAACGCTGCGCCACGGAGGAACCGCTGCTGCGCGAAGTCCGGCCGGCGCGGCTCGTTTCGTGCCACCTGTATTGACGGAGGCGTTAGTCGTTAGTCGTTAGTCGTTAGTAGAGACGGACAGACGGACAGGCGGGGAGACGACGACGTCTCCCGTTCTGACGACTGACGACTAACGACTGACGACTGCGAAGGAGCCGGCATGACGGCATTGATCGAGGTCCGGCACGCGACCAAGGTGTTTGGGAGCGGGCTGTTGCGGAAGAAGACCGGGACGGTGGCGCTGGACGATTTCTCGCTGCGCCTCGACGAGGAACCGCCGACGATCACGGCGGTGGTCGGCGAGAGCGGCAGCGGGAAGACGACCCTGGCGCGGCTCCTGCTCGGGTTGACCGCTCCGACCAGCGGCGACGTGCTCTATCGCGGCAAGGATCTTCAACGCCTATCCGGTGATGAGCACGTGCGCTTTTTGCGCGACGTGCAGGCGATCTTCCAGGACCCGTACGAGGTCTACAATCCCTTCTACAAGGTCGACCACGTCCTCAAGACACCGATTGCCAAGTTCAAGCTCGCCGAGTCGCGGGAGAAGGCGCGGGCGTTGATGGAGGAGACCTTAAATGCGGTCGGGTTGCGGCCGGAGGAGACGCTGGGGCGGCACCCGCACCAATTGAGCGGGGGGCAGCGGCAGCGGATCATGGTCGCCCGCGCCTTGCTGGTGCAACCGCGCCTGATCCTGGCCGACGAACCGGTGTCGATGGTCGATGCCTCGCTGCGGGCGACGATCCTGGAGAGTCTGCGGCAGTTGCACCTGCGGTTCGGCATCTCGATGCTCTACATCACGCACGACCTGACGACGGCCTACCAGATCAGCCACAACATCATCGTCATGTACCGGGGCGAGGTGGCCGAGGTCGGGGACGTCAACCTGGTCGTGAAAGAGCCACGGCACCCGTACACGCAACTCCTGATCCAATCGATCCCGCAGGCGGACCCCAAACACCCGTGGCAGAAGGAGAAACTCACCACCGATCCCTCGGCCACGGTTCCGGCCGGGACCCGCGGCTGCAAATTCGCCGACCGCTGCCCGCACGTGATGGATATCTGCCGGACGACGGCGCCGCCGCTGTTCCGGACGGACGAGCGGCGGGCGGCTGCCTGCTTCCTCTACCAGGACAAGCCGAAACTGGAGGGGGCGGAACTGGACGAGGTGATGGCGGTGCCGGCGGCGGCCGACATCGCGGCGACCGCATAGCGGCAGGCGGCGCACCGCTACCCGTTGTGAGACGCGGGCGGCGCACTACGAGACGATGGGCATATCCGCCGTGTGTCCGGCCAAGAATGCCAGCACGGGCGGCAGGACGAGGTCGGCGCGGTTCATCGCCTGGGCGTGGTCGAGGCCGTCGAGGGCGACGAAGGAGGCGTGGGGCATCAACCGCGCTGCCTGCGCCTTGGGTTCCGGGTTGTCCAGGCTGCCGGCGTAGAGCAGGGTTGGAGTGCGAATGGCCGCGACCGCGTCGGGCTCCAGGTCGGGCTCCGTCAGGTTGTTGAGCCGGGCGGCTTTCAGCGCCTCGGCATCGGCGGCGAGCCAGCGCGCGCGTTCGCCGGTCGACACGAAAAAGGCCGGGTCGGCGGCTTCGCAGGCGGCGACGAACGGGGCCATCCCGCCGCGCATCCCTTCGAGGAAGAAGTCCCCGTCGAGCGGCCGGGGATTGCCGGAGAAGGGGTGGGCGGCGCCGATGACGAGCGAGGCGAGGCGGTCGGGGGCCAGGACGCCGAGGGGGAAGCCGACCCAGCCGCCCAGGGAATACCCCCAAAAATGCGCCCGGTCGATCCCCGCGGCGTCGAGGACGGCGAGGACGTCGCCGACCCGGTACCGAGCGGCGTAGGCCGCCGGGTCGTGCGGTTTGTCACTTTGCCCCTGACCGCGGGGATCGAGCAAGACGAGCCGGAATCTGTCCCGCAAACCCGCGACGTAACCGGCCTCGTCCCAATCTTCGAGGGCACCGACGAAGCCGATGTGGAGGAGAAGCGGCGGGCCGCCCCCCTCGACCTCGTAGCGGATGCGGACCCCGTCGTTGGTCGCGGAGGGCATCGCGAACTCCCCTGGAACGGACCGCTTCGATGACCCGGTGACGACGCATCTTATCCGAAGGTTCGGTCGGTTGTCCGTTTGGCACGGAGCCTCGGCAAACCCACGGCACGACGATCACGATGACGTCCCCGTTTGTTCGTCGGCGCCGTCCAAGGGGAGAGGCCCTTGCTGATCGTGCGTCAGCCGACGCGGACGTGCCGGGTGATCTGGCCGTTGCTCTCCCAGAACGTCGTCTTGCCGGCCAGGAAGGGGTCGTCCGGCGCCGGCTGGACCGTGCCGTCGACGGCGGTCGCCCGCGAGGTGATGGCGTGCTCGCCGGCGGCGGGGGTGCCCCAGTCGAGGGTCCAGAAGGACCAGGCGAACTGCTCGCCCGCGCCCTCGGTCAGCGTCGCCGGTCGCCACGGGCCGTCGTCGATCCGCACCTCGACCCCGGCGATCGGCGCGCCCCAGGCGGCGCCCATGATCTCGTAGCGGTCGCCCCGCTTGGTGACCTTGGCCGGCGCCGACTTGAGGCGGGCGCGCCCGACCGAGGTGAAGGTCCAGACCGTCTCCCCGTCGCGCGTCTCCTCGCGGATGGTGACGTAGTCGCGGGCCATGAAGTTCCCCTGGTAGCGGGCGTCGCGCACCTCGATCCGCGTCAGCCACTTGACGTTGGCGATGCCGTACCAGCCCGGCGCGATCAGCCGCAACGGGAAGCCGTGCAGGGGCGGCAGCGGCTCCCCGTTCATCTCGTAGGCGAGGAGGTTGTCGGGGCTCTTTGCGTCCGCCAAGGACATGCTGCGGGCGAACCGCTCGGTGATCTTGACGTCGCGCCAGGTCTGCTCGCCCGCGTCCGCGCCCCAGAAAACGACCTCGCGCCCGTTGTCCAGCATTCCCGCTTCGTCCAGGACAGCCGCCAATGGGGTGCCGGTCCAGGTGGCGTTGCCGACGCCGCCGTCGAAGAAGGGCAGACCGGTGTTGCCGGAGCACTCGATGGTGAAGGTCACCTCCTGGCGGGGGCGGGCCTTGAGGTCGGCCAGGGTCAGCGTCGTCGGTTTGGCGACCAGCCCGCTGATCTGAAGGCGCCAGTCCTGCTCGTGCAGGGTGGGAAGGTTGAAGTGCTTGACGACGAAGAACTGGTCCGGCGGGGTCAGCCAGTCATCGAGGTGCGCCCAGTCCAGTTGGACGGGGACGATCTCCGGCACGGGGTTGGGCTCGGGTTGGTCGAGCCAGGGGACCACCTCGCCGCCGGAGTCGTTCTGGAAGGCGCGGGCTGGGCCGGTCAGCCGCAGCACGCTCAGACCGGCGATCGCCGCACCTCCGAGGCCGCGTAGGACGGCGCGACGAGCAACGGTTTCCCGCGAGGGCGCGGTGGTTCGGTCGTGATTGGTGTCCATGGTCCTCCCTTTCCTGCGTACGTCTGCCCTGAGCATCCAGTTATCGACGGTCCGTCATGCCGTTCCTCCTTCGCGCGCCCGCAAAGCCGCGGACCGGCGGGATCCGCGGCCCCGGCTCACGGATGCCAGCGCCGCTCGCCCGGCGCCGGCACGGGCGCCAGCGGCTCGACCGCCACGACCACGACCGCGGCCGGCGCCGGGCCGGTGTTGCGGAGGGTGGCGACCGAGCCGGGGCGGAGGGTCAGGTGCTCCCCGCTGCCCAGCAGCGCACCGAACTCGGTCTCGCCCGAACCGGCCCGCACCCAGGGGTGGTTGGTCCCGGTCAGCACCCAGCCGTCGTCCCTGACCAGGACGCCGACGGTGCCGGCCTCGACGACCAGCGCCGCCAGCCCCGCCGCCGCGACGGGCGGCAGCACCGTGCCCGGGGCGAGCCCGAGCCGCTCCACGCGGACGAGGGCGGGGCCGTCCGGCAACTCGACCGGGACGCCCGCGGCGAGGGGGTCGGGCGGAGGGGCCGAGTTCTCCGTGGCCGTCGCCTCGGCGGTGGCCCCCGCCGTTGCCGTCGCGGGCACGACGGCGACCGGCGCGGCTTGCAGGGTGGCGGCGACCCCGAGCAGACCGACGCCGGTGGCGAGGGCCAGGATCGCCGCGAGGGGCAGGAGCAACGTGCGCGTCATCCCCAGATCCTCGAGGAGCAGATCGCGGAGCCGGGCGGACGCCCGCCCCGAACGGGACCGAGCGATCATGCCTGTGCGATCCGGTCGGCGCATCGACCCGCGGGTCGTAATTTCGCGACCGGTGAGCAGTGGCAATCTACGACCCCGGTCGTAGGCGGACGATCCGGGGAGTTGGGAGGACGGGTCAGGCGAGCCGGTGGGCGCGGGCGTAGGCGGCCGCTTCGGCGCGGGAGGGGACGCCGAGTTTGCCGAGGATGGTGGTGAGGTGGCGCTTGACGGTGGGGACGCTGATGAAGAGGGTGCCGGCGATCTCGCGGTTGGAGCGGCTCGCGGCGACCAGCCGCAGGATCTCGGTTTCGCGCGGCGTCAGGCCGGCGAGTTCCCCTGCGGAGCGGCTGAGCGCCCGTGCCGACACTTGCTCCGCCGCCGCCACGACGAGGTCGGCGGCGGCGAGCCACGCAGATGGGTCGAAGCTGCGCCCCACCGCGTAGGAGGAGGCGAACGCCGCATCGCCGAGCAAGCTACGGGCCCTCGCCTCGTCCCGCTCGTAGGCAAGGCGGTTGTCCGAAATGAGTCCCGCCCCGGTGCGTTGGAGTTGCGCATCGGCGGCACCAAGCAGGTGAGCGGCGGTCTCGGGGCGACCAGCCTCGACGGCACACGCCGCGAGGCCGAGGAGGGGGGAGAGCAGGTACAACGCTTCGCCGGCATAGGTAAAGCCACGCAGGCTCTTGCGGAAGCGACGGGCCGCCTCGCCGATCCGCCCCTCGGCCAAGGCGAACTCACCCAGATGCGACTCAATAGCGTACGTCCAAGTGCGGTCACCAAGGTCCCGAAAGATAGTCGCCGCCTCGTCGAGGCAGGACCGCGCCCGGATCGGGTCGCCCTGCGTGTAGGACAAGACGCCGAGGCACATGAGAACCATGGCAGCGGGGCGCGGCTCACCAATCTCGCGCCAGATCGCGAGCCCTTCCCGGTACCGAGCGGAGGCCGCGTCCCAACGGCCGTAGCCATCATCGACGTACGCGAGCGAATTCAACATGAGGGCGCGGAGACGGCGGTCGCCGACGGCGTCCGCGACGGCCATCCCCTCTTGCGTCAGGGCCATCGCCGCCGGAAGGTCCCCGGCATCGAGCGCAAAATCGATCGCGTAGCGGAGCGCACGGCACTTGCCCGCCGTTGGTTCCGGCCCGGCAAGCGCGAGCGCCCTTTCCAGTCGCGCTCGGCCCTCCGTGATGTGCCCGCGGCGGGACCAGAACCAGCAACAGTCGGCGGTAAGGCGGAGGCAGTCCTCCGCGGTGTCCGCGCGGCAAAGTCGATCGAGCGCGGCGCGAAGGTTGTCGTGGTCGGCGGCCAGGCGATCGAGCCAGGCAACCGGGTTGCCGCCCAGCTGGCGTGGGGCCAATCGCTCGGCGAATGCGCGGAAAAAGGTGACATGGGCGTCACGGGCTGCCTCGTCGTCGCCGCTGGCCGCGAGTTGCTCCAGTCCGTATTCGCGGACCGTCTCCAGCATCTCAAAGCGCGGTTCCTGATCTTCGCCGGAAGGGGTTCCGGTCATCCGCTGCACCAGGCTCTTGTCCACCAGCGAGGCGAGTCCATCGAAGACGGAGGGAACAGCGGTCGGGGAACCGAGAACCGGAGCACGACCGCCTCCCCCGGTTCCCGGTTCCCGGTTCCCTATCCCCTCGCAGATAGCCTCTGCTGCATCGAGGGTGAAGCCGCCGACGAAGACGGCGAGCCGGCGAAAGAGGGCCTGTTCGTGCGGGGCAAGCAGGTCGTAGCTCCAGGCGATGGCGTCGCGCATCGTCTGCAAGCGGGCAGGGTGGTCGCGGGCACCGCCCGTCAAGAGGGGCAGTCGATACTCCAGCCGCGCGAGCAGCGCAGACGGGGGGAGCAAGGGGATCCGAGCGGCGGCCAGTTCGATCGCCAGAGGCAAGCCGTCGAGACGGAGACAGATCTTGGCGATCACGTGCGCGTTCGCTTCGGTGAGAACAAAACCCGACTGCGCGGCGGCCGCTTGCTCGGCAAAGAGGCGAACCGCCTCGGATCGCACCACTTCCGTGAGGGACAATCGTCCGCCGGGGTCCGGCAGCGAGAGCGGCGGCACCTGAACGGTGTGTTCGCCGGAGAGGCGCAAGACCGCGCGGCTGGTGACGAGGACCGTGAGACGGGGCGCCGCGGCGAGCAGTTCGCCGATCAGCGGCGCCGCCGGCAGGACCTGCTCGAAGTTGTCGACCAACAGCAGCAGGTACCGGTCGTGAAGGTGCCGCTTGAGGCCGTCGACGAGTGGCCTATCGCCTGTCTCCCGCACGCCCAGGGTCTGCGCGACGGCCGAGGCCACGAGGTCGGGATGGCGAATGGGAGCGAGGGACGCGAAGACGACACCGTCTCCGAAGTGATCGCGCACCAACTCCGCCACGGCGATCGCGAGGCGTGTCTTTCCGACACCGCCTGGTCCGATCAGCGTCACGAGGCGTACGCCGTCCCGGCGCAGGAGATCCCCGATCTGCTCGACCTCGCGCTCCCGGCCGATCAGCGACGTGAGCGGCCGGGGAAGCGTCGCGGCGATCTCGTCCGTCGGCTTGGGCAATGGAATCAACCGCGGTGGATCGGAGCGGGGATCACGAAGGGGCGAACTCGGGACCTGCTGCCGGGCTTGAAAGTCTGAAAGGGCGGCAGGCTCAATTCGGTAAACGCCGGAGTACTTTGCGGCGACCAAGTCCCCGCGGGTAATGGCACGGCGGATGGTGCGTTCGTTGACTCCCAATGCCGCGGCCGCCTCGCGGGCGGACAGGAATCGTCCTGCGCCCGCGGTCTGTCCGGTGACCGGTGTCCGCTCGTCGTCCCGTGCGTCCATGATCCGCGTAGGATCGTCAAGGCGGCCGGTGCGTGCAAGCAGGCAGTTGCCGGGACGGCCACGGCGTCTCGGCGGCTCAGTGTCGATCCCCCTTTGGGGGTTAGACGAGTTCGATGACGAGTTTGTGCCCAAGTGCCTTCGCGGCGCGCTGGAGGGTATCGAACTGGACCTGGGTGTTGGTGGGGTCGAGGAGGCGCTCTACCTGGGTCCGGCTGGTGTGCATCTGCCGGGCTAACGCGCTCTTGGAGATGCCTTGGGCGAGACGTGCCTGCTCAAGTTGCCACCCCAGCACGCGCTTGACAGCGTCTGCGGTGACATCTTCGTAGATCCCATCCTCCTTGAGGAAGTCGTCGAATGAAGAGCCGATGTGGGAGTTGTCCATCGTTGCACACCTAACGGGAGGTCGATCTGAACCGTACCGTACGCGGTGCAGTCTACCGTATTCGTGGACTGACATCCCTCGGGTTTTCCGTGGAGAGCGGTTCACAAGGGCGGCGATTTCTGTCGTCTTGTAGGGGCGGACCGGGTGCCCTCTGGGCGATGTCCGCCCTTCCCCGGTTGCGCTCACGCAGGAGGGCGGACACGGCGGCCCGCCCCTGCACACAATGGGGCCAGGTCCCCCTGCAATGCGCCGTAATGCGACGTGAGAGAGGGTGCCGCGCAGGTCGTCGCTCACACCCGGCTGCGCACCCGCGGGGTCGCCAGTTCGCCCAGGCCGACCGCGACCAGGAAGAGGCCGGTGAAGAGGATGGCGATCACGGCGATCGGAGGGACCCACCACCAGCCGTTGACGATGGCCGCGTTGTTGCTGGACCCAGTAGATGGTCATGCCGAGGGTGGGGGCTTCGAAAGCACCGTGCCGCGGCGTGTTTCTTGTACCGGGATAGCCCGAAGCTGGACGGATCGGAGTTGAGCGAGGGGATGGCGGTGCCGGCGGCGGCGGTGGAGGCGTAAGAACCGTCCCACCGCCGCGTCGATTCCGTCCCCGCGGTCAGTCGGCGCCGTCCTGGCGTGCCCGCTCGACCACCGCCTGACCGATGCCGCGGCCGAGGGCGCGCCCGGCCTCGATGTCGGCGCGGAAGTGGATGCCGGCCCACAGGCGCGACCAGCTCTCGTCGTCCGCCATCCCAGTGAAGTAGTCGGTGTCGCGCGGGAAAAGCGCGCCCAGGATCGTCTCCATCGCCCCGCCGAGGCTGGCGTGGGCGGCCGGGTAGCTGGGGTGGTTCGGGGTGACGAAGACGGTCGTGACCGTCGGATCGAGCTGGAACGGGCGGATGGCCCAATAGGCGTACTTGGCGTCCCAGCAGGCGACGAAGACGTCGTAGAGGGCGACGTCCATCAGGGCGTAGGCGCGCGCCGCCCGCGGCGGATTGTCGTCGAGCCGCTCCTCGAAGAGCTTCTGGCTGAGCTGGTTCGTGTACAGCTCGAAGGAGGCCCGGCCGCCGTAATACTCCCAGTAGCTGGCGGTCAGGTTGGTCAGGTTGGTCCGCTCGAATTCCTTGAGCTCGGCCAGGTCGGTCGCCATCTGCGCGGAGTCGTAGGCGGGCGGCGGTCCGGGACGGAACTGGTCGCCCGATTCCAGCACCCAGGTCTGCCAGGTGCCGCCCAGCGGCTCGTAGGGCTTGGTTCCGTTCCACTTGCCCGGTTCGTCGGGGACGCTGCCGGTCCAGGTGGCGTCGGAGCCGTCGATCTCGGCGCGGGCGATGGCCAGCTCGGCCACGCGGCGCCCCAGGTCCATGCCGGTCGCCACGTCGCTGGGATAGTCGGTGCCGGCGAGCAGGCGAGAGTGGCCGGCCTCCTCGGCCAGGGCGGCGAAGGTCGCGGCGGCGGCGGGGAAGAGGGAGCCCAGCACCGCCGCGGCGGCGCCGGCCGCGACGGCGTGCTCGGAGGGATAGGCGGGGCTCGCCGGAGTCGGCAGGGCGGTGGCGAGGGCAGGCCGCGCTGCCGCCGGGCGGGGACGGTTGTAGGCGTACTTGGCGTCCCAGGCGGCGATCGTCGCGTCGCAGATGGCGACGTTGAGCAGGGCCAGGGCGCGGGCGGCGCGCAGACCGACCACGCCGTTGCCGAGGAGGTGCTGGATCGTCAGGTTGTTCCAGCGGTAGGCGGGGGCGCCGGCGTTCCAATACGCGATGTGGTCGAGGGCAGCGGCATCGCGCTCGGTTGCCAGCGCCTGGAGTTCGTCGAGTTCGGTCTCGGTTGCCGTTTCGTCTGGGGGCGCGGCTGGTCGAAACTGGTCGCCGGAGGCCAGCAGCCAGGTTTTCCAGGAGCCGGCGTTCGGTTCGACCGGCGCATCCGCAACGGTGGGCGCGGTCGCCCCGGCGGCACTCCGCCCTGGCTGGTCGCCGGCGGCGAGCAAGGCGGCGGCCAGCCCCGCGCCACCGAGACCGCGCAGGGCCGCGCGGCGCGAGGCGGTGCCGTTCAAGTTGACGGCAAGACGGTCGGTTCGGATCGAGTCCATGCGTGTTCGGTCCTTTCTTCGATACCTACGACCGACGAGTTCGGTGGCTGCCACGTGGTCAGGCCATACCCCCTCCTTTCGCATCCCCCAGCACGTCGCTCGGTGATGCCCGCCACGGTCAGCCCAGGAAGGAACGTCTCCGTTCGCCGCGGCCGATCACCCTCCCGGCAGGACCCCGATGGGGTCGGTGGCGAGGATGAGCACTCCCGCCGGCTCGGGTCCGTCGTTGCGGAGGCGTTGACTCAGGCCGGGCGGCAGCAGGGCCTGATGCCCGGCCGCGAGCGTCATCTCGAGGTGGATCGGGTCGGATTCCGGGGCGTAGCCGATGCCGAACCTCCAGACGCCGTCGACCGTGAGGGCGACGGTTCCCTGTTCGACGACGAGCAGCGCCGACCCCGCCGTCGTGAACGGGCCGAGGTCGGTTCCCGGCCTCATCACGAACCGGGCCACCTGCACCTCCGCGCTCCCCGCCGGCAGAGACTCCGGCACCGTCGTGGCCGGGGACTCCGCGAGCGCCAGGGGGTCGCCCCCGCTCCACCGCCCCGCGACCTGGCCGCCCACGATCCGCACCACCTCCAGGGCGGTCCAGGCCAGGGGGAGTCCCTCGACCGTGACGCCTGCGGCGATGACCTGGCGATGCCCCCGGATCGTCACCCGGACCGCTGCTTGGTCGTGGCTCACCGCCAGGTCCTGCGTCGTCAGCCGGCAGTCGGAACAGATGGTGCGGAGATCGGCGAGGACGTGGACGAAGCCAGCGATGCCGGTCGGGGTCGCCAGCGGCCGGGAGTGGTCGACATAGGCGGGAGCGACCGCGGCGTGGAGCGCCGTCGTGTCTCCGGTTTGCAGCACCACATCGGCGGCGCCGTAGAACTTGTGGGTGGCGGCGGCGGCAGCGGCGGGTGGAGGGGCGAGGGTGAGCGGGGTCTGAGTGAGGGTGGTGGCGACGCCAAGCACGCCGAGACCGGTGGCCAGCGCCAGGAGCACCATGAGGGGGAGAAACACCGCGCGTGGCATCGTCGAACCCTTGCCGAGGTGAGCGGCCGGCGAGCGACCGGTTCCGCGTGGGATGGAGCGATCCTGCGCCCCAGACGTCGTCCGCGCATCGAACCGGGGGTTGTAATTCGGCGCGGGGCAGCCGGAGGCGGTCTACAACCGGGGTTGCAGGCGCGCGAATCGGTGTGGTGGGACGACGGTGCTAGACGAGGCGGCGGTCGCGGGCGTAGGCGCTCGCTTCCGCGCGGGAGGCGACGTCGAGCTTGTCGAAAATGGTGGAGAGGTGGCGCTTGACGGTGGGGAGACTGATGAACAACTCGCTGGCGATCTCCCGGTTGGTGCAGCCGGTCGTGACGAGGCGAAGCACCTCCACCTCGCGCGGAGTCAGACCGACGTCCAAGACCGGATCAACCGGTGCGGTCGCCGCGGCGGTCGACTCCACCCCCGCGACAAAGACCCGCGCCTTGGCGACCGCCGCCTCGTGCGACAGCGCCTGCCCCGCCGCCCACGCCTCGGCGAACCGCTCTTCGCCGAGCGCCGCGCAAGCGACCTCCTCTGCGCGTTCGTAATCGATGCGCGCGGGCAGCGGCAAAGGCACCCCCAACACACGGGACCGACTCTCCGCGGCGCCGAGCAAGCGGGCAGCGACCTCGGGCGCGCCGCACCCGACCGCGAGGACGGCAACGTCGGCCAAACGGGTTGCCGAACCGGCCTGGTCTTCGGCAACGCGCCCGTGCGCAAGTGCCTCGGCGAAGATCGCGGCCGCGACGGCATGGTCGCCCCGTCTGCAAGCCACGAGCCCGAGGCACCCGAGTGCCGCGGCAGCGAAACCCGCGCTGCCAGTCGTCTGCGCCACGGCCGCTTCGCATGCTGACACTGCCCGGGTCAGATCGCCTCGACCGTAGGCCGCCAGGCCAAGGTAGCACTGCGCAAGGGCGACGACGGTTTGGTTTCCGAACTCGCGGAAACCCACCAGGCACCGCTCAAGGTACAACTCCGCCTCTTGGTACCGACCGAGACGCACCAGTACGTATCCGATCTGATGCAGCATGAGCGTCGCGTCTAGGCGGTTGTCCAACGTCGGGTTTTCGACCGTGCGGGCCAGAGCAAGCGCCTCCCCCAGCATCAGCAGCGCGCGCTCGCCATCACCTTGAAAACCAGACAACGTTCCGGCGGCTGCCAGTGCCACCGCTCGGAGGAAGACCGGCACCGCGCCACCTCGAGCGATCCCGTGTTCCAAACAGTGGCGACCTTCGCCGACGTGGCCGAGCGTGTACCAGAGCGGGAAGAGCCGCGACGCTAACAGCAGATACCGCTCGGTGTCGCCGACCCGGTCCAGCCAGGCCAGGGTTGCCCGCAGGTTGTCGCGCTCGGCATCGATCAGGCGGACCCGTTCCGCCGTCGCCGGCCACCGTGGCGACGGCGTCACTGCTTCCACCACTGCGCAGAAGTGATCGGCGTGTCGCTGGCGCGCCCAGGTCTCCTCGCCGCTGGCCGCCAATTGCTCCAGTCCGTACTCCCGGACCGTCTCCAGCATCAGGAAGCGGGGTTGCCCGTCCGGTCCCTCCCCTTGCCGGAGCAGGCTCTTGTCCACCAGCGACGCGATCCCCTCGAAGACGGACAGAGAGGAGTCGTTCGACTGTCCGCCTGCCCCCCTGTCCCCCTGTCCCCCTACGTACTCTGCTGCCTCCAGCGTGCAGCCGCCGACGAAGACGGCGAGCCGCCGGAAGAGGATCTGCTCCTCCTGTGTCAAGAGGTCGTGGCTCCAGGCGATGGTGTCACGCACCGTCTGTTGCCGCGCGGGGAGGTCGCGGCTGCCCCCGGTCAGCAGCGGCAACCGCCGATCGAGCCGCGCCAGCAGCACGGACGGCGGCACGACCTTGACGCGGGCGGCCGCGAGTTCGATCGCCAGCGGCAGCCCGTCGAGGCGGCGGCAGATCGCGGCAACCGTCGGGGCGTTCTCCGCCGTCAGGACGAAGTCCTCCTTGAGCGCCTGCGCCGAAGCGGCGAACAGGCGCACCGCCTCTGACTGCACAACGCCCTCGCCGACGGGCGTCCCGGGTGCCGTCACGTCCATCGGCGGCACGGGGTGCTCGTGCTCGCCGGAGAGGCGGAGTCGCATCCGACTCGTGGCGAGGACCGTCAAACCGGGGCAGGCGCCGAGGAGGTCCGCCACGACCGGCGCCGCCGCGGCGACCTGCTCGAAGTTGTCGAGCAGCAGCAGCGCGCGCTTGTCGCGAAGCGTCCGCGCGAGCCGAGCCAGGAGTGAATCCCCGCCGCCCTCGTGGACCCCGAGGGCCCGCGCGATCGTGGGGGCGACGAGGGCGGGATCGGCGATCGGGGCGAGCCCGACGAACCACACTCCGCCCGGGAACCGCGCGGCGACCTCGGCGGCGGCGGCCAGCGCCAGCCGGGTCTTGCCGACGCCGCCGGGACCGGTGAGGGTCAGCAGCCGGGTGCCCTCTGGGCGATCGTGGCGGTGCAGGAGGTCGGTGACCGCCGCCACCTCGCGCTCCCGGCCGATCAGCGGCGTCAGCGGCCGAGGAAGAGCCGGGGAGGTCTCGTCCGCCCGCTTGGGCAATGGGATGAGACGTGGTGGGTTACGGGATGGGCTCGTCGCGGGCGGAATCGGCACGCGGCGCTGCGTCCGATATTGCGCGAGGTCGTCCGGCGCGATCCGGTAGACGCCGGCGCGCTTGGTCGCCGGCAACTCGCCGCGGCCGATGGCGCGGCGGACCGTCCGCTCGGTCACCCCGAGCAGCGCAGCCGCCTCGCGGGCGGACAGGAATCGCCCTGCGCCCGCGGCCTGTCCGGTGTCCGGTGTCCGCTCGTCGTCGTGCGCGTCCATGATCCGCGTAGGATCGTCAAGCCGGCCGATGCGTGCAAGCGGGTCGTTGCGTAAGGTGGCTGAGGTACGCCCCAATGACGGTTGCGCCGCAAGAGACACGGCGAGGTAAGCCACCGGTGGAACCCGGAAACGCGGCCGGCCCGAAGGCACGGACGCCGCCTTCATGTAGAGGGCGCAGCACGCAGCGCCCCTACGAGTCTCCACGCCGCGCGGCTCCAGGCGGCGGCGGAGGCTTACCTAGACCCGGCTGCGCACCCGCGGGTTTGCCAGTTCGTCCAGGCCCACCGCGACCAGGAAGAGGCCGGTGAAGAGGATGCCGATCACGGCGATCGGGGGGAGCCACCACCACCACCAGCCGTTGATGATGGCCGCGTTGTAGCTGATCCAGTAGATGGTCATGCCGAGGGTGGGGGCTTCGAAGGGACCGAGGCCGACGACTTCCAGACCGATCGCGGCGAGGACGCCGGCGCCGATCGCGGCCACCAGCGAGCCGACGATGTAGGGCAAGAGATTGGGTAACAGCTCTTTGACGATGACTTCCGGTCCCTTCATGCCGGACAGCCGTGCGACCTGCACGAACCCGCGCTGCTTGAGGGTGAGGACCTGGGCCCGGATGGTGCGCGCGGGGTAGAGCCAGGCCAGCACGGCGACGACGAAGGTCATCTGGTTGACGGTCAGACCGCCGTGCACCCGCATGGCGATCGTGATCAGGATCAGCAAGCCGGGGATGGTCAGACCGATGTCGACGATGATCTTGAGGACGTCGTCGACGATCCCGCCGTAGTAGGCCGCGACGAACGCCACCACCGTGCCGAACATGACGCCGAGGAAACCGGCGACCAGACCGATGCGGAAGGTCAGCGGGGTGCCGACGACCATCACCGCGTAGAGGTTTCGGCCCTGCTTGTCGCTGCCGAAGGGGAGTTCGCGGGAGGGCGGTTGCAGCGGCCGGACCGAGAGCGGATCGGCCTCCGCCGTATCGACGGTGAAGTGGCCGATGACGACGAAGAGCAACAGCGCGAAGAGGAGCAGGAATCCAACCAGCAAGGAACGGTTGCGCCGGACGTAGCCGACCGTTGACGAGAACGCGGTGACCCCCCTGCTGCGATCCGGGCGCGGCTCGAGGGCGGTCCGTTCTCCCAGGGCAACGCTCATCTCAGTTCCTCTGGTAGGTGATGCGCGGATCGAGCAACGGGTAGATCAGGTCGAGGATGAAGGTCGCCAGGCCGATCGAGACGATCAGGATGAAGACGATGCCCTGGATGAGGTAGTAGTCCGAACCGCGGATCGCGTTGAAAAGGATAGTGCCGATACCGGGATAGGTGAAGATGATCTCGACGAGGAGGGCGCCGGAGATCAACTGCCCGAGGGCGAGCGCCAGGGCGGTGGTCTGCGGCAGAAGCGACGGGCGAATCAGGTACCGTAGGAAGATGGTGCGGCCCCTGAGCCCCTTGGCGTCGGCGTAGGTGACGTAGTCCTCGCCGTGGGTGGTGACCATCATCGCCCGCATGCCGAGGGCCCAACCGCCGATCGAGACGAGGATGATCGAGAAGGCGGGGAGGACCGAGTGGGATACGACGTTGCGGACGAACGAGAAATTCCAGCCGGGGAAGGTGCCGGCGGTGTAGCCACCGGAGAGCGGGAACCACTGCAGGCGGAAGGCGAAGAAGTAGACCAGGAGCAAGCCGAGCAAGAAGTAGGGGATCGCGTTGAGGGAGAGGAGCGGCGGCATCAGGAACTGGAGGAATTTGGGCGAACGCGGCCAGGCCATGAAGGCGCCGAGGAGACCGCCGAGGAGCCAGGAGATAATGATCGTCGTCATCAGCAGACCGAATGTCCAAGGGAGCCCATCGCCGATCATGGACACGACGGTGCGAGGGTAGCTGGCGACCGAGTAATTGAAGTCGAATCGGGTCATGTCGCCAACGTAGGCGAGGTACTGCTCCCATAACGGCTTGTCGAGACCGAATTTCTTGTCGTATTCGGCAACCATCTCTTCGAGACCGGACTGGTTGCTTCCACCAAGGGCAGCCTGCCGGAGGATCGCCGCCCGTGCCGGATCCTGGCCGCCGAGTCGTGGCAAGAAGAAATTGATCGTCGCTGCCGCCCAAACAACCAAGAGAAACATGCCGAAGCGTTTGGCAACGTAGCTGAGGGGCACGATCTGGTCCTCCGAGAGTCGCCGGCCCGCTCGTCATTCCCAGTCCGCTCGTCATTCCGAGCGAAGCGAGGAATCTCTCTCCGCTTCGTTGCACGGCTGCAACGAGGGCTCGACGCCTCCGCTCCGCTCAGGATGAAGGGTGGCGCGGATTGACGGGGTGGGGACGGCGCCGATTCCCGTGGCCCGAGGGGCGGGGAACCGGCACCGTGAGCGGACCGCGCTTTCCTAACTTGCCGCGGCCGGTTGGAGTGCGTGCATCACCAGCGGGAACGTCAGGTGGAAGTGCGCCGGGTTGATGTACGGATTCTCCGCGGTCGGCCAGCCGGTCCAGTACGTCTCGTTCATCGGCAGTCGGTGAATGCCCTGCGAGATCTGGATGTCGGGGTTATCCGGCAGCCAGAGCGCCAGACACTTCTGCCAGATGTCCATCACTTTGTCGGTCTCGGTCGGGCTGATGCCGTAGAGCTCGTCGACGAGTTTGTCGAAGTCCGGGTTGCTCCAGAGGGAGCGGTTGGCGAGGTGGCCTCCGGGAATCTTCTCGGATGCCGTCTGGTAGAGTCGGAGCGAGTAATACACGTCCGCGCTATAACTGCCGCCGTGGCCGAAGAGACAGCCGGTGTAATCCCCCGCCTGGAAACGGGTGAAGATATTGGGCGGCTCGGAGTAGGTTGCCGCAATCCCGGCCTTCTTCAGTTGCTCGACGACGACCGGGCCGACGCTGGTGAAGTCGAAGAAGCTGATGATCTCGAGCTCGACCTTGTTGCCGCTGGCGTCCTGCCACATGCCGTCGCCGTCTTTTTTCCACCCCTTGCCGGAGAGGAGGGCGTCGCCCTTGTCCCGGTTGAATTCCAGATAGGGATACTGGTCGATCAAGGGCTTGACCGCGTCGACGAACGGTTTGAGTCCGGGATAGTCCGGGACGAAGAGGGTCGAGGAGAGACTGGCGCCCGCCCAGGCGACGTCGATGATCTGCTGGCGATCGATGTAGTAGCTGATCGCCCAGCGGATGTCCTTGTCGTCGTAGGGCGGTTTCGTGTTGTTCAAGTAGAGCGAGTGCGGCCACCAGTCGGTGTTGCCTAACGGCGGGTTCTGCCCAGACCAGGTGGTTACCTTCGCATTTCCGTTGAAGACGGTCGGGAAGGTTGTCGGTTGGATCCCCGTGGTAAGGTCGTATTGGTTGGCGATGACGCCGGCGGCCAGTCCCTGCTCGCCCGGATCCGGGAGGTAGATGTAGCGTTCGGGCACCGGAAGTTTGCCGACACCGGCCGCCTCGCCCCACCAGGAATCGGCGCGATCCATCACCCGCTGTTCCGGCGAGCTGAAGACGACGCGCCAGGGCGCGGTCGTGACCGGTCCCCCCTTGGCGGGGTCGTAGGGGTCGAAGGTCACCCAGTCCTGACCCTCGAAGATGTGCTTGGGGGAGATCCAGACGCCGATGTCGAACTTGTGGGCGATGAACTCGAAGAAGCGGGGGGCGGGAACCTTGAAGGTGAAGACCGTCGTGTTCGGGTCGGTGGCCTCAGCTTTGGAGAGAAACTGTTGGACGTCGGCGCCCCACCGCACCTTCGAGCCGATTTCCAAGAGGTGGTTGAACGTGTACGCGACGTCGTCGGAGGAAAAGGGCTGCCCGTCGCTCCAGGTGATGCCGGAGCGGGTCTTGACGGTGAGTTGCATGTAGTCGGGGGTGTACTCGTAGCTCTCGGCGAGCCACATGATCAGCTTGTCTTGGAAGGCGCTGTAGAAGGCCAGCGGCTCGTAGACCATCTGGGTCTGCAGTTGGTGGTTCCCGGCGGGGTCGGGCCAGGGATTCCACAGCTGGCCATCGGTGAATTTGCCCTGGCTGCCGCCGCGGACGACGATCAGCGTCTTCTCGCGCGGCACCTCTTTCAGGTCTTGCGCCAGCGCCGGCAGCGGTACCAGGGCGCGCTCGACCGCGGCGGCGAGGGCCGTGGCCGAGAGCCCGAGGGCGGCGGCGCGCTTGATCAGATCACGGCGGTTGAGCCGCCCGGTTGACAGTTCCCACGCCAGCGTTTTGAGCACTTCACCTTCACTCATCCCCGTTGTCCTCCTTGACATCGCGCGCCAAGTTTCGATCCCCGCCCCGCCTCACGACGGAGCGCGACGGGACCCACGACTGACCGTACCGACACCGTACCGAGGGTAAGACGACGTTCCGTCTGTCCTCCCGCCCGTCGCCAGGGGGCGGAAGGAGGGGATCACGGGGCGGAACACCCACGTTCAACCCGTGGTGCAGAACCGTTCGCCTCGGCGGAACGGACTGCTAACGACGCGCCGCATTGTGCCCAAGACGTACGTTGACAATATGGCCAGTGCTGACAATCTACAGGGGCTACCTTTTCATGTCAAGCCGCGATTTCGGTGTCGATGTGGACATAAAGCCAGACGCTATTCTGTCCAAATCTCGGCGTTCCGGCTTTGCCGACCGCCGATGATAGAATCGGCCGCCGTCGATTCGCGCGGCACGCCGGGGTGAGGGGTAGAGATCGCATGGGTGAGCGAACGGGAAGCGTAGCATCGGAGACCAACCGGTTGCCGTTGGCCGGGGTGCGCGTCGTCGATTTGACGCGGGTGATGACCGGCCCCTACTGCACGATGATGCTGGGCGACCTCGGCGCCGACGTGGTCAAGGTCGAACTCCCCGGCAAGGGCGACGACACGCGCTCCTGGGGCCCGCCGTTCATCGACGGGGAATCGACCTACTTCCTCTCGATCAACCGCAACAAACGCTCGATCGCCCTCGACCTGAAGAGCGAAGGCGGACGCGCCGCCCTCTGGCGCCTGATCGAACGGGCGGACGTGCTGGTCGAGAACTTCTCGCCGGGGACCTGCGCCCGGCTCGGGTTCGGGTGGGAGGCGGCGAAGGCGCGCAACCCCCGGCTTGTTTACGCCTCGATCTCGGGGTTCGGCCAGACCGGACCGTCCAGTGAGCGGACCGCCTACGACCTGATTGTGCAGGGGATGAGCGGCATGATGAGCGTCACCGGTCCGGTGGGCGGGCCACCGACCAAACTCGGGGTGCCGATCGCCGACATCGGGGCGGGGATGTTCGCCGCCTACGCGATCGTCGCCGCGCTGTTCGGGCGGGAGCGGACGGGCGCAGGGCAGTACGTCGACGTCTCGATGCTCGGCGGGCAGGTGGCGATGCTGACCTACCAGGCCGGGATCTACTTCGCGACCGGTCAAGTGCCGCGCCCGCTCGGCAACGCCCACCCGATCGTGGCGCCCTACGACACCTTCCCGACGGGCGACGGCTACGTCAACGTCGCGGTCGGCAACGACGGGTTGTGGCGCCGCTTTTGCGAAGCGGTCGGTCTCGACGCGGTCATCGACGACGCCCGCTTCGCCACCAACGCCGGGCGGATCACGAACCTGTCGGCACTCTACGACGTCATCAGCGGGGCGCTCTCAGCCCTGACCACGGCCGAGGTCGTCGCTCGGCTCGACGCGAAAGGCGTTCCGTCCGGACCGATCAACGACGTGGCGCAGGTGTTTGCCGATCCGCAAACGCTCGACCAGGGGCTGAGGCGCGAGGTGTTGCATCCGACGCTGGGGAGCGTGACGTTGACGGGATTTCCGTATCACCTTTCTGGTGGTGAGGTGGAGGTGCGGCTGCCGCCGCCGTTGCTGGGGGAGCACACGGCAGAGGTGTTGGGGGGGGTAGGGTATACGGCGGCGGAGATTGAGGAGTTGGTGGCGAGCGGGGCGATACAGGCAGGCACGTAGAGCGTACCGCGCGGCGGTACTCAGTCAGGCGACTCTGACGAGAGGACCGCTTCAAGAGCCGCGATCAGCGATGACAGGTCCTCCTCGATCACCTGCCAAACGACGTCGAAGTCGATGTTCATGTAGTCATGAACCAGACGATGGCGCATGCCGACGACCCGCGGCCATGGAATCTCCGGCACGGTCGCCCGACCTGCGGGAGAGACCTGGCGGGCCGCTTCCCCGAGCGTTTGCAGCACGTTGACGAGTGCTCGCCGCATCATTTCGTTTCGGTCAAACTGCTCCTTGGTGACCCCGTGCGTAAACTCTCGGGCCAACCGTGCCATGTCCAGCATGTGGCCGAAATAGAGGCGATCATCGTGTTGCGTCATACAGGACTTCTGCCTCGGCCAAGACCCTGTTGCGAATCCACCGGTTCAGCGATCGTTTCGTCCCCAGGTCGATTTTGCGGCCGCCGAACAGGGGCGAAATCTCCTCTGGAATTCCGAAGAACGCCAGTCCAGGCGTCTTCCCTGGTTCGAACTCGACGAGCACATCCACGTCGCTTTCGGGACCGAAATCGTCGCGGAGCGCGGAACCGAACACGGCCATCCAGCGGATGTGGTGCCGGCGGCAAAAGTCCGCGATCTGCTCTTGGGAGACGTCGAGTTCGGGGCGGATCATGGCGCGACTCCCGTCTGTCGCGACGATTCTAGCAGCCGGGGTGCCGGGCCAAGCCTAACAACGAGTTGCTCATCTTGTAGCTCCGTAGAATCCGACGAGGAGCGCTCGTCGTCGCTGATCGAAGGCGAAAAGAAACTCGTTGAACAACTCCGCCCGACCGAGTAGTGCTTCTGTGGGATCGAGGTCTGGCGCGAACGAGACGGTCGCGTTGAAGTGCAGCCCGAGCGCCTCGATCGTGACCGGGCTGCGATAGGTTGTGAACGGTTCACCGGTCGCGGTGTAGCCGGTCTCGGCCACACAGGTCGAGACATCGATGCCAAGGAGCGTGGCAATATCAAGATGAAAGACCGACTCATCCGCTCCCGAATCCACGAGTGCCAAGATGGGCGGCGACACGCGTCCATTGCTGTACAGGCGCACCGTCAGGCGAGGTTCAGGGACCTGACTCGACATCGCGGTGTGGTATGGGATTGCCAGACCGAATGCGACGGTGCGCACCGTTAGTCGATCGTGGGGAAACGACGGACGGGGACCATGAGCGGATCGTCATATCCCCGTTCACGGGCTTGTTTGAGTGCCGACAGGAATGACGGGTCGTGCGCGACGATCTGTCGATTCGCCATTGCCACCCACTGACCAGCGAAATCCTCTAACAGGCCAGTTTGCGTCGCGAGCCAGGCAGCGGCGGCTTCGGCGTCTGCCAGCGTATCCGGTTGTCGATCGGGTAACGGTGACGCGACCATCATGCGACTCCTGACTTCCTTGTTCATTCTATCAGTGCAGCGCACCGACAGGCGCGGCGGGCACAACGCTCGTCGTTGTTAACTCTGGAACCGCTCCGGACCGAATGCCGAGAGGTCGATCTCCGTGGCAACCCCGTGGATCAGCGAGGCGACGGCGGCACCGGAGATAGGGCCGAGTTGGAGACCGGAGGGACCGTGACCGGTGCAGAGGTAGACGTTGGCGAAACCGGGGGCGCGGCCGATGACGGGGTAGCCGTCCGGGGTCATCGGGCGGAGACCGATCCGGATCTCGGCGATGGTGGCGGTGGCGAGACCGGGGGCGAGGGCCAAACCTTCGGAGAGGACCCGCTGGACGCCGCCGGCGGTCATCCGGACGTCGTACCCGGAGCCGGTTTCGCGGGTGGCGCCGATGACGATGCGGTTGGGGCGGAAGGTCAGCAGGTAGTGCTCGAAGTAGCCCTGGAGGATCGGCCAGCGACCGGTGTCGGCGCCGGGGAGTTCGAGGTGGATGATCTGCCCGCGCTGGGGTTCGATCGGGAGGGTGATGCCGAGGAGGTCGCCCAGATCGTTCGACCAGGCGCCGCCGGCGATGACGACGTGATCCGCGGGAACGAGGCGACCGTCGAGGAGGACGCCGACGGCGCGGTCGCCGGCGATCGCCGGTTCGGCGGTGCCGGTGACGGCGACGGCACCGCGCTTCTCGGCGGCGCGGCGGAGCGAATCGCGCAGGAGGCGGCCGTCGACGCGGGCGGCGCCGCTGAGGTGGATGGCGGCCGGGAACTCGGCGAGGGGAGGAAAGAGGGAGCGGGCCGTTGTGCCGTCGACGATGGCGAGGTCGCCGATGTTGGCGACGCCGTCGTCGCGGCGTTGCGTCATGATTGCGAGCGTTTCGGGGAGGAGGGCGGTCTCGGCTTCGTCGCGGGCGAGGAAGAGGCAACCGACTTCCTCGTAGCCGGTCTCGGTTTCGCCGTCCTCGGCCAGCTCGGCGAGCATGGTCGGGTAGTAGGCGACGGCGGCTTTGCTCAAGGGGTAGAAGGCCGGGAGGGGCCGGAAGGTGGTGCCGGGGGAGATGATGCCGGCACCGGCCGCGGTCGCCTGACCGGGATCGGCCCGGTCGACGACGGCGACGCCGAGCCCGGCGCGCGCCAGGCGATAGGCGGTACTCCACCCGACCAATCCGCCGCCGATGACGATGGCGTCGTGTGCTTTTGCCTCAGCCATGCCGTGTCCTCCTCCCTGAGGCGGAAGGCGGAAGGCGGAAGGCGGACGGACGGACTCCACTCGGTCCTCTCCCGTTCTCCTTCCGCCTTCCGCCTTCGATCGTTGCCGACATTATCGAGGGCGGCGCGACCGGCGGGGAGGGGAGCGATCGGGCAGTTACGCGTCGAGGTCGAGGGCGTCGGCGACGGCGGTGACGAGTTGGGGGATGTTGAAGGGTTTGCGGATGACGCCGATGCCGGGCGAGGTGACGGCGGGGGGGGCGGCGCTCATCAGCAGGATCGGCAGCGAGTGGTGGCGCTCGCGCAGGCGTTCGGCCAAACCCAGACCGTCGAGGTTGGGCATCTTGAAGTCGGTGAGGACGAGATCGGGCCGGGTGGTCATGGCCTGGTCGAGGGCGTCGAGGCCGTCGGTGGCGAGGCGGACGTCGTAGCCGGCGGCCGCGAGGACTTCGCCGACGAGGTCGAGGATAGGCGGTTCGTCGTCGGCGACGAGTACGGTGCGGGGCATCGCCAAGTCTCCCGGTGCGATCCGGAACGTGCGAGTGGTTGACCCGCCGGGACGGTGGCGGCCGGCGGAGACCTCACTAGTACCATCGGGCGGGTTCGTCCCAAAAGGGGGATTCGTAGCCTATCGGTCCCAGGCACGCGGGACAAAAGGCTGACATCGCTGGGAGGGTTACGGCGGCCGGTGGCCGATGCCCGAGGGCGATAGGACCGGTGGGGCATGTTGGCCGGTAACCGTCCGGAGCTACCCTACGGGGTGCGTGGCCCGTCGCGAGTGCGTGGCTGGGCGCGTCGCATCAGAGACCCGCGGACCGACCGGGAGAGGACAGCGGCGTGGCATTCATGGGCGAGACGAGCGACGTCAACGTGGCCGACCTCTTGTTGGTGCTGGCCCGCCGCCTCCATTCCGGTCGTCTCGCGATCTCGCTGGAGGGTGAAGAGGTCCAGCTCTTCCTCGACCAGGGACGGGTCGTCTCGGTCTCGTCGTCCAACCACGATCTGAGGATCGGGCGGATCCTGGTCCGGCTCGGGATCCTCGACGCGGGGCGGTTGGAGGAGGCGGTGCGGGAACAGGAAGAATCCGGGACGTCGCAACCGCTGGGCGAAATCCTGCTGCACAACGGGTCGGTGACGCGGGTCGACCTGGCGCGTGGAGCGGAAGAACAGTGCATCGAAGTGCTGACGCGGGTGATCGTCGCCAAACAGGGGACGTTCATGTTCAGCCGCGATGCCTCGCCGCGCGCCGCGACCGCGCTGGCCGCCCTCAACACCGACGGGATCGTGCTCGAAGCCTCGCGCCGGGCCGACGAGTTGGTCACGCTGCGCTCCCTGCTGCCGCCACCGGGGACCCGGTTGGGACTCGCCAAACCGGCGCCGTTCTCCGGGCTGACCGGTTGGGAGGAGCGGGTGGCGGAGGCGCTGGCGAGTGGCACCGGCACCCTGGCCGAGATCGCCCAGCGGATTGCGGGCGACGATCTGGCGCTCTGGCGCGCCATCGTCGGGTTGCGCGAGCGCGGGGTCGTCGTCACGAAGGGGACCGACGTTCTCAAGTCCGAGGATACGCTGCCGGCGGAAGAGGAGCGCTTGCCCGACCGGACGGCCGAGGAGATCGTCGCGCTGGGGCGGGAAGGCCGGAGCGGGCGGGAGGTGCCGGGGGTGCCGACCCTGGCCGAAATCCGGTTGGGGACGCCGGCGAGCGCCCAGACCGTGGCGGCGGTGACGCTGGTGGTGCGCGAGGTGATCGCGGCGTTCAACGCCGGTTCGCCGCTGCGAGCCTTCGTCCACTTCAGCGACGACCACTTCCGGCGGCAGGGACCGCTCAGCCTCGAGGAGATCGAGGTGCTGCGGGCGCCGGTGCGACCGCTGCCGCCCGCGGAGCAGGAGACGGTCGTCGCGGTGCGCGAGGTGCGGCAACTGGCGGACGGACGGGTGAGCGCGATCCTGGTCAGCCACTACCAGACGGTCGGGGAGACGCACAAGGTGCTCATCTTTGCCCGCCCCCACGACCGCTGGCAGATCGACGCCGCGATCGAAGCGCCACCGCAACCGGCGTCCGCGCCGCCACCGGCGCCTGTGGCTGCCGCACCGATGGGGGCTTGATCCGCTGCGCTCGGGTTACGGTTTTCGCGCGCTCATGTTGAGACGCCAGTAGTCGAGGGAGAAGGGCGGGTCGTCGGTCGCGCCCGCGCGGGTGAGCGTGTCGACGAAGGTATGGCGGAGGGCGTCGTCGGGGAGGCGGGCGAGGTGGACGCCGAAGATGACGTCGCGGAGGAAGTCGTGGTAGGTCGCGGCGTCGGGGAGGAGCGTCGGCGCCTCCTCCAAGTCGGTGGCGACGTCGACGAAACCGGCGGCGCGGAGGCGGTCGGCGGTCGTGGCGTCGTCGGCGAAGGTCCAGGGACCGGGCCAACCGGCGAAGAAGGCGGCGTAGGTCGGCGAATTCACAAGATCGCCGGCGCGGGCGCGGAGGGCAGCGATGTTGGGGCCGCCGCCGCACTGGGCTTCCAACCGGCCGCCGTGGCGAAGCAGCGCGAAGAGACCGGCGAAGAGGCGGGCGTGGTCGGCAATCCAATGGAACGTGGCGGTACTGAAGACGACGTCGACGGGTTCGCCGATGGTGGTGGGGCCGATGGTTTGGAGATCGCCCTGGACGTAGCGGACGCGGTCGCCGAACCGGGGTGCGAGTTCCTCGCGGGCTTTGTCGAGCATATTCTGGGAGCGGTCGAAGGCGATGACGCGACCGCTGGGGAGTCGCTCCAGGACCTCGGCAGTCAGGCGCCCCGTGCCGCAGCCGGCGTCGAGCACCGTCTCGTCTCCCCGCAGGTTGAGGCGAGCCAGCACCTTGGCGCCCCACCCGACGTGCGGTTGGGCGACGCGATGGTAGACGGCGGCATTCCACTCGACGCCGTCGGGACGACGAGGTGAGGGTTGGGACACGGGAACTCCTTAGGCGGCAAGGCGGCAAGGCGGCAAGGACGGAAGAGACGAGAAGTCGAGAAGGCAAGAGAATAGTCGTGCTTTCCCTTGCCGCCTCGCCGCCTACGTTGAGTCGAGTGCGGTGCCATCGTAGCTCGGCGGGCCGTGTGTGGGGGCGGTGTTGAAGGGGCTCCACTGGAGGGGGCCGAGGTTGGTGGCGATGTCGTAGACGATGGGGAGGTTGACCTGGGGGCCGGGGCCATCGGGGAGGGGGATCAGGGCGGAACCCTGGGCCGGGTCGTTGGCAAGGGCGATCAGGGCGTTGCCGTCCGGTGCCCAGGTCAGCATCAGGGTGAGCGGCTGGGAGACGCCGATCCCGGCCTCGCGGCGGCCGGTGAGCCAGCGGATGCGGACGACCGCGTTGCCCTGGTCGGTGCCGCCTTCGACGTAGGCGAAGCGGGTACCGTCCGGCGACCAGTAGGGCGGACCGACGGTCTGGGTGCGCGGGGTCAGTTGCTCGATCGTGCCGGTCGGCAGGTCGATCAAGTGGATGGCGGTACGGCGATCGCCGTAGGACGTGGGGTCGCCTTCGTGGGTCAGGACGAGCAGTTTGTCGTCCGTCGGCGACCAGGCGACGCGCTCGGCACCGGGGAGTCGGTCGTGGCTGGCGCTCGTCAAGTGGCGGGTGGCGAGGTCGGCGACGAAGACCTCCTCGTCGCTGGTGCGGACGTTGCCGATCCCGATCGCGTTGTAGACGTGGCGGCTGATGAAGGCGACCCGATCGCCGGTGGGGGACCAGGTGACCGAGGTGGCGCTGACGAAGCGGTCGCCGGTGAGGTCGGTTTCGACGCCGGTGGCGAGGTCGACGACGTGGGTGCTGGCGTAGCCGCGCTCGCCGTCGACGCTGAAGCTGGCGGAGCTGGTGAAGGCGATCTTGGTGCCGTCGGGGCTCCAGGCCGGCCACCAATCCATGGCGGCGAAATCGGCGAGTTTGCGGAGGCCGGTCCCGTCGGCGCCGATTACGTAGAGTGTGGAGGAATCGACCGTGCCCGGACTGGGGGAGAAAAAGGCGATCTTGGTGCGATCGGGACTCCAGGCAGGGGCTTCGGCCGGCACGGCGTCGCTGATCAGGCGTTCGTCGGCGAGGTCCGGGCCGACGACGTAGAGGGCGGCGTCACGGGTGAAGAGGATCGGGGCATGATCGAGCCGGAGGGCGGAGAGGCGAGCGGCAACCTCGGAGTTTTCGGGATCGTCGGCGAGGAGCAGGGAGAGCGCGTGGTCGGCGGCGAGCCAATCGTGGCGGGCGACGGCGACCTCGGCCTCGCGGCTCAGGCCGTCGTCGCGCCGGCGGCGGGCCTCGTCGAGGAGCGCGAGCACGTCGTGGTACGTCGGGATGGCGCGGGCGACGGGGAGGAGGGCGGCGGTGGCGTCGTCGTAGCGACCGGCGTCGAGGGCGGCGGCACCGTCGTAGTAGGCGTCGCGGTAGGGGGCCAGTTCCGCCTGGGTGGCGGCACGGCGGCCGGCGGCATCGCGGTAGCTGCCGGCACGGGCGAATTCGGCGATGGCGGTGTCGTAGTCGCCGGCAGCGAGGGCGCGTTCGGCGCGGGCGTAGGCGGCGGCGAGACCGGACCGCTCCGACCGGTAGCGGGCAGCGACCGTCCCTCCCGCGGTTAGGATGAGCAGGAGCGGAACGATGGTGAGGGCGCGGCCGATCTTGCCGCGCAAGGGGCCGGAAGAACGCGATCTGGCGAGGGCAGGTGTGGCGCGTGCGCCGCGTGGTCCCGTGCGGGCGAGCCCGGCACCGCAAACGGCGCAGCGCTCGGCGGAAAGCGAGTTGGCGGTGGCGCAAGCGGTGCAGAACATCGGCGACCTCGCGCGCGCGTGGACCCGTTCGTATGCTATCACGAGGCGGCAAGGCGGCAAGGGAGAGGCGAAAAGGCGGGGAGGCGAGGATGCAAGCACTCACTCGTCCCTATCCTTGCCGCCTTGCCGCCTTGCCGCCTTGCCGCCTCGAAGGAGTGGGTGATGGAGCCGCGTGTGCGGCGAGCGATCGGGTGCGGGTTCGGTGGGGCGATGGTGGCAGCGCCGTTTTTGGCGCTGCTGTTCGACGTGGCGGCGGGGTTGGCGGTGATGGCGGTCGGGTTGGGGGCGACGGCGTATCTGGCGGCGGAGGCGGCGAGGAGGGCGGAGCCGGCGGTGCGGAGGCGGTTGCGCGCGTTTGCGGTGGTGAATGGGGTGTTGACGGTGGTGTGTTTGGTGGTGTTGGCGGCACATCTGACGTGAAGCAAGACCTGTGGTATACATCATGATGGACTTGAACGAGGAGCATCCGTCATGTCATTGCGGCGAACGAACATCTATCTTGAGGACGACCAAATCGATGCGCTGAAGGTTGTCGCCGCGACGCGAGGAAGCAGTCTCGCAACTGTTGTGCGGGATGCGGTGGACGCGTATCTGCGGGATCAAGTCGTAGGCGATCTTGCGTGGAGAACAGAGTTCGAGAATCTGCTCGATCGCGTCCGATCACGCCTGGATTCCTCGATCACGCCGGAAGAGATCGAAGCGGATATCACCGAAGCGCGAGGAGAAGTGCGGCAGATCCACCGTGCGTCGCGTCGTCGTTGACACGAACGTCTGGGTTTCGTCGCTGTTGAATCCCGCCGGGCGCCCGGCGGAGGTTGTCGCGGCGTTGTTAGCTGGGCGTTTCCGACTCGTTACCAGCACCCCACTCTTGGATGAACTCGCCGAGGTCTTGGAGCGACCTCGCATCCAGCGAAGACACGGGCTTCCGCCGGACGACATCCGCTCGTATGTCGACGTGTTGCGGCGAGGCGCAGATGTGGTCGCGGTGAGCGGCAAACTCCAGATCTGCCGAGACCGTGACGATGACGTCGTCCTCGAAACGGCGCTTCTTGGGAACGCCGAGCTGCTCGTGACGCGTGACGAGGATCTTTCGCGCGTGCCCGAGCTGGCCGAGGCGCTCGCGCCGCGCGGCGTATCGATCTTGACGGTGCGGCATTTCCTGGATCTGTTGGAGGCCGACGGCGATGACCGTCTAGGCGCTGGATGAAACGTGCTTCAGCGGCAACCCGGGCGTAAGCAGACGGAGCCGATCCTTGTCGATTCGCCTTTGCGGTCGCTGCTTCGATCCGCGCGTGATGATCGCTCGTTGAGACCGCCTCTTACACCCGGATCTTCGGCGTCACGTTGGGCGTGCGCTGCTTTTGCATCCAGATGCCGTCCTGGCCGCGGCCGTAGTAGTCGCGGCTGGTGCCGACGGGTTTGTAGCCTTCCTTGCGGTAGAGGGCCTGGGCGCCGGCGTTGCCCTCTTCGACCATGAGGACGATGTTGCCGGGGGAGAGGACGGCTTCGAGCTCGCGCAGGAGGCGGGTGCCGATCCCCTGGCGGCGGGCGGTGGGGTCGACGCAGATGTTGATGACGCGGGCCTGACCCCCCTGGCGGTCGCCGATGGCGCAGCCGACGATCCGTTCGCCGTCGCGGGCGATCAGGAAGCGGACGTGGGGGAGGAGCCAGAGGACGAGAAGGGTCATCATCCCGTAGGCCAGCGGCGGCCGGAAGGCGCGACGTTGGAGCCGGGCGACCTTGCGCAGATCGCGGAGGCGGACCGGGCTGATGACGGCCCAGGGCTCGGTCGATTCGCCGGCGCGGGGAGGCGCAGGGATGGGGCCGAAGAGGTGGTCGTGCGTCATGGTTCTGGTGGCGCCGCGTGATCGCTCGCATCGGGCGGGGTCGATGTCTCCCGTCCGCGTGCATGGTACACCACGCGCGCACGAAATTTGGCGGTCTCTCCGTAAGGATGGCATCTCCTTCCGTAAAGACAGGACCTCGAGGCGCTGCCGCGACCGGTGAGAGGCGGCTTCTTCCCCTCCTCCCGCGCTCGCGTCACATCTTCTCGACGGCGAGGAGAACCGAGCGGTAGGGCGCGCCGAGCCTGACGGTGATCCCCTCGGACAACTCTTTGCCTGATCGCGGCTCGGCGGTCTCGTCAAATGGTGTCACGAGGTAGGTTGCATCCGGGTCGAGTCCGGGGAGCGAAATGGCGTGCTCCGCTTCGCCGTGACCGAGGCGGAAGGCGAAGAGGACGCCGCGGTCGGCGGTTTTGGCGGCGTATCAGATGGCGGCCCAGTCGCCGTTGCCGTCGAGGGGAGGCGCCGGGGTAAGGAGGTATTCGTCGCCGGTTTGGATCAGGGGTTGGACGTGGCGCTTGTACCAATCGACGTGCCGGCGGACGAGGGCGACGTCGTCGTCCGACCAGCGGTCGAGGGGGGCGCTGATGCCGAAGGTGCCGAGCATGGCGACGCGCGTGCGGAAGGTCAAATCGCCGCGCTCGTCGGTCCACTGGCGGCGGTGAAGCGCGTCGTGGGGAGGCCATTCGACGAGCCAGTTGTTGCACTCGACGGCGGGATGGGCGAGGTGGCTGCCGAAGTGGATGGCGAGGTTGGCAAGGGCTTGCGTCTGGTCGCTCATCCAGTTGACGTGGGCATGGGAGAGGATCGCGCCGTCCATCCGGCTGCCGCCGCCGGCGCACATCTCGAGGGTGAGGTCGGGGAAGGCGGTCCGAATCTCGTCCTGGAGTCGGTAGAGACCCTGGTAGTGGGCGATGAGGGGGTCCTGGGCGGTGAGGTCGGCGGGGAGATCAGGGTGCCAACCGCCCTGGTCGAGATCGGTGTTGAAGTCCCACTTCATCCAGACGGCGTTGGTTCGCTTCAGGATGGCGAGGATGCGGTCGCGGACGAAGGCGCGGGCGGCGGGGACGCCGAGGTGGAGGATGGCGCGCTCGTCCGGAGGCGTGATCCGGCCGCCGATGGCATGAAGCCATTCGGGGTGCTCGCGATGGACGCGGGTGTCGACGCCGATCGCCTCGGGTTCGAACCAGATCCCGAACCCGAGGCCGCGGGCGCGGCAGGCATCGCTCAGTTCCTCAAGACCATTGGGGTAGAGGCGTTCGTCGACGACCCAGTCGCCGACCTTGCGCCACCAGCCGTCGCCCTCGACTTCTTGCTCTTTGCGGAACCAACCGGCGTCGAGGACGAGGGTTTCGCAGCCGAGCGCCGCCGCCGGGGGTACGAAGTCTTTGGCGTGGGCGACGGGGATGAATTCGGTGGCGGGGTACCAGGTGTTGAAGTGGACGGGGACCGGACGGTCCGGATTCGGGCGGCGACGGCGGCGGAGGTCGTGGAGGCGGTGGGTGGCGGCGTTGAGGTCGCCGGGGACGCAGCCGGTGACGGTGGTGGGGAGGGCGAACCGGTCGCCGGGGTGGAGGGTGTGTCGGAAGCCCCAGGGATTGAGCCCCGTGGAGAGGGCCACGCGCCCGTCGAAGAGGCGTTCGACGTGCATCTGCCAGTTGCCGGACCAGAAGAGCTCGCAGAGGTAGGTGTGGGTCGGCGAGGTGAGGGCGAGATAGGGGGAGAAGCGGTAGCCGGTCTTGCCGGCGCGGCTCTCCAGGCAGATCGGGGTTTCGGTCAGGGGTTGGCGTTGGACCTGCGTCTCGGCGACGAGGCGGCCGGCCAAATGGATGACCTCTTCGACGTCGACCGGGAGGAGAAGGGCGAGGCTTTGGGCGGATGAGAGGACGACGTCTTCGCCGGTGCCGGTGGGGTGAAGGGTGGTTTCGCGGAGGAGGAGGCCGGTGGCATCAATGCGGAAACGCAATTCGGTGTTGATCGGAGCATCGGTGCCGGCAAGGGTGAGGACGAAGAGATTCTCGTCCGGTTGGGTCCAGCCGAGGAGGGACCAGCAAACGGCGCGATCGGCGGGGGCGAGACCGACGCGGCCCTCGGTGCGGGTGATCTGGATGGGATCGGGAACGGGCCATGCGGTCGGCGGGGCAAAGCGGTCGGCCGGTCCGAAATAGTCGCAGGTGAGGATATCGGCCTGAAGGCGAAGGCGATAACGAAGATCGGCCCAGGTGAGGTCCCAGGCTTGGCCGGCGGGGTCGTGGTCAACGTGCATCGGTGCCCTGAACTCCCCGAAATTCGTAGGGGCGGTCCGCCCCTACGACGTTTTGCGCCGCGGTCATCACCATGTCACCACGACCGGCCGGACGATCGGATCGCGTTCGATCATCGGCGGGCTGCGACGAGACGAAACGGCAAGACGAATCGAGGGAGCGGGACCGGACCCCCTTTCTCTCGCGAGGAACCGGCGAAAGGTTTCCGAATCGCGTGGCGGTGTTCATCATTGTGAACTTAGTTGGACAATGCGTATCGTGCACACTAGAAGTTTGTCGATTTGCTGTCAAGGCGATTCGCACAAATGTAAGAAGCTCACCGCGGCGCATCGTCCACGATGGGGATCACACGCCGGGTCGGCTGATGCGTTTGACAAGGTAGACACGGATTCTGGTTCGCGAATCGGTGAGGAGTCGATCAATGACTGCGTTGTCTGATCGGTCCGCCGCGACGACCGAGGCGGCCCTGCGCGACGATTTGATGGGGTGCATGCCGATCGAGCAGGCACCGGCATTCTTGCGGCTGGCGTTCCACGATGCCGGGACGTACGACGTGCAGACGCACAAAGGCGGGGCGGACGGGGCGATTCACCTGGCGGCGGAACTGGCGCGGTCCGAAAACGCCGGGTGGGGTTCGGGCTGTATCGGGGTGCTGACCGGGGTGAAGGAGCGGTTCCCGGACGTTTCCTGGGCCGATCTCGTCGCCATCGGCGGGGCGGCGGCGGTGGCGAAGTGCGGCGGACCGGTGATCGAGGTCGGGATCGGCCGGATCGACGCCGCCGATCCGGCACCGGAGCACCGCCTGCCGACCAGCGACGAGGGGGCGGCGCGGCTCAAGGCGCATTTCGTCGGGATGGGTCTGGGGCCGCGGGAACTGGTCGCCCTCTCGGGCGGGCATACGTTAGGCAAGGCGAACGGCCGGCCCTTCACGCGCGACTACCTCGACTTCTCCAACGACTACTTCGTGCAACTGCTGGGGCAGGACGACGACCCCGCAACCGGACTCCTGCCGTCCGACCGGGCGCTGCTCGACGACCCGGAGTCGCGGCCGTACGTGGAGTTGTACGCGCGGGACGAGGCGGCTTTCCTCCGCGACTTCGCGGACGCGTATCGCCGCTTGACCTGGCTCGGGGGCGAGCCGCCGGATGTGATGGGGTAGGGGAGCGCCCCGTGCGCTCCCGCCGGTGGCCGCCACGTTCCATCACGGTCGCGTCTTCCCGCGGACACGGGAGCGCCCGGGGCGCTCCCCTACACCGGTTTGGCCGCGCCAAGCGCCTGCCAGACTCTGAAAATTCCGCGGCCCACCCATCGCGCCGATCCATCCCGGATACCGCCGGCGCGGCCGGTGGCTCGGAGCAAACTCCTGGTTGCGCCAGGTGGCAAAGACGAGGCAAAACGAAAAGCCGGCGACGCGGAGTGCGTCGCCGGCATGTCCATTCTTATCCCGTTGCGGGTGACGGTTACCTCACGTGCAACTGTGCTGGGCAGGGACGACGGTGGGCGGGTTGTTGCCGACGACGGTGACGATTTCGCCCTTGGTCGTGCAATGGACCGAGGTGCCCGTCGAGTCCGTACCCTGGCTCGGCGTGCCGTTCTGGGAGGTACCGGTCGTGTTGTTGCCGACGCTCGTGCCGGTGTGGCTGTTGCCGGTGCTGTCGGTGCCGTTGGGACCGGTGCTGCCGGTGCCGTTGTCGCCGCTGGCGTTGGTGCCGGAGTTGTTGCCGCCCGTGGTGTCCGTCCCGGAGGAGTCGCCGCCCTGGTCGGAGCCATTCGAACCCGAGGAGGTATCCGTCGTCGTCACCGACCGCTTCTTCGGTTTGGTTTTGGGTTTGTGTTTGGGTTTCGATTTGGCGTCGACGCCGTGGAGTGCCTGTTCCACCACGAGGGCGGCGAGGGCGAGGCCGCCGGCGAGGCCGCCCCGCACGACGGCGCGACGGCTGAGTAACGCATCGGCGTCCTGTTCCTGGCCGGCGATCGGGGTTGTCATGGCAGGTTCCTCCACGGCGGATGCGGCTGCGTCGACCCGATTGGTTCTCACGGAGCCATTCTAGCGCGGATGTATCGGCAATGTCGCCCGTCGCCGGTACCCGATCGGTTCAGGACGGAGGTCCTGCCACGGCCGCCCGCATGCACCGCGTCTCCGAGCCGAAGTCAAGCAGTCGGGGTAGGCGGAACGAGGACGCGGGTTAATGCCGCCAGTTGTCGCGCTTGATCCCGCGTAGCGAGTCCTTCGATCAGGCAGTGGGCCGGGTTGTCCGGCAACGGATCGCGTTGGACGGACAGCCCCATTGCGCGTACGTCCCCGACCCGCAGAATCCCCAAGCCGAAGGTTGGCCGCGTTCTGAGCGCGTCCTGCGGCGAGGCAGTGAATCGAGCGAGATCGACCGAGATGAGCGGGTCGTACCCCTTTTCGCGTTTGAAGGCGCTGGAATTGACGGTGCCATCGTCGCGAACGTGGTGAGGAGCGAGGCGGCGGTAAAGTTCGTCGTCGTCCGTGGGGTCGTCCACCGGCGAAACCCGGCGTTAGACGAGCGCCCGCAAGAGCCGGCGCAGCACGTCCGACCAGGTTGCATCGTCGCCCTCTTCGGTCTGATCGTCCAGCAGGAACAGGTATCCTAACTCGCCCTCGGGGCCGACTTCCAGCTCAACCACCCCGTTCCGCCCTCGCCATTCGAGTTGGATACCGCCGCCGGCCAGCGGCGCGACCGAGTACGGGATGGCCGTATCGCCGGCTCGTGCGCCAAAGAGATCCGCGACGATCTCCACCCAACGTCCGGCCTCGGCACGCGCTACCGGCGAGGGGGGATCGCCACCGTAAGAATCCCAATCCGTCTTCAAATCGGCGAATTGGGCGATGCGATTGAGCGCCGCACCGAGCCGGGGCGTGCTTCCCTGATTGGAATCAAGCCGAACGGTCGACGTCCGTGGGTCCGGTGACGGATTGGCGGCGGTTGAAGCGCTCATCGGTTTTGACCTCGGGCGAACCCGTAGCGAAGGTCGATCACGCCGTGAACCATAGCCAGCTTCTTGGCCCATGTCCAGCGGATCCGGACTCACACCTCTTGCGACACTCGGTCGGGGCATCGAGCAGATCGTACTCCGCCCAGGCGTCGGTCAGGACCGGATTGACGGGTTGCGTCGATCGTGGCGCTGACGTGGACCGGCGACGGGTTGGCCGCGCTCGTGGCCGATTGATGTCCCGGCGTTCGTAACCTGCTATCGCAGGGTGATGGTCGTGACGAGCGCATGGGGTGTTTTTCGCTACGGCGGGTTGTCGAGGTGTGGCGGATCATCTGCGACACAGAGCGTCCGTACGGCGTCCAAGCCGCAGACGTCGGCGAACTCGGGTTCCTCCTGGTCGGCGACCGCCGCGGTCGGGCCGAACGGCGGCGGCGCGCACGGCGGGGAGCGGTGGCATCGAGCCTGCATCCGACAACCGTCGCCAGGAGTCGCTCACACGAGGAGGTTACCGATGTACGTGGCACGATTTTCCTACAGCATCAAGCCGATCGATCGGGAGCAGGCGCTCGATCTGCTCGGGCGCGAGGTCGAAGCGGCCCGCGAGCAGGGGATGGCGGCGCGCCTGTTGGTCCCGCTCACCCGGCCACCGGGCGGGGCGGCGCTGCAATACGAGATCGTGGTCGACAGTCTGGATGCGGTCGAAACGTTTCGCGAGCACGGTCTCGGCGGCGAAGCCGCCGTACGGGCGTGGCTGCATGAGTTGAGCGCGCTTTTGCTCGAACCGCCGGCGGTCGAATTGTTGCGGATCGCTGGGGGAAGCCAGGGTACCGGCGCCGAAGCGTCGACCACTTGACGTCGGGACGACCTCGGTAAACGGTGGGGCCAGGCCACCGGTTGGCGTGTTGAGCTACTGCCGCCGTTGCGCGGGAGGCTCCGTGGCCTGACGCGCACGATCGCGCTTTCGTGGTGGCTCGCCAGGCCGACCATTGGCACGAGTTATGCCGGCACCGCGGCGGCCAGGTTCGTTGGAGCGCGATGGTTCGGCCAGCACCAAGGAGGGAGGCGATGGAACCCACAGCCGGGCAACTCACCTGTCGACCGGGCGACGAGGTCATCGGCAGCGACGACCACAAAATCGGCAAGCTCGTGGCCTTCGACGCCAACGTCCTCACGGTCGAGCACGGGCTCTTGAGCAAGGGCCGGTACTTCATCCCCACCAGTGCCGTCAATGCCTGCAGCGACGGCAAGGTCTACCTCAACGTCACCAAGGACGCGGCCGGTCACGCCGGTTGGGAGACCCCGCCGGCGATCTCCACCGACGCGGGCAACCCGCCCGGAACGCCCGTCGTGTAGTCGGTCGCCTGGCCGGTAGCGGCGGGTCGGAGCGTGGAAGGAGGGGAGGGAGGCGGTGAGCCTGGCGGGTCTGCTGTGGCTGATCCTCGTGGTCGTCTTGGTCGTGTGGCTGATCGGGTTGCTGGCCGACATCGCCGGCAGCGCCATCCATCTTCTGCTCATCGTGGCGTTGGTCATCCTCATCTACAACCTGGTCACGCGGGGGCGCGCGGCCTGACCGCAGGACGTCAGGGGGAGGGCGCGATCCGGTCTATTGGCGGGGCACCGCGATCGAACGCGAAGGTATAGCCGTCGCTGCCGTGGATCATGCGGACGTTGCGCACGTCCTTCGGCTGCGGATGAGCAGCCATGAAGTCCAACCACGTGCGGACCGCGTGTGCGGCCACGCGATCGTGGAAGAGCCAGGATGTTCTGGCGAGGCGCGGTGCGCGCAGGCTGGGGCAGCGTCTCCATTGCTACGGATCGTCACATACCGCCGTTTTCGGGAGGCTCCCGCTCGGTGGCGACGATCCGCTTTTCGCGTCTCGGCGGATGCGTGTTGTCCGTGCCTTCCTCCTACTGGCCGTCCGTGCCCGCGTGGCGGACGTCGTAGCGGGCGAGCACGTTGTCGGAGTCCCGCCAGGTGCGGACCTCGGCGAGTCGAAGCGACGCG
>DATBFX010000029.1:0-14732 GCA_036558305.1 Thermomicrobiales bacterium | reverse complement strand
TGTTCCCCACCGAGGCGGTTGGCCAGGAAGAGGCCACGCCGGCCTCAGCTGAGACCGTCGATTGGGACAGCTTGCGCCGGCCGCTGAATGTGCCAACACTCGACGAAGGCGCCCTTTGTCCGCGGTCAGAGGGGAAACGGTTTACACCACAACTCGGATGGGGGCTCGGCGACGGCGCGGTGCATCCTGTGTTTCCCGGCCCCGATGGAGTCTTCAACTACGGCATCGGCGGCGGGCGCGAGGACGCCGGCTGGTACTACTACAAGGTGCTCTGGGCCGCCACCGCCGATTACCCCGGTCCGATCCTCGTGCGCGGCCACCAGCTCGACGGGCCGCACGAGGTGCGCTTCGACGAGGGGGCCGACCCGCCGGCGGAACTGCGGCTGGGCACCGACGACGGCGGGCTTATCGTCGGTGCGCCGGGCATGCGCAACTGGCCAGGGCACACCCGCGTCCGCGCTCCCGGCTGCTACGCCTATCAGGTCGACGGCCTGGACTCCAGCGAGGTGATCGTCTTCCAGGCGGTCGCGGAGACGCCGGGGGAACTTACGCCCGTGCCGGTGTCGGTGGACGGAAAGTATCCGCTCCCGCGCAACCTGTTTGTTGTGACCGGTGTGCGGACGGGACCAGACGCGGTGCGCCTGGCCCTCCTCGGCGCCGAGCAGCTGCTGCTGCGGCTCGACGTAGGCCCGACCCAAGGCGCGCCGCTCGCGCTGTCCGGCCGGGATCTCGAGACCGCGGCCGGCGTCGTCCACTGGGTCGCCGATGGCGAGGACGGGTGGCCGGCGGTGGCGGCGTGGGACGACGGCCGCCGCCGCTACCGATTGGAGGTGCTGGACGTCGATCCGGACGCCCGGTCCGACGCCTGGTCCGAGGGCAACCTGGCGATGCTGGTCCAGGCGTTTGCCGCGGCGCCCGCGCCGGCACGATGACGGATGCCCGTGGCGCGGTCGGTGGAGTCGACGGACCGGGTGATGGGGCGGCCGCTCCGGCGCTTGAACGAGCAGGCGGCCGACCCCTCGGGTCTCGGCGCGGTCCGACCGCGCGCCGGACGGGAGGAGCGTGACGCGACGGTTCGTCGCCGTCCTCGTCGTGGCGGCCCTCGCCGCGCCGTCCGGGTCGATTGGCGCGGCAACGCCTGACCCGGCGGGGGTGAGGAACATCGCGGCGGTGTCCGACCTCGGGACCGTTCGGTTCGCGACCCCATCAGTGGAATCGGTCTCGGTCGAAGGTGGGAGCCCCTTCCTCACCGACGTGATCGAGCTGCGGCAGGGACAATGAGCGGAACTCCTTCCCGATGAGCGACGGCGGAGCGAAGCCGGAACTGATGCTCGATCCCGGCCCGACGATCACCCTTACCATCGTCGCCTGCAACCTCGTCGGCGACGGGATGCGGGACGTGCCCGACCCACGGGTGAACCGGTAGGCTTTCTCCGTCTGTACGGGGTAATGGTCATGAGCGCAGCAAATAGTGACCGCGACAAGAAGGCGGAACGAGCTAGACTCCTGAGGGGAGGGCAACGCAGATGCCGGCGCTGCAAACTCCGAAAGTAAGAGGAAGGATCGACGTACGACGGTGGTTGAAGTACGCCAGGCTGCGCGAGACGCCGCCGCGCTGCGGTCTGTTCGCTGCCTCTGTTGATCTGCGCGTGTCGCCGTTTGATGCAGTGGAGAGGAGGCTGTGATGGCGGGCAGAATCGATCGCCGTACGCTGATGGTCGGGTCAACCCTGGCGCTGTTTCCCGCCGGCTCGGCTGGCCGGGAAATGACGAAGACCACCGATTGGGATAGCCTGCGCCGGCCGCTCCATCTGCCGGCGCTCGAGGAGGGCGCTTTTTGCCCACGATCGGAGGGGAAACGGTTTGCGCCACAACTCGGATTTGGACCCGGCAACGGTCCGGTGCACCCTGCGTCGCTGGGGCCCGACGGGGTCATGAATTACGGCGGCGGGCGCGAGGACGGCGGCTGGTTTTACCTGAAGGTGCTCTGGGCCGCCACCCCCGACTACGCCGGACCGATCCTCGTGCGGGGCCGCCAGCTCGATGGGCTGCACGAGGTCCGTTTCGAAGGTGGCGCTGACCCGGTGCGGGAGATGCGGCTCGAGAACGGCGGAGTTATCGTCGGCGCTCCTGGCTTGCGCAACTGGCCGTCGTACACCCGTGTCCGCGTCCCCGGATGCTATGCCTATCAGGTCGATTGCCTCGACTTCAGCGAAGTAATCGTCTTCCAGGCGGTCAAAGCAAAACCAGGGGAGCTGACACCGCTGCCGGCTTGGGAGGAAGGCCCGAATCCCCTGCCGCGGGAGTTGGCCGTCACCAGTGGCGTACGCCTGGACGATGGCGCGGTGCGGCTGGCCCTCACGGGTGCCGGGCACCTTGTGCTGCGGCTCGATGTCCGCCCGGCCCAAGACGCGCCGCTCGATCTGCCCGGTCAGGGTGTGCACCCTCTCGATACCACGGCCGGAACCGTCCTCTGGCAAGCCGATCCAGAGCAGCGATGGCCGCGGGTGGCGACGTGGGACGACGGCCGGCGCCGCTATCGGCTGGAGGTGCTGGACGCCGATCCGGACGCCTGGTCCGAGCGCGATCTGAAAACGCTCGTCGAAGCGTTCGCCGCGGCACCGGAGCCCAGCGCCGCGAGCTGATGCGTGGGTGGTGGCATGGCCTTGCTCAGAGGTCGTGCCGCTTCGCCTTGAGGTTGGCGATCGCCTCCTGGGCGGCGTTGTGACCGGGCGCCCCCATCACGCAACCGCCCGGCCAGGCGCCGGCACCGCAGAGGTAGAGACCACGGATCGGTCCCTCGTAGGTCGCGCTGCCGGGGACGGGTCGGAGGTCGAACGCCTGCTCGGGAACCAGCTCGCCCTGGAAGATGTGGCCGCCGGTAAGACCGAAGCGGGTCTCGATGTCGGGCGGCGCCAGCACCTGCCGGGCGATCACCGCCCCCTCGATGTTCGGCGCGTACTCGGCAAAGCGCCCGATCGCATGATCCGCGATCTCCTCGCGCCGCTCTTCCCAGGTGCCATCCGCGAGGTCGTACGGGAAGTACTGGGTGAAGATCGAGAGCGTGTGCTTGCCCTCGGGCGCGACCGTCGGGTCGACGGCCGATTGCGTGTGGATGCTGAAGAAGGGGAAATCCGACGGGCGGCCGTTGCGGGCGTCCTCGTACGCCCGTTGGAAGTAGTCGATGCTAGGACCGATGAACACACCGCCGGTTTGCGCCCGCCGCTGGTCGTCGCCGGCGGCGACGTAGCGCGGCAACTCGGACAGTGCGAGGTTGATCTTCATCACCGGCGAAGTGATCTGGATTGCCTCGACGTCGGCGGCGAAGTCGGTTGGCAACGCCGCCCGCTCGACCAGTTTCAGGTAGGTCCGCTGCGGATCGGCGTTGGAGAGCACGGTCTTGGCGTGGAACTCCTCGCCGTCGATCGTCACCGCCCCGGTGGCGCGTCCGTCCTCGACGCAGATACGGGCGACCTCGGCGCTCGTCCGGATCGACACGCCCTCCTTGAGCGCGACGTGTTTCAACGACCGGCTGACCGCGCCCATCGCGCCCCGGACGTACGCCCACTGACCGCGCTTGCCGGTGACGTTGCCCATCGCGTGGTAGAGCTTGACGTACGCGGTCCCGGCGTCGCGCGGACCGCGAAAGGTGCCGATCAGTCCGAACGCGCAGGCGACCGCCTGCATCTCCTCGCTCTCGAAGAAGTACTCGGCGACGTCCGCGGCCGATCCCAAGACCATCTTCTGGAAAATCCGCGCCTCCTCCGGCGACCGGAACTCGGCGGCGAACTCGGCAAAACTCGGCGGCTGCCGGAGGATGAAGCGGTCCATCACCGCCGATGCCCGCTCGACGAACGCGTCGTAGCGCGGGTAGTTCGCCGCGTCCTTCTTGGAAAAGCCGGCGATCTCGTCGAGGAAGCGATCCTCGTCCTCCCAGGCGGTGAGCGAGCGCCCGTCCGGGAAGGGCATGAAGAAGCGCGGGTTGCGGTGGATGAGGTGGATCCCCTCCCACGCGCCGAGCTCGTCGAGGATTTGGCGCGGCATCAGCGAGAGGACGTACGACCCCTCGGAAAGATGGAACCCCGGATGGATCTCCTGCGTGAACGCCGCGCCACCGACCTCGTGGTACCGCTCCAGCACGCAGACGGAGAACCCGGTCTTTGCCAGGTAACAGGCGGCGACGAGCCCGTTGTGTCCGCCGCCGACGATCAGGGCGTCGTAGGTCGTCTTCATGGCGGCGGGCTCCCTTCACCGAGTGCGCGGCTTGCCAGACGGCTGTCAGCGTAAACGGGGCGGGCGGATCGCCGCAAGGCGGCGGTTCGGGTCTTCGATGCCGCGCACCGGGGTACGAGCGTGGGCACGCCGCTCCGCGCGGTCTACACGCGGAGATGCGACGCGACCTGCCGCCGACCGATTACGCGAGACCACCCATGCACACAAAGGGAGCCCAGACCGCCGGGTGCGGGTCGCGCACGATGGCAGCCTGTTGCGCGAGTTGCCAGGCCCGCGCGATCGATTCCTCGTGCCGCCACCGATCGTAGAAATCGGCCATCAGATCGGCGGTTCGCTCGTCGTGGACCGGCCACAGACTGACGAGGAGCGACGAGGCCCCGGCCGACAATATGCCGCGAACCAATCCGAGCAGTTCGTCGCCCGCGGCGACGGCGGTGCGCCCGGTCTCGCAGCCACTCAGCGTCACGTGGGCTCCCCGCAGCCGCAGCCCCGCCAGATCGCGCGGCGTGAACCAGCGATCGGCGAGGCGCAAACCCGCGCTGGTCGGATGGTCTGGGGAGAAGCGACCGTGACCGGCGAAGTGGACGAGCCGGGCGCCGCTCGCCGCGACGGCGAACCGCTCGGAGGTCGCGTCCGCGCCGACGAGCCGGTCGACGGATCCCAACGCGCCGGCAACGCGGGCGACCTCGCGCGGAATTTCCGGCGTCAACTCGTCCTCGACACCGACGACGAGGGCGCGTCCCGCGGTCGGTACTGCCGCTCGTGGCGTCGTCAGATGGACGAGGAGACTTGCGCTCGGCGCGGCGACGACCGCCGAGCGCTCGATCAGGTACCGCTCGCCGTCCCAGAGTGCGTGAAACGGGATCGCGTGCAGCAGCCCGTTCGGAACGACGGCGATCCGATCGACGTCCGACAAGTCGTCGCGCAGCGGTGCCAGCAAGAGCGCATAGAGCGCCGCCAATTCGCGCCGGGCGTCGGCGAGCAACCGCTCGGCACGACGGCCGGCCTCGACCGGACCGGCGAGCGCGCGCGACACCTGGAAGCGAAATCGCCGGATCCGCTCCCCCACCTCGCGGGCTGTCGCCAGCCCGCGGTAGACGCGCACGTTGCCGGCACGCACCAGAAACGCCAGCACTTCGTCCCCGGCGACGAAGTAGGCGATCGCCGCCCCCGTCGCGGGAACCACGGCCATTGTCTCGGCAACTCCGACCGGCAGTGCCGCGAGGTCCACGATGCCGCGCGTCGCCGCCAGTCGTCCCTCCAACCGTTCGGCCTCGCGCTCGCGGTCGCGGACCGCTTCCTGCCACGCGCGGTCGGGTGGCGGCGCCCCCGGACCGAGTTCCGCCAACCGGCTGTAGTGCCAGTTCAATTCCGCGCGGACCTGCGCCAATCGAGCGCGAAGCGAAGCGCCGGCCGCGTCCTCGGCTGCCGACTCGGCCTCGAACGCGCCACCCACGAGGTCGAGCAATGCGCGACCGCGGGATCGCTCGACCGCCGAAAAGGCTTCGGCCAGCCCTGCCGCCCCCCCGGCCTCGAGGGAAGCCAGCGCGAGATCGCCGTAGACGGCCAGGCGATCGCCGAGAAACGCGGTCCGGAATCGCTCGGCCTGCAGCGTTCCGCGGACGCGCTCGATCGCGGTGATCGCCGACCGGAACGCCTCCCGCGCCGCCGCCGTCCTTCCTTGCCTGCGCGCCAGGCGGCCCCGGGTGTGGTACAGATCCGCCAGGACCGGTGCCAGCGCGTAGCGGTCGGCGATGCCGAGCGCGGTTCGCAGCGCGTTTTCGGTCGCCGCCTCGTCTCCCCTCGCCAGGGTGATGCGCGCCAGGAGGGCGAGGGCCATCGCCCGTTCGACGGGGCGATCGCCGAGCCCGGCGATCCCGCCTTCGGCCATCCGCTGCGCGCCCTCGGCATCGCCGCCGGCCACCAGCGATTCCGCGCGCAGCAGATCGACGCGGGCTCGTCCGACCGGCAGACCGAGAGCGTCGAAGCGGTGGCCGGCCTCGACCAGCCTCGCCTCGGCGTCCTCCCGCCGTCCGAGTCGCAACAGCACGCCGGCGTGCGCCCCCCGCGCCTCGGCAGCCTCGACCGCGAGACCGAGGGTATCCAGTGTTGGGATGACCCGTGCGTACGTGTCGTGTGCGTCGGCGGGCAAACCAAGGACGGCCAAGGCCGCCGCCTGCTCGGCAAGCACCCGCGCCAGGTGAGAGGGCGCCTCGTCGGTTTCGAGGTGGCGGCGCGCTTGCTCGAAATGTCCGAGCGCGGCCGGGAGCAGCCCCTGGCGCGTGGCGAGATAGGCGAGATTCCCCTCGGCGATCGCGGCGGCCAGATGCTGGCCGCTGGCGGCAAACGACGCCACCGCGGCACGGAAGGCGGCCGCCGCGCCGGTGAAGTCGTCGAGACTCATCAGCGCATTGCCCCGGTTGCTCTCCAATTGGGCGAGGAGTGGCGGTTCCGCGGCAAGTGCCGGTCTGGCCCGGTCGAAGTGGACGAGCGCGGTCCGCGGCTCGTCACGCATCGCGTAGGCGGCACCCAGGTTGAGGTCGGCACGGGCGGCCAACGCCGGTTGGCCGGCGTCGAGGAATACCTGCCGCGCCGTTTCTCCCGCCGCGACCGCCTCCGAAAAGCGTCCGAGGTGCGCCAGCGCGTGCAACGACGCCAGCCGGCATCGAGCCGATTCGACGCGATCACCCGCGGCGGCCGCGATCGCCGCGGCTTCCTCACACCGCACCAGCGCCTCCGGAAATCGACCGCCGTAGGCAAGCGTCTGCGCCAGGGCGCGCCGCGCCCTGGCGCGCGAATGGGCTCCCCCCACTTCGTCCGCGAGTTCGACGACCAGGGCGGCGAGCCCGACTGCTTGCCCGGCGTCGACCGTCGCCATCCGCTCTGCCTGATCGCCCATGGCGACCAGCAGCGCCTCGACCGGCCCCGCGGAGCGGAGCCGGTCGGATCGGCGGTCGGCCGGGATGTCGATCAACTCGAGCAGGAGCGTGGCCGGGTCGACCACCGCGTCGTTCACCCCATCTCCAGGCTCGGTGCGACGACCAGGGAATCGTCGAGTTGGATCAGCAGGTCGTAGGTGCCGGCCGGCACCTCCGCGAAGAACATGCCGTCGTCGTCGGTCGCCAGTTCGAGAACCGGTCGCAGGCTCCCCGCTTCGGCGAAGGCAACCGGGAGCGGCCCGACCGGTTCCGGTGTGCTGACCTGCCCCGTCACCCGCCGGCGTTTGGCTTCATCGCCGGTCGGTTCGATCTCCAGATCGAGGTCGAGTGCGTCCAGGGCATAGCGCAAAACGTACGGAGCCGCCCCTCCCCGCAAACCGGCGAACGCAGCGGCCGATCGACCGTCGAAGGTCAACGACGCGACGACTCGCTTCGGCGACGCGAACGCCGAGACCGACTCCGGTCTCGCTCGCGCCCGCCTAACCGTCAACCCCCTGACTCGCGCCAACGCCGTGTCCGATGGCACCAACGCCGCATCGGCGCGCACCGTCGCCCGCACCAGATCGACCCTCGCCAGTACCGCGGCGCATTCGGCGCACGTGGCGACGTGCGCGGCGATCCCCGACGCCCTCGTCTCATCCACCTCGCCAAAGGCATGCGCCAGCAGTTCGTCGAACCCCGGATGCTCGTTCATCGCCACTCCTCTTTCCCAAGAAGAGGACCTTGCCCACCGAAAAAATACACGTCGAAGCATAAGGCGGAAGGCGGGTGAGGGCGGGGCGAACACCGCTTGTCCCTCCGCCTTCCGCCCTCACCCGCCCTCATCCGCCCTCACGCCGAACTCCTGCAAGATCGCTTCGAGTTTCTTGAAGCAGCGGGCACGCGTCGGTCCGATACTGCCAACCGGCATGCCGAAGCGCCGGGCGATCTCGTCGTAGGCCGGCTGCTCGGCGCTGAGGAAGAGCACGGTGAGGAGGTCGCGGCAGCGGTCGTCGAGGCGAGTCATCGCCTCGCGGACCGTCTGCTCGCGCTCGGTTTGGGCGACGAGGTCGAGCGGCGGCGTGCCGACGTCGACGATCGCCTCGCTCAGCGGCGCGTGCCGTTGGGCGCTCTTGCCGAGACGCCAGGCCTCGCGGTAGGTCGTCGTGATCAACCAGGACGAGAGGCGGGTCTGATCGCGCAGCCCTTCCAGGCGGCGAAACAAGGTCGTAAAGACGATCTGGAAGACGTCGTCGGCATCGGCGTCGGCGAGCCCGCAGCGCCGCGCGACCGACAGCACCAGGCGCTGGTACCGCTCGACAAGCTCCGCCCATGCCGCCTCGTCGCCTTCGAGGCATGCCCGCACCAGCCCAGGATCGCTCTGATTTGCGTCGTCCGCGGACGCCGGGGAGAACCGTCTGATCACGCGCTCATGGTACCCCGTCCGCTCCCGGCCGGTGGTGTCGGAGACTGCACCGTCGTCCCGATGCGCCCCGGTCAACGTGCTACCATCGCCCCCGGACCGACGGCGAACCGACGAACTCGCTGCCAGCCAGGCAAGGGAAGCACGACGATGGTCGCGACACGCATCCTGACCGCCGAAGACCTCGAAGCGATGGGCGAAGAGGGGGAGCGGTACGAAATCGTCCGGGGCGAATTGAGGGAGGTCCAGGGGATGGGCATTCGCCACGGGGCGAGCGGGGGACGACTTCAGTGGTATCTATCAACCTTCGTTTACGAGCGAGATTTGGGGGAGGTGCTGAATTCTGACACCCGGTACGTTTTCCCCGGTGACCCACCCTCGACCCTCGCTCCCGACATCAGTTTTGTCCGAGGCGATCGCTGGGCACCCGGCGAATTGCCCGACGGGTACGGGCGGGTTGTTCCCGATTTCGTCGCCGAGTTCAAGTCGCCGTCGAACACCGAGCGAGAGATGCGGGAGCGGGTCGCGATCTATCTCGAGGCCGGCGTCCCCCTGGTCGTGCTCGCGCGACCAACCCCGCGGACGGTGTCGGTATTCCGCGCCGACGGCTCCGAGCAACTGCTGACCGAGGACGACGAACTCGCCGGCGACCCGGTGCTGCCCGGTTTCCGCATCCGCGTCTCGGAGATCTTCCGACGGCGCGGCGTGCCGAGTCAGTGAGCAGGAGGATCAGCGTGCGAACCACGGCGGACGCCGTCGTCATCGGCGCCGGAATCATGGGCTGTGCGATCGCCCACGCGCTGGCCGAGTGCGGACTGACCGACGTCGTCGTCCTCGAGAAAGACACGATCGGTCGCGGCGCCACCTCCGACGCCGCGGGCGGGATCAGGCAGCAGTTCTCGACCGAGACGAACGTTCGCCTCGCGACCTACAGCGTCCGCGTCTGGGAGTGCTTCCACGAGCGGTTCGGGCAGGACATTAGCCTGCGGCAACAGGGCTACCTCTTCTTGCTCACCGACCCGGCCGAAGAGCCGGTCTTCCGTGGGAATCTCGCCCTCCAGCAAGGGCTCGGCGTGCCGGCTCGGTGGGTGGCGCCGGACGAGATCGCCGCCATCAATCCCCACCTCGTGCTCGACGACGTCTACGGCGGGACGTTCTGTCCCGAGGACGGGTGGTGCGACACCTTCGCCGCCACGATCGGGTTCGCCCAGGCGGCCAGACGGCTCGGCGTCGAAATCCGGGAAGAGACGGCTGCGACCGGGATTCGCGTCGCGAACGGGTGCGTGACAGGGGTCGAGACGCCGGCCGGCGCGATCGCGACACCGCTTGCGATCATCTGTGCCGGGCCGCAGACGCGTTTGGTTGGGAAACTGGCCGGCGTCGACATCCCGGTCGATCCCTACCGCCGGATGAGCTTCGTCACCGAGCCGTTTGCCGCGCTGCCGCCGAGCTTACCGATGACGATCGACTTCGCCACCGGTCTCTACTTCCACCCCGAGAGCGGCGGCTTCCTCTTCGGCATGGGCAACCGCGCCGAACCGAGCAGCTTCAACAAAACCGTCGACGAGGACTGGCTGATCCAAAACGTCGAGGCGCTCGTCGCCCGCGTGCCCATCTTCGCCGACGCCAACGTCCTGCGCGGATGGGCCGGTTTCTACGAGATCACCCCGGACGACAACCCGGTCCTCGGCTTCCTCGGCGAACCGGACGGCCTCGCCGTGGCCGCCGGCTTCAGCGGCCACGGCTTCATGCAGGGCCCGGCCATCGGCGCCTGCATGGCCGAACTGCTTCTCGACGGCGCGGCCAAAACGGTCGACATCACCGCCTTCCGCCCTTCCCGTTTCCGCGAAGGCGCGCTGGCGCAGGAGCACAACGTCATCTGATTCGGTGCTGGGGAGCGTCTCCCCAGCGTTGATGAGGAGCGCTCCCCAGCACCGCACGCCGGCACCGGTTAGCCGACGGTAAAGACCTGGACCATGCCCATGGCCGCGTGGGGCTGTTGGGTCTCCTGGTCGGGGATGAAACAGATGGCGACGTACGTCCCCGGGTCGAGGTCCATCTGAATCCAGGTGCGCTGCGCCGCCGAGACGACCGACGAGTCGTAGACGTCCTGAACATCCTCGAAACCGAGGGAGAGATTCGCCTGCGGCGTCCCGGTGAACGCGAACGCGATCAGACCCATCACCTGGTCGAAGGTCGTCCCGTCCGGTACCTGAGCGACCGCGAGGAAATGGGGCTGCTTGCCGGTATTGGTCAACTCCCAGATCTGCGGACCGGCCGCGACCGAGGCGGGAATCTCGAACGTGTATTCCTTCAGGTTGACCGGCACCGCCCCCACGATTCCCTCGCCCGCGGTCAACTCGCCCGTCACCTTCAGGGCCGAGGTCGTGTCGGGCGACTGGCCCGCGGGGCCGGATTCGCCGCTGCGGTCGACGGCGATGAACCAATCGCCGGCGGCCAGTTCCACCACGGCGCCGTCCTTTTGCCCGAGGTAGGCGTTCGGCCCGCCGGCCCAGGTCGCCTCGTAGAACCAGCCGGGGGCTTCGTCGCTGTCCGAATTGAGATCCGCCATCGCCTGTTCCTGGGTGACGCTGGCGGGAAGGACGACGAAGTACACCTCGATTTCGTCGTCGACACTCTGGTTGTCGAGCGTCACGAAGTAGCGCCCCGCCTCCACCTCCGTCGGCGCCCCGGTCACATCGGAATCCGTCGCGACGAGGTTGATCTCCGGCAGTCCGAGTCCTTCGAGTAGGGAAAGATTCCGTGCCGGATACCCGGCCTCGGGCGATCCTTCCTGGGCGGCCGCGACCGACGACGCACCGGCGAGCAGCGCCGACGCGATCAACAGACAAGCGATGAGGCGAGACATGCCGGTTCCCTCCCGACTTGCGGCGACGATCGGACGAGCTAGGTTTACGCATACTCGCGGATTATGCGTCGCGAAAACTACCTTTGCAACGGTGTGTGCCTACGCGCGGGTCGCCGGGACAATCGCCGTATCGCCGGTCTCGAACGCCAATTCCTTGCCCCGATTCCGGGCTGCCGTGTCGATTTCGCGTCTCCCCGTTCGTCGTATTGGTAACGGCGAATCGCGCCGGTGCCCCGCGAGCGGGAGGAACTGGATGACCTGACGACGGCAACGTGGCACCCTGACAACTTCACCTATGGCAACTCGGTCCAACCAGAAGGGAGCACAACGATGCGGTACCTGGCCCTGATCTATTCCGACGAGCGCGCCGACGCCGCGATGACGCCGGACGAGCAGAACGCCAACATGGCGGCCTGGATGTCCTACAGCGAGGACCTCGGCAAATCGGGCAAGATGCTCGGCGGCGAGGCGCTGCAACCGACGCTGACGGCGACCACGGTCCGCCACGGCAACGGTGGCAACCTCATCACCGACGGCCCCTTCGCGGAGACGAAAGAGCAACTCGGCGGCTACTTCGTCATCAACGCCGACAACCTCGACGAGGCGATCGCCTGGGTCGGCAAGATGCCGCACCTGCCGCGCGGCGGCTCCGTCGAGATCCGCCCGATCATGGAATTCGGTACCGACGGAGCCGCATCGTAGACGATCCGATCGGTCGGGCCGGGGCGACCGAAATGCGGCGAGTGGTCGTCCCGACCGGAGCGATGAGCGTGGCGCAGGAGACCGATCGGACAGTCGGCGAGACGTTCCGCGAGGAAGCGGGACGGGTCCTGGCGACGTTGATTCGGCAGGTCGGGGATTTCGATCTCGCCGAAGACGCGGTGCAGGACGCCTTCCTGACCGCGCTCGAAATCTGGCCCGCCCGCGGCATTCCCGACAACCCCGGCGCCTGGATCACGGCGACCGCCCGCCGCAAGGCGATCGACCGCCTGCGCCGCAACGCCAACCTGGCCACCAAGGAGGCGGCGCTGGCCGCGTTGATCGAGTTCGACCGGCAGGACGAGGCGGACGAAATGGACACCGGCATCCCCGACGATCGCCTCCGCTTGATCTTCACCTGTTGCCACCCGGCGCTGGCCGTCGAAGCCCAGGTGGCCCTGACCCTGCACACGCTGGGCGGTCTCGCGACACCGGAGATCGCCCGCGCCTTTCTCACCACGGAAACCACCCTGGCGCAACGACTGGTGCGGGCGAAGCGGAAAATCCGCGACGCCCGCATCCCCTACGAAATTCCGGCCGACCACGCCCTACCCGAACGACTCCGCTCCGTGCTCGCCACTCTCTACCTCATCTTCAACGAAGGCTATTCGCCGACCGCGGGCGATGTCCCCCTCCGGCCGGAACTCTCGACCGAGGCGATCCGGCTCGGCGGCCTCCTCGTCGCCCTGATGCCGGACGAACCGGAGGCGATGGGCCTCCTCGCATTGATGCTGCTCCACGACGCCCGGCGAGACGCACGTTTTTCTCCGCACGGCGATCTCGTCGTCTTGGAGGAACAAGACCGCGCACGCTGGAATCGACCCGAAATCGACGAGGGAACCGTCCTGGTGCAACGAGCGCTCCGCTACCGCCGCCCCGGTCCGTACCAGATCCAGGCGGCCATCGCCGCCGTCCACGCCGAAGCGGCGTCACCCGACGCGACGGATTGGCCGCAGATCGCCGGTCTCTACGCGACCCTCACCTGTCACTTCCCCTCGCCGGTCGTCGAGTTGAACCGGGCCGTCGCCGTCGCGATGGCGGACGGGCCGCCGGCCGGGCTGGCGCTCTTGGATCGCCTCGACGCATCGGGTGCGCTCGCCACCTATCACCTGCTGCCGGCTGCCCGCGCCGATCTTCTCCGCCGGGCGGGACGGCCCGCCGAGGCGGCGGCGTGGTATGCCCGTGCCCTCGACCTCGCCCGTACCGCCAGCGATCGCGCCTACCTCCGCCGACGCCTTGCCGAGGTATCGTCTGGCACCGCTACCGGATCGGCGGGACCAACGAACCAAGATTCGGGCACCTTCGTATAGACAATAAACGGCTGGTGACCGGTATCACTATGCTGTTCGTACCGGATTTGTGCCGAAGAGGCACCGCGGGCCGGGGTGCCCGCGGGAGCTCGTGGTCGCGATGGCGTCCGGTGCTTGCGAAGATCGGATGCCCGCACGATGAAGTGGCTCGTCCGTCTGCCCGCGTTGTTCGTGCTTGTGCTCGTGGTGAACGGTTTCCCCTGGCCCGGTCGCGCCGAGGAAGCGAGGTGGGGCGAACCGCCATCGCAGTTCTACCGGCCGCTGTCGACCGACCTCCGCCTCGGCAGCGCCGATGTCCTCGCCGTCGCCCACAACGCCGGCGACGGTGGCCCGTCCACCGATCTGGCGGTGGCGCGCGGTGCCGACGTGGTCGAGATCGACGTCAGCCCCGTCGACGGCCGCCTCTACGCCGCACACGTCCCACCCCCCGATTGGCTGCCGACGATCGCCTACCATGCCCCAACCCTCGGCGAGGCCTGGAACCGAACGGCCGGTGCCCGCTTCGTCCTCCTCGACCTCAAAGACACGTCACCCGCCGCCCTGCGCTCGGTCGTCGCCTTCCTGCATAGCCACCAGGACGGGCGGCGCGTCTTCGTCAGCGCGCGCAGCATCGCCGCCCTCGCCTCGCTCAACGAGCGAGCACCGGACGCCGTCCGCTTGCTCAGTATCGCCACCCAACGCGGCTTGACCGCGCTCCTCGACGATCCTTCCCAGGCGGACTCCCTCAACGGCGTCTCGATCCGCGCCGACCTGCTCGACGCGGAGACGATGGCCTGGTTCAAGGATCGGGGTCTGCTGGTGTTCGCCTGGACCGTCAACGACGTGGCGCAACTCAACGACCTCGTCGCCCTCGGCATCGACGCGGTCACGACCGACAACCTCGCCATCCTCGACGCCATGCACTGGGCCGAGCAACACCGCGCCGCCACCAACCTCGGCCGCCTCTTCCCCTAGCGCGGAACAGCCGCACGCGTCTTCGTAGGGGAGGGACCTGTGCCCTCCCATCGGCCGCCAGGCCGATAACCTCCAACGCCGTCTCCGGGTGTGGCCCTGCGGGCCACGGGAGGGCACGGGTCCCTCCCCGACGGAGAACCGTTGCCGCGTTGCCACCCTCGCGCGCAAAGGATAGACTGCGGCGCGCCGGCACTGTCCGGCTGTCCTCTGAGGTAGGTCGCCGGAGCCGATGATCGCCAGACGTACGACCGCGAGCCGCCATTCGGA
>DATBFX010000028.1:0-2376 GCA_036558305.1 Thermomicrobiales bacterium | reverse complement strand
GACTCTTGCACCTTGCGCAGCAGCCAGTCCCGCCACGGCTGACTGACCTTGTCCGTCGTCGCCACCCGCGTAGCCCGGTATACGACCAGGCCGAGGAACACGACGAGGGCGAGGTGATCGAGCATCTCAGAACCCGTTCAGGCCGGTCGCGTTGAGCCGTTCGAGTTCGGCGTCGGACAGCCAATGCCCGAACACGACGAGCACGTACCGCTGCCCGTCGGTCACCGGCCGAATCTCATGCCAGGTGTTCGCGTTGAACCCAGCCAGGTCACCGCGACGCAACGCCATGTCGTGCCCGTCCACGATCATGTCGCCGCCGTCGAACTCGTCGGAGAGCAGCAGCGAGAACGACACGGTCCGCCCGTACGAGAACGGCCAGTGCGGCTCCATGTCCCGATGCCGGGCGAATCGGTCGCCTACGTCGTAGCGGACGATGGTGGCCTTCACGTGGCTCACGTCGGTCCCGAAGGTGTGCGCGACTTCGGTGGCGAGGGCGAGTGTCAACGCCTGGACCTCGCCGGGCGGGGAGACCGCCGTGCCGGGCAGACCGCGGCCGTCGGTGCCCGGCCAATCCTCGAACCGTTCGATGAGCGCATCACACACGTCGTCGGCAAATACCCGTTCCCACTTGGCCGCTTGCGCAGGGGCGTCGTAGGGCAGGATGGTGCTAACCGGCTTCCTCCACGTCGATGGGGGCGAGCAGCGCCGCCTGCATCGAGTCGAGCTTCACCCGCAGTTCCTCAGCCCGCACTTCGATGGTCGGTTGCAGGTCGATGACGGCGCGGGTCTCTGCGGTCAGGTGGGCACGGTCGAGGATCTCGCGTGCGGCCATCACCCGGGCTTCCTCGTGGCGACCATTGACCGCGATGTCGAGCAGCGTCTTGATCGCAATGGGGGTGGCTTCGACCAGCTTGATGTAGCCGCGGACGAGTTTGGCCCGGACGGCGACCTCGATTGCGGCTGCCGCTTCGTCGTCGGACAGGGTCACTCGGGGCACGTCCACCACCGTGTACGGTAACGCAATGACCACGTTCACGGGGGCGGCTGAGGTCGAGAAGATCGCGACCGACCTGATCAGGAAGGTTCCCCAGCACAAGCCGTTGGCCGACGTGCGGGTGGAGTACGTGTTCCGGGCCGAGGCGACCCGCTCGAAGGGGAAGCTGGTGTTGGGCAAGGCCCGGCTCGTGTCGGGTCTCAACGCGTTCCTCGCCGGACAGATCGACGGGGCGTTCTTCGTCGTGGAGGTCGCCCGCAACACGTGGGACCGGTTGACCCCGTCGCAGCGCAGGGCGTTGGTCGATCACGAGTTGATGCACTTCATCGTGGATGAGGACGCCGACGGGAACTACCGGCTGGCGTTGCGGGGTCATGACTTGGAGGAATTCGCGGACGTGATCAAGCGGCACGGGTTCTGGCGGTCCGAGGTTGCCGTGTTCTCCGACGTGGTCGCGGAGCAGATGTCGTTGGCGTTGGACGAGGCGACCCGGTTCCTCGAAGACGACATGCTGCCGCCCGACGAGGAACCGGGGGAGTAGGTCAGTCGGGATCCCAGGCAACGGTCCCGGCAAGCACTTCCTTCGCCACCGACGTGGACGGGTACGGCCAGTGGTTGTTGTGGGCGCAGACTTCGCCGTAACCGGCGACGAGGGACCGGTCGTCGGACAGGGACCGGCCGCAGTTGATGCACGCCGAGTAGGCGACGCCCAGCTTGCGGGCCGTCTTCCAGTCGAGCCGGTCGCTGGCTTTCAAGCCGATGGTGGTCGCCCGTCCGGCCTTGCGGAACACGATGGAGCCGGAGCCGACCGGGATCGCCCGCTCAGCCCACAGCACCGTCTTGTCGTACCGGCCCTTGCGCACCCGGTAGTAGGTCATCTCACCGACCACGTCACCGGACGCGCCGACCCGGGCGGCGTACATGCCGGGTTCGGTCACCCGGTCGGCGTCGGCGTCGGCCTTCGCCGCCCCGGTGAGGCATTCGCCGTCCAGGTGGTAGGTGACCCACTTGCCTTTCGCCAGTCCGGTCTCGTGCTTCTCGATCCGTCCGGCCCGGGCAGGAACCCCGCCGCCGCACAGGGCGCACGTACCGGGGTAGCTGTTTGAGCGGATGCCGGGCTTCGTCTTGGGGATCTTCATCAGCTTGTCGATCACGGCGGACGCCTGCTTCGACGTGATCTCCCAGCCCTCCGCGAGGGCGGTGGACACCGACTTGACGAGGTCGTCGGCCGGGTCGCGTTCGGAGACGAGGGTGCGCAGGAAGTTCATCTGCGATTCGGTGGCGGGCCGTCCCGTCACCGCCGCGTGGCGTGGCCCGACGGTCACGGTGGGCGGGGTGTAGGTCTCGCCGGTTTCGGTGTTGGTGACCGGCGGGAACGGGTA
>DATBFX010000027.1:0-2824 GCA_036558305.1 Thermomicrobiales bacterium | reverse complement strand
GACCGCGCGCCACGACGGGGCGGTGATCCGGTTGCGAAGGGCGACGAAGAGGAGGCCCAGCAGGAACATCGAGCCGTAGATCGCCGCGCAGCGCTGGCAGCAGGCCATCTTCTGACCGAAGACGGAAAAACTCCGGTCCGGTCGCTGGTGGCAAAACAGACCGTCGAACCGGTAGATCGGTCGCGCCAGACCCCGATGCCCCGCGGCAGCGAGCGCCGGGGCAAGGAAGAGTTGGGCCAGGTAGACGAACAGAAAGCTGTTGGCGAGGAAGAGCCAATGCCGGGCAAAGCGATAGGCCACCCGATTCAGCGCGATGACGGTGCGGACGGTCCGCGCCCCGTGCTTTGTCGCCGGACGGGTGCGGGCGCGCGCCTGGACCCGTTGCATCGCCTGCTCGGCGACCGATGCCCCGCACCCTGGACAAGTTTCGCCGGGTTGCATCCGGGACCCCCCGTCTCCGCGCACCGGACACCCCGGCGCGACGCCGTCCGCACTCTATCGACCCCCGCGCGCCGCGGACAATCACCCGATGGTCGGACCCGACCGGCGATCGGTGGCGGCACCTTTCCGCCACGTGCGAAGATCGCCGCAAACGGCGGTCGCGAATGCCACGAAGCGGGAGGAAGGCATGGCACGAATCGAAGGCGTCGATCCGAATGAGGTCGACGAGCCGATCGCGGCGGTCCTGCGGTCGCAGGCGCGGAAGTGGGGCCGCCCGCTGCTGAATCACCTCCTGTATGCCCGCCGGCCCTCGATTTTCCGGGGCGTGCGCGGCATGTGGGGCGGTCTCGATGCCTCCGGATTGCTCGATCCGAAACTCGCCGCCCTCGTCAACGTCCGCGTCGCCGCGCACAACCGGTGCGAATTCTGACAGGACCTCAACGCTGCCGTCGGCAGCGCGTTGGGTGTCCCGAATGAGAAGATCGAGGCCCTCCCCGACTACGCGACGAGTCCGCTCTTCGACGAGGCCGAGCGCGTCGCCCTCGCCTACGCCGACGCGATGACCCTCTCCGACCGCGACGTCGATGACGACCTCTTCGCCCGCCTCCGCGCCCACTACGACGACGACGCCATCGTCGAGTTGACCGCCACCATCGCCTGGGAAAACGCCTCCAGCACATTCAACCGGACGCTGCGGGTGCCGTCGCAGGGGTTGTGGAAGCGGAGAGCCGCCGGGGAGCAGTGCGAAGTTGACAGCGAGGGCGGCCGGGATTAGAACGCGCGTGGCGATACCGCATCAATGAGCTTCTGGCAGGACGGAGACGACACGATGGTCGCCCAACGCAAAATGATCGACGTTGACGATAGCCCAGAGTTGATTCGACTCCTCGACCAAGTGGGCGAGTCGAAGGAAACAACTTGGCTTCGTCGTAACGGGCAGCCGATTGCGGTCATTAAGCCCGTGTCGCCGCGAGCCCGCCGACCTCGCAGACGCATGGATCCCGACGAGGCCAGGCGAGTTCTTCGCGAAACCGCGGGCGGCTGGAAGGGATTGGTCGACACGGACAAACTGATCGAAGACATCTACGCCGACCGGGAACTGCCAAGTAGAGAGTTGCCGGACCTGTGACGTACCTCGTCGATTCGGATTTGGTGATTGATCATCTCGCCGGGCGCCCCGAGGCGTTGGCACTCCTTCAACAACTTACGGCCGGCGGACTGTCAGTGAGCATCATCACCTACGCGGAGGTGTATGAGGGCATCTACGGTGGTCGCGATCCCAAGACACGCGAGCGAGTCTTTCGGAAAATGCTCCAGACGATGAACGTACTGGGGCTTTCTCGAGCAGTCTCGAGACGTGCGGCGCGAATCGGTAGCAGCCTGCGTACTCAGGGCACGCGGCTTCCCTTGCCCGATGTGCTCATCGCTGCCACCGCCGTTCACTACGACCTTACGCTCGTGACGCGTAACCTCAAGCACTACGAGCGCATCCCCGATCTCAAGCTCTACCGGGAGCCGGCGCCCGCCACGAGATGAGAGTTCGGGCGCCGGTCACCCGCTATACTCACCAGCCGTGTCGGTGACCCTCGACGTCTCCCGCTCCGGAGGTTCTATTCCGCATGACCGCGACCGCAACCACCGCCCCGTCCCCATCCGCAATCGATCCCAACCTGCGGACCGTCCGTGTCCGCTTCGCGCCGAGCCCGACCGGCTCGCTCCACGTCGGCGGCGGCCGGACCGTCCTCTTCAACTGGCTGTTCGCCCACGGTCAGGCCGCCCGCGCCGGCAAACCGGGCACCTTCATCCTCCGCATCGAGGACACCGACCAGAAGCGCTACGTCCCCGAGGCGGTGCAGGGCATCCTCGACATCCTCACCTGGTTCGGCGTCGGTTGGGAAGAGGGCCCGGACAAGGGCGGACCGTTCGGTCCCTACACCCAGAGCGAGCGGACCGAGCTCTACCGAAAACACGCCGAGCAGTTGGTCGCCGGCGGTCACGCCTACCGCTGCTTCTGCACACCGGAGCGCCTGGCACAGGTCCGCGAAGAGCAGCGCGCCCGCGGCGAGGCGCCGGGGTACGACCGCCACTGCCGGTGGCTGCCGGCCGAAGAGGTCCAGGCGAAAGTCGCGGCCGGTGAGCCGCACGTGGTCCGCTTCGCGATGCCACGCGAGGGGGAGACGCGCGTCTACGACCTGATCCGCGGCGAGATCGTCTACCAGAACGCCAACCTCGAAGACCTCATCCTTCTCAAGTCGGACGGCTACCCCACCTACCACCTCGCCAACGTCGTCGACGACCACCTGATGGAGATCACCCACATCTTGCGCGGCGACGAGTGGATCCCCACCGCCCCGCTCCACCTTCGGCTCTACGCCGCCTTCGG
>DATBFX010000026.1:0-20706 GCA_036558305.1 Thermomicrobiales bacterium | reverse complement strand
CCGGGAGGCTCCAGCGCTGGGTGCCGGTCGCCGCGTCGACCGCGTAGAGGTCGCCGTCGCTGCTGCCGATGAAGACGAGTCCGCCCGCCACGGTCGGCGAGGTGGCGATCGGGCCGCCGGTGGAGAACGTCCAGCGCTCGGCGCCGGTCGCGGCGTCGAGGGCGTGCAGCTTGCCGTCGCCGCCGCCGGCATAGAGGACGCCGGCGACGATGGCCGGTGAGGATCTGAGGTCGGCGCCGAGGTCGGCGCGCCAGATCTCGACCGGTTGTCCGGTCGGTCCGGGTCCAGGGTTGACACCGGTGCGGCCTGCATCCGCCTTGTAGTTGGGCACGTCGGCGAAGGCGGGCACGGGTGTGCCGACCGGGGTGGCCGGGACGGGGGTGGGGTTGACGACGGCCGGGTGCTCGGTGGGGCGGAAGGCGAAGCAGAGACCGATCAGGGCAATCAGGACGATCGCCGCCAGACCGGCCTGGGCGAGGGCCCAGCGGCGGCGGGAGTCGGGGGCGCCGAAGAGGGGGCGGGGGCGCGGTGCCGGGCGCGCGTGTGCGGTAGGCCCGGCCGGGGGCGGTGTCGGTCGCAGGCTGATGCTGCCTGCGATGCCTTGCGCGTGCATGAGATCCTCCCAGAGGCGTGAAGCGAAGACCGGATCGGCGGGTGGGGCGGTCTCCAGGGCGTGCACGCGCCGGACGGTCGCCGCCAGCCCAGGATCGAGGGGTTCCAGGTCGGAGCCAGCCGGCTCTCCGCGGAACACCTCGTCCCAGAAGCGATCGAGGGTGAGGTCGAGTGGGAGGTCGCGCCGGTCAGGCATTGCGCACCTCCTTCGCGGGCTCGGGGACGCCGAGCAGGGTTTGCAGGTGTTCGACGGCCGCGTTTGCAGGGTGCGGACCGACTCGGGCGTGCGCCCGAGGATGGTTGCCACGTCCGTTGCCGGGAGACCGCCGAGGCGGAGTTCCATCACCCGCCGCTGGTCGGCGGGGAGCAGCGGTAAGGCGGCCTGGAGGAGGCGCCGCTCGTCGGCGAGGAGGGTGACCGTCTCCGGTTCGGGCGTCGGGTCCGGCACCTCTTCGGCGGCGGCGAGCGGTTCGTGGGGGCGGGCGCCGCGGTAGCTGTCGGTGACGACGTTGTGGGCGATGGTGAAGAGCCAGGCGCGGAAGAGTCCGCCCCGGTAGGTCGGAAGCGCCTTTAACACGCGCTCGAAGATCTGGCTGGTGGCGTCCTCGGCGGCCTCGCGTGTGCCGAGGCGGCGGTAGCAATACTGGTGGACGGGATCGAGGTAACGGAGATAGAGCGGGGCGAAGGCGAGCGGGTTCTGCATCGCCTGGGCGACCAGGGCCGCCTCGTCGAGCGGGTGGGATCCCGCCGCTTCGACGGGTGGCGCTTGGGCTGGCGCGCGTGAGCGAAACAGTGCCCGCATGGGCCTGCCGACCTTCCTGCAGTCCGTTTCCCGTTTCCGTCACTGATTGAGACGGAGGTGGTGGGGAAACGTGACAGGGTTCGGTGGATTTGTTTGAGGGGATTGTGGCGGAAATGAGGATTTGGGGAAGGTCGTCAGATTCAGCCCTCACCCCCGGCCCCTCTCCCTTCCGAGGGAGAGGGGAGCACTCCTCAGCCGAATACCTGAACGATCGAGGCAACTGTCGTGCGCGGTGCGGTTCCCCCTCGCCCTCGGAAGGGAGAGGGGGTCAGGGGGTGAGGGCTGCTACGCCGCAGGTGTCGCCGATGCTACTTGTCCGAGTGGCGGCAGGAGGCGGGATTTCTGGAGCCGCCTATTGCCCAGATCGACGACGAAAGCGACTCCCCCCGGTCCGACTGCGACGCTTTCGGGCGTGCGGAATTGGCCGTCCCCCGAGCCCGTGCCGCCCCATTGCGCGAGGTAGGTTCCGTCGGGGCGAAAGACTTGAATGCGGTCGTTGCCGACGTCCGAGACGTAGACGTTACCGGACGGATCGGTTGCGGCGTCGAAGACGTCATTGAACTCGCCGTCGCCGCTGCCCGGTCTCCCGAAGGCAAAACGGAAGGTGCCGTCCTTGTCGAACGCCTGAACGCGCAGGTTGCCGAGGTCGACGACGTAGACGGTTCCGTCGGGCGCGACTGCGACCGCCGCCGCCCCTCCGAATTGGCCGGGGCCGCTTCCGGGACCGCCGATCTTGCCGAGAAACCGGCCGGCGGCGTCAAAGTGCTGGACGTCGCCGCGGACGTGGTCGGAGACGTAGACGGTGCCGTCCGGCGCCACGGCGACGTGGTTGGGGGCGCTCAGTTCGCTGTCGGCCGTGCCGCCGGCGCCACCCCAGGTTAGGATGAACGCCCGGTCCGGGCCGAACTTCTGGACGCGGCGGTTGCCCAGGTCGGCGACGTAGAAGGTGCCGTTGGGGGCGAAAGCGACGTCGCCGACGGGGCCATCGCCGTTGTCGAAGTCGAACTGACCCTCGCCGGTGCCGGGTGTACCCCACCGCTCCAGGAGTCTGCCGTCGGGACCGTAGATGACGAACTGGTTCGTGGCCCCGTCGGCAACCCAGACCCGGCCCTGGGGATCGAGGTTGATGGCGCTGGCCTGCGTGGGAGCGTCGGACCCGTCGAACGTCGCGGTCCAGACGAGCGTTGCGACGCCTGCGGCGACGACGGTACTGGACGAGAGCAGGGCGAGGAGCAACGCGAGCACGGGTGAAAAACGGCGCACCATGACCGTCCCTCCGGGAAGTTCGCCAAACAATGGCGACGTCATTTTTCGAGGAACATCCAGGTCAACCGCCGGTGGAAGGCGGTGTCGTGGCAGGTGGGGTTGCCCGGTTGGCGATCGGTGTGGCCGGGCCGCCGACCAACGCCGTGAGCGTCCTCGTTCCGGCGACGTAGAGGATTCGTCCAGCCAACATGGCGGAACCGCCTCCGCCTCCCTGGACCTTGACACGGCCCATGATCCTGCCCGTGGCCAAGTCCACTGCGAAGACTTCGTCCAGGGCGCTGGCGACGTAGACGACGACGCCGCCAATCAGCGGCGTGCCCGAACCGGTCGTGTTTGCGGACCAAATCTGCGTGCCGGTCGCCGCATCGAGGGCGATCGTGCCCCGACCGGTCACGTTGACGACGACCGTCTGGCCCGCGACTGCCGGGCTCTGGACGACATCGATCCCGGCATCGGAAGCGACGAACTGCCAGCGCTCGGTACCCGTCGCGGCATCGACCGCGTGCAGGCGGCCGTCGCCGCTCACGACGTAAACCGTGCCGCCGGAGAACGCGGGGGTCGCCATGTTGCCGCCGATCTGGGCCACCCAACGGGTCGCACCCGTCGCGGCGTCCAGGGCCGTGAGGTGTCCCTGATCATCGCCCTGGAAGACGAGCCCGGCGGCGACGGCCGGCGTGCTCGTCGTGGTCGACGCCCCGAGGTCGGTCTGCCAGCGCTGTGCACCGGTCGCTGCGTCGAGGGCGGCAACGGTACCGCTCGTCGTCGTGACGTAGACGGTGCCATCGACGACTGCCGGGTTGCTGGTCACCGACCCGGTGGTGATGGCCGTCCACGCCGGCTGCCCGGTGCCCGCGTCGACGGCGTAGAGCTTCCCGTCGATCGTGGGCAGGAATACCAACCCGTCGGCGACGGTGACAGAGGGATAGATGGCCGCGCCGGTTGAGCTCGATGATGCGCTGTACGAGTCGAACGCCCATCGTTGCTGCCCGGAGGCCGCGTCGAGCGCGTAGAGAACGCCCTCGGCGCTGTTGACGTAGACGGTGTGGCTCACGCGCACTGGAAAGTGGAGCAGACTGGGCGCCCGGAACGTCCAGCGGGGGCCGAACTCGGTCGTCGGCCCCGGCTGCTCCACAAAGCTTGCTCGGTCCGCGCCGCCGCGCATCGTCGACCAATCGGCGGTCGGCGTACCCGCGATGGCCGTGGTCGTCGGGGCGACTGGCGTCGCGGTACCGCCGATCGGGGGCGCGCCCTGCTGATTGCTGCCGAAGAACGCGACGTAGATCGCGATCAACGTGACGACGAGGAGCAGCGCCGTCGCGAACTGGGCGAACGCCCAACTGCGGCGGGTTTCGGGGACACCGAAGAGGCGGCGGAATGGGCGACGCTGGGTGCCGGTACCGCGTGGGCCGCGGAGACCGGGATGTAAGGGGATGGGAACCGTTTGGGTTCTGGTGAAGGTGTCCATGACTCTGCGCTCCAATTCGGTGACGAACGCGGGGTCCGGCGGGCGACGCTGGTGCGAGGCGCGGACCCGCGCGATGAGGGTGACGAGGGTGGGATCGAGCGGCGCGGCGAGGCGTGCCAGGTCGTCCGGGGGGGCGCCGGTGACGAGGGCGTCCCAATAGCGTTGAATCTGGCGTTCCCGCTCCGCGTTTCGGCTACCGAGCCTCATGACCACCCCCTTTCGCGAGGAGCCCGAGGCAGGAGCGGAGTTTGTCGAGCAGACGCCAGTAGCGCGTCCGGACCGCGTTGATGCGGCGGTCGAGGGCGACGGCGATCTCGGCGTAGGTCAGGTCCTGGACGAGGAGGTCGTAGAGTTCGCGTTCGGCGTCGTTGAGGCAGCGGGCGCGGGCCTCGCGAAGCTCGGTGCGCTGCGTCGATTGGATCGCGAGTTCGTCCGGCGGTGAGGCCGGGTCTGCGACCTCCAGGTCCTCGGTCCAGGGTGCGGTCGGCGCGCGCCGGGACCGCAGTTTGTCGGTGACGACGTTGCGGGCGATCGCGAAGAGCCAGCCGGCGAAGGCGTCGTCGTCCCGGCACTGCTGGAGCGATTGGGCCGCCCGCAGAAAGATCGTTTGGGTGGCGTCCTCGGCATCTTCCCGGTGCGCGAGGCGATGGGCCGCGAAGTCGTAGACGGCGTCCACGTGCCGGCGGTAGAGGAGCCCGAACGCCCGCGTGTCGCCCTGCCTGGCCTGCGCGACAAGCTCGGCGTCGCTGCCGCCCGGATCCTGGGGCGGTGGTGCGCTCGTCTGGGGACGGTTCCGCAGCAAACCCATCCCGCGTGCTCCCGGTTCTCGCCGCTCACGATTGGCGCGTCTGGTGGTATAGACGTCGGCGCGGGGAAAACATCACCGAGGTCGTTTGGGACCGATGTGGTTGGGCGGGAATTGTCGCATTTGGCGAGGTGAAGGGTGCTATGCTGGCGAATGGTATGACCTGCGGCGTCTGAGCCGGCTGTCCCATGTGGTGTGGCAGAGAAACGAGCGGAGCCGTGGCATCCCGGAGTCACGAGATTCCAAGTATGGCGACTGATCACTCGGACATGGGGTGCGTCGTACCCATTGTCGACGCAGTCGATCCGCAAGCCCTTGCGGAGTGGTGGAGACGCCACCAGGCGCTTGTCGAGGAGATCGATGAGCACTGGCCGGAAGGCGTTTCGGCGGCTGAAGCGATCGCGGACGTGCGGCGAGAGTTGTGACCGTCCTCAAACAAGTAATCAGGGAAGGTTGCATCGCCATTTCGAGAAAGCAACGGGGCATTCGGTCCAGAGGAGGTGGGCTGTGGTTGCCAGGCGAGAGATCGACGCGGTCGACGTGCGCGAGCTTCAAGAGCGGACACGCGACGTCCTGCGGCGTGTCCAGGAGAAAGGCGAGATCATCGACGTATCCGAAGGCGACGTCGTGATCGCCCGGATCGTGCCGGCCGTGACCTCGGTGGATCATGAGGCGCTCGAAGAGTGGTGGCGGCAGGTCGATCAACTCGCGGAAGAGATCGCCGAGTCCTGGCCCGAAGGCGTTTCTGCCGCTGAGGCCGTTGCGGAACAGCGGCGCGAACTGTGATCGTTTTGGACGCGAGCGTTTGGGTCAGCATCGTGTTGGCCGGTGACGTTCATCGCGCCATCAGCCGACAGTGGGCGCGAAAGTGGTTGGGGGCCGGCGGACGCATGGTCGTGCCGGTCCTGTTCCTCACCGAAGTGGCTGGCGCGGTATCGCGGCAAAGCGGACGCGCCGTCCGGGGACGGCAAGCTTCGAACACAATCTTGACGAACTCGAGTTTCCAACTCGAAGTGATCGATCGGTCGCTTGCCGAGAGCGCATCTCGCCTTGCCGCGGATCTTCCGCTGAAGGGTTCCGACGCCATTTACGTCGCGCTGGCCGAGCGGTTGGGTGTCCCGCTCGTCACCTGGGACAACGAGCAGTTGACACGAGCGGCGGCGGTGATCGACGTACGCACGCCGACGACTTGAGCACGCGCTCAGAGTGACAGGACGTCGTGCGTCCAGATGTGGAAGGATCGAGAGATGGCTGCCCGGCAAACGGTGCCTACGATCGGGGTGGATGAACTTCACCATCGTACGCGCGACGTGTTCCGGCGTATCCACGAGAGTGATGAGATCATCGATGTGGTCGATGGAGACGAGGTCATCACGCGCTTCGTACCCGTGGAGACCTCGGCGGATGTTCTCGCGCTCGAAGAGTGGCGGCGGCAGGTCGATCGACTCGCGGAAGAGATCGCCGAGTCCTGGCCCGAGGGAGTTTCGGCGGCGGATGCAGTAGGGGACGTTCGGCGTCACCGGTTATTGCTTTTGAAGTTGGTGTGGGAAAGATTTCACCGGGCATTGCGACGGCGCTCGATGCGAGCGCGGTTGCCGGTGACGTATGTCACCGGCAACGGCAGAAATTCTTCGCTTACGTTTGCATCCAAACGTGCGACGGCGGGTCTCCGATCGCAAGTCGGAACCCGCCGTCGTGTCTTGCTTGCCGGAGGAGACCGGCGCTCACGCCGCGGGATGGTCGCCCGTGAGCTCCCGCGCGGCGTCCTTGATCTGGTCCACGGCCGCCTGCCAGTCGGCACGGATGCTCGACTGCTCTTCGAGGCTGGCGTACTCTGGTCCCCAGATGACTTGCGCGTGATCGTCGCAGAGCATCTTCAGATCCTTCTGGGCTGCCCCCAGCAACTGCCGTTGCAGTTCCGTGTGACCGGCGGCGACCTGGCCGTTTACGTTCGGTAGTCCCGAGCTGAGCGCCTTCTCCATCTCGTCCGCGGTCCGCGTTTGCAGGATTCGGAGATAGTCGGAGATGACCTCCGCGGGCGGGGGTGGCGTTACGAACCGCACGCCCACGATCGGAAGGTGAGCCAGGAGGCGCCGACCCGCCCCGCCGATCCGTTGCGCCTCGCGCCGCAACCGTCGACCCAGCCTCAGCCGACGAGATCTCAGGTTGGCGGGGAAATCGATGGAGTCGTCGCGGTTGGCGCGGACCTTGGCGCCTTCCCCAATCGCGCGGACCACGTTACCCGGCAGTTTGCCGATCAGCCGATCGGGACGCAGGGCATCGACGGACGGCCGGATCTGCTCAAGGACTGCTTTGCGGTCGAGGATGCGGGATTCATCGTAGCGCACGAGCGTCTCGCGAAGGACCGGATAGGCGGACGGGGGAAGCCAGTCCACCAATTTGGCGATCGTCGTCGCCCCGGACAGTCGACCGAGTCGCCCCGTTTCGAGCAGCAACTTGACGTCGGGTTCCGCCAGCCTGGCGGCTTCGCCCGAGACAGCAGGGGCGATCGTTTCCGTGCGGTTGGAGAGGTCCCCGCTCAAACGTGACGCCTCGTTGAGGACGTAGACCGCGTACTCGCCCCCGTGGCGCGTCCTCCCGTAGTCGACCTCGACCTGCTTGACGGAGGGGGTAATCGAGTCGGTGCGGCAGGCGGTGACGGACTTGTCGACGGCATTGACCTGCACCTCATTCTTCGTCTTGCTCATGGCGTCCAGCACCTTGCCGTACTCCGTCAGACCCGCGAACAAGGCGACGACGAGTTGGTCGTACCGTTCGTCGCGGTCAAGCACCGGCGTGTCCTCCTTGAGGCAGCTCTGCATCGCCAAACCGGCGGCCTGCGCCAGGTCCTCCACCAGGACCGGCAGCCGGGTCCTCCCGCGGTCGGCGACGAACGTGAGCGGCAGAAGACCGCGGCGATCGATCTCAGGCAGCGATGCGCTCCTGGTTGGTCGCGAGGAGCCACTCGAAAATCGGGACGAGGACATGTTCGTTGACCTCCCTCGTGTCGGCGCAATTGGCCATCAGGATGCGGTCGGCCGGAATGCCGCGGGATTCGAGTTCCTCCCGCCGCAACCGGCAGTTCTCGCCGTTGCCGGGGGTGCGGTTCAGGATGATGAACGCGGGGACGGTCGCCATGTAATCGTAGACCACCTGGTTGATGGGAGTGACCTCCTCCCGGTAATCCTCGGGACGGTCGACGATCAGCAACAGGTCGGCTTGGTGGAAGATGGCGTGGTCGAGCCGGCGCTCGTCGTCGTCGCGGCCCTCGATGAGGCCGGCGGTATCGATCAGGGTGAACAACTTGGCAAGGTGATTCAGGTACGCCACCCGGATCTCCGCGTCGTCGACGTCCAGGTAGCGGCGCAACTCCTGGCGCTGGCTGTCGCGCAGGGCGATCCACTCGTCGATCTCTTCGCCCTCGGCCGTCTGGTGCGTCCCGTCGCGGAGGTGGATGGTGCCGCGGCGACCGGCCGCGGTGGCGTCGTGGACGATGCGGACGCTGACACCGGAGACGGAGCGACCGCTGCGGCTCGGCACGACGTCGGGGACGCCGGTGATCGCCCCGGCGAGGACGCTTTTGCCGGCTCCCACCTTCCCGCCGAGCACGACCCAGAGGGTCTGACTCAATCCCCGGCGACCCAGCCAGCGGTACAACGTCGATTCCTGCCGAAGTTCCTCCTTGACGGCGGCGATCTTCTCCGCCAGCGCCACCATCTCGGCCGTCGTCATCTCGCCGGCCGCTGTGGAGAGTTCCGCTTTGCGGTTGACCAGGTTCTCGCACGCCCGTTCGATCCCGCGAATCTGTTGCAGCTTCAGTTGTGCCCCCGCGCTGAGACCGGCGCTGCGCTCATGGACGAGTGACGTCGCCGCGGCGACGAGGGGCTCGTGGTCGTTCTCTTGCATGTCCACCCGTTCCTCCTCTAGGCCTAATGACGGTTCGGTCTGGGACGTCGTCGCGCGTCGTGCGTTCGCCCGCCGGAACGGTTGCGTCGGACGCCCTCGGGCTGACCGGCGACCGACGTGGCGCGGACTTGGCCGAGGTTCGATCGGCTCACCTCCCTCCCGCGGAGATTCGCGGGCAAGCGTCGGCGGCGGTGCCGCGCGGTCGGAGTTGCTCCGGATCGGTGAAGGCGGCGCGCAGCACCCGGAGATTGTCGGGATCGCTCAGCCCCTCCAGATCGAAGCGGTAGACCTCGGTCGGGGTGTTCGTGAAGTGGGTTCTGATGACGAAGTGATCGAAGTCGCAGACGACGAGTAATGGCGGATTTTCGAGGTGATCCAGGTAGCGCTGGAGCTGCAGATACGCCTCGTCGAGGTCGGCATGGAACCCCTTGTACTCCCAAGCGTAGTACCCGCGGCGCCAGACGTCCGCCCAGCCCTTGCCGCCCGTCGATTTGGTCGCGCCTTTCTCGAAGGCGAAGAATTCGTCGCCGGTCGGATCCGCCTCGATCGGCGTCTGCACGCCGAACAGGTGGCAGAGGTCGATGAAGTGCTCCACGTAACCGGACCGCTCCTTGATGCGCTTGGCGAGTCGCCACTTCCGTTGGAACCGGGCGACCGTCATCCGGCGCACCGGGCCGATCCCGGCGCAGGAAGCGCCGCGGCGCCACGGGTACCGCGCGATCGCGGCACCGGCACCCAACGCGACCACCGCCTGCGACGCGCCGACCACTCCGGCGACGACCGCCCGCTCCCAGGCCGATAGCCCGGGCGGGGAGAGCGCGACCAACGCATCGGCCGCACCCCAGGCCGCGACCGCCGCTACCGCCAGCTTGCCCAACCGCCTTCCCGAGGCGGCGCCGTCGACACGATCCGGCGACGCCGCGCCGGCGCGGGATCGGCCCCCCTGGGTGAGGTCGAGCGGTTGTCCGGGCAGGCGGCGCGCGGTCTCAACCATGGTGTTCGTCCAGGAGCGTGCGGACCAGTTCGACCCCCTGATCGCTCCAATGGGTGACGTCCTTCTGGTCGACGAGGGTCGGGGAGCCATAGTTGAGGACGTAGAGCGCGACGAAGACGGCGACCGCGAACGTCAGGACGCGGACGGACAGCCCCAGGAGTTTGAAGAGCAGGCGAAACGCCGCCAGCAGTACGATCTGGACGGCGATCCCGGCGGCCAAACCGATCAGGAGGCGCTCGTAGCCGTAGTGGGCGACGATCGCCTCCACCTGCCGGCGCAACGCTTCCAGGACCGACGGCTTCCCGTCCCCCGTCATGGCGACGAGGTGGAGACGCATGCCGGTTGCGGAGAGGATCGTCTCGCGGGATGTCGGGATCATGTCTGCTCCGCGTGTCCGGACGGCGTCCTGGTCAGGTCCCTCCGGGAGCATACCAAATATGTGACAGATGTCAAGACAGTATGTCACCACAATGTGTGCCGGTCGCGGGAACCGCGACCGCCTCGGCATGCGTCCCGACTCTGAGGTCGCGACGGCACCGCCGGCGAGGGTGGACGATTCGGTGCGTCGTAAAGACTGCCTCATATTTCCTACCAAAAGACCTAGCAGACTGGTACAGGCGGTGCTAGTATCCATGCGAAAAATCGATGACTTCGTTCGGGACAGCGTCCGATGAGCCTTGCCGGCACCCGCCACGGACGGAGAGGCAGCCCTTGGGCATGAGCGATGTCCTCCTCGTGTTCGACGTCGCGGTCGGCGAATCGTGCCGAGGCGAATCCGGGCGGCGCATCCGGGAACAAACCCGCGCGGCCGTCTCCACATTGGAGTCCTGGTGCCTGCCGAGCGCCGCCTGCGAAGCTTTGATGCTGGCCAGGCTGCTCGAACACGACGCGGCGCTCGGCGAGAGATTCGGTCGCGGGCTCGATCCGTCCCCGGTCGCCCTGGCCGAGCGGCTGGTCGAATGGCGCGCGATCATGAGCGCCGGCGATGGACCGTCCGCGGAACCGACCGCGAGTCAACTTGCAACCTGGCTGGCGGCGATCTACCGCGCGGCGTACCTCGACCTACCGCAGCTGACCTTCATCCTGACCCTCGTCGCTGATCAAGACGCGCGCCTGATCCACGGCCCGCCGCCCTCCCGCTGGCAGGCCGCGGTCATCGAGGGGGTGCTGGTCCCGCTCCTCGAGCTGCTTGGGATGTGGGTGATGCGGCAACGCTGGCTCGACCTGACCGCCCCGGTCCTCGCCCCGGTGGCGTATGCCCGGGTTGCGGCCGTGCTCGGCGACCCGGATTACGCGGAGGACGAGCAGGACAAGCGAAACCCGCGGGTTGCCGCGGCGGCCTATCTGGCGTTCAAGGCCGATCTCGCGCAACGACTGGCGATGGCCGGGATTCGACCTCGACCCAGGATTCGCCGCATTGAATGGCGGCCGGGAGCGACACTGCGGACCGTGGGCCGGCCCGACTGGACCATCAAGCAATGGCGCGAACGGCTGGCCAACCGTCTCGGCGTCAGGATCATCTGCTGGTCGGTCGAGGATTGCTACCGCGTGCTCGGCGTCGTCCATGGCCTGGGCAAACCGATTGCCGCGGGTTCGGGTCAACCCTTCTCCGGGGGGGCGTCGTTGCGGTTCGACGACCCGATCGCCGTTCCCGAGCGCAACGGGTATCGCGCGCTGCACACCGCGATCCTCTTCCGCGGCCCGGGCGGGCGTGAGCTGCCGGTCGGGGTGCGGATCGTGACGACTTCGATGATGCGCCTGAACGGATATGGGGTTACCTCGACCTTCGGCGCGCGCGCGACCGACCGTGAGGAGGTCCCGACCTGGTGGAACCGGCACGGGGCGTTGTCCCGTCTGTCGAACTGCCGAGCCGTCGCGATGCGAGACGATGTCCTGGCGCTCGTGCGTGAGCAGGAGATCGGATCGTGCTCCCATCCTCTGTATGCCTTCACCCCGGACGGCGACGTCGTGCTCCTCGACAGGTTTCGGGAGCCGCCGACGGCCCTCGATTTTGCCTACAAGGTGCACACCGACCTCGGTCACCGGGCCAACCTCATCGAGGTCGACGGCGAGTCGGTCCCCCTCCACCACCCACTCCGCAACGGGAACCTCGTACGCGTCCACATTGACCCGTTCTCCCCGGGTCCCGACCTTTCCTGGTTGCGCAAGGTCGCGACGGCGTACGGCAAGGAGGAGTTGCGGCGCGAGTTGACGCGCCGTGCGGCCAGTGTCCATCCGGCGCGCGTCGAAATCGAAGACAGCTTGATTCGTACCTGCCGGCTCTATTGGCACAAGGGGTACGAGATCGACGTCACGACCGGTGCCCTGGACGCCTTCGTCGATCGGATCACGACGGTGCGCAACTATCCCAACAGCGATGCGCTCTACGATGCGGTCTCGAACCGGCGAGTTCTGCCGCAGAACCTGACCGATCGCCTCATCTCCGAAGAACTCGCGAGTGTCGTCTTCGGGAACCGGCCACCGTACGCGATCCACCGGATCCACTTCTGCAACGTCTGTCGTCCGATTCCGACCGAGGAACTCCGCGCGTACGAACGACGGGCGGGGCGCGGTGCCAAGGGCCTGACGGTCCATGCGCCCGGTTGCCGCCTCATCCCAACCGGGAAGGAGCCCGTTGCGTTTTCGCGCAGTCAGGACGACGGCGACCGGGGTGCCATGTCGCACTTCCAGGTCTATGCCAGGGATCGGAACCACTTGCTCGGGGACATCCTCCAGATCTTCTACGACGAGAGCAGCGAGGGCGTCTCCCTCCACAGCGTGCACGCCAAGACCGTCGGCGACGGCAAGGCGGACATCAGACTGATCGTCCGCACCGCCGGCAACGGGCGGCAGGTGGCGCGCCTCCAGCGGCGCGTGCAGCGCGTGCGTGACGTCGCCCAGGTCTTCCCTCATCCGGTCACGGCCGGGGAGCGATCCCAGATCGGGTCGACACCGGCCACCGACGCCAATCCCTACACGCTGGAGACCGTCTACGAGAGCCCGCCGTTTTGTAGCCGCGAGGACGAGATCGAGACCGTCCTGTCGTGGTTGGAATCGAACGGGCCGTGGGCACCGTGGCTGTTGCACGGGCAGCGCCGGGTCGGCAAGAGTTCGTTGGTTCGGCATCTCGCCAACGTCGCGCTCCCCCGCTTCGGCGGCGTGGTCCCGGTGGTCGTCGACTTCCACGACTTAACGGCGGCAAACTACTCGATGCGAGGCATCGCCGGTTTGATCCTAGGCGAGACGTTCCGCGCCCTGGGGAAGCGCCCGCCGCCGTTCGACCGGGACATCGGTGCGGTGCATTGGCTGATTGATTCTATGGACACGGCGCTGGCACTCGCCAAGCGGCGACGGATCGTCTTCATGATCGACGAATTCAACGTCCTCCTCGATCTGGAACACGATGGAGTGATCGCCGGCTCAGTGTTCTGCAACCTGCGCTCGATCGTCGAGCGGGTGCGCAACGTCCACTGGCTGTTCGTCGTCCAGGACGTGCACTATCGCGATCCCCGGCGCTGGGGCAGCGCCGGGGATCTGTTCCAGATCGCACAACCGTTGGAAGTGCCCCACCTCGACTCCTACGCGGCGCAGAAACTCGTTCGCGAACCGGCCCAGGGGATCGGCATCTTTTTCGAGAACCCGATCCCCCGCGAGATCTACGATTTGACCGACGGCAACCCCTTTTACATCCAAGCGATTTGCCATCGCGTCGTCGCAGACCTCCAAGCCCCTCGGCCGACCCTGGTCCGGCAGGAGGACGTTGACCGGGCGGTGAACTACGTCCTAGGTAACCCCGAGACATTCTTCAACCACTTTCTCGTCAGCCTCGACCAGGAGCGACGCCACGTCCTGAAGGCGATCGCGCTCACCAGCGAACCCGGCGGTTGGGTCGACGTCGGGGACGTCGTCTCCCATCTCGGGAGCGCCAGAATCACCCGGCTGGAGAACTCGGTCTTGTCGACCATGGAGCGCTTGGCACGGCTCGGCATGCTGGAGCTCGATCACGGCGAGATGGCCGCTCGTGGTCGCATACCCATCCCGCTTCTTCATCGGTGGCTCCTGCGACCGTCCTCCCTGGCGGGCGGTCACGACACGATGTGAACCGGCAGATCGGCACTATGCCCAAACGGAGGACACTCCTGTGACCGAGCCATACCGTCCGAATCCCTACCTCGCCCTGTCGGGGTTTGACCCGGAGCAGTTGCGGGGGCGAGCGCGCCGTGCGGCGCAGATGTTGGCGCAGATCAGCCAACCGAACGAACCGCGCGCCGTCCGCGTGGTGGGCTTGCCGGGGATCGGCAAAAGCAGTCTCCTCCACTACCTGCACAGCATCCACGCGCGCTTCCTGTGCTCGCCCAGCGAGCACACCAAGGCGCCTCTCCGGCCGCTGCAGCCCGCGTTTTATCGCGAACCGGAACGGCTGCTCTTCATGGCGATCTCGCTGAAGGATCGACCACTGGAGATGCATCCGTTCGTGTACCTTTGGCAGCAATTCCAGGCGTCGTATCTTCGCCTCCGCTGCCTGGTCCATCAATCGTTTGGCCGAGAGTGCCCGGATCTGGAGATGGGCGACACGCTCGATCGGAACGGGGCGATCGACCGCCTGAAGGAGGCAACGCGAACCCTCAAGGAGGCTTGGCTCCGGCCCGTCCTCCTGCTGGACGACTACGACCTCGCCTTCGCGGAGATGGACTGGAACGAGACATCGCAACTGAGCCCGTTACGGGACCGCGTCGCGTTCATTTTTGCCGGAACCCAGCCCCTCGAAGTCGCGAACCCGAAGGCGGCTGGTTCGCCGTTCTACGCGACGATGGACCCCGGGCAACTCGGCGGTCTCGGCGACATCGATCCCGTCGAGGCCGACCGTGCGGCAAGAAGCCTGATCACGGAGACCGACCCCGAGGCCGGGCCCCCACTGGAGGGAGACGACGTCGACCTGATCCTGCAGCTGGCCGGGAATCACCCCCACCTGCTGGCGCTGGCCGCCGGCGATCTGTGGGATCTGCGCCAGCAAGTTGGGTTGTTCACCGACGAGGCGAGGCGCAAGCCCCTCGATGACCGGATGCGAAGGTTGTTCGAGGCACGCCTCGCGACCAGGTTCGCCCCGTCGTTTCGGGCGTACTGGGATTGGTTGGTGCCCGAGGAGTATCGGCCGCGTTGGCAGGCGCATCGGGGCGACCGACCGATGCCGGGCCAGTTGCTCCGCCGGCTGTTGGAGAAGTTGGCCGTCGGTGAGGAACTTGCCGACTCCGAGCAGGACGAATGGGACACCTTGTGGCGGATCGGTCTGGTCGTCAAGAACGAGCAGGATCGGCCGGAGATCTTCTCCCGCCTCTTCGCCCGGTTCGTTGCCGGTCTCGGTACCCCGGTCCGTCAGGCCGCGCCGCAACATGAGGCACTCTACAGTCGCGTCTCGTACCTGAACAAAAAGCTGGCGCTTCTGGGCGGCGAGGAAGTGCAAAGCGTTCGCGGCAAGGGATACCGATTGGTCGCACGGGCGGACGGCGACGACCGCGGCATCGAGGACCCGGACGCACTCGGCGAAGTGGGCGCCAGGATCTACGCGTTTCTTCGCCGGCACGCGGGCGAACTCTGCACCTTTGCCGATCTCGAGGAAGCCGCCTGGTCGTCGCCGATCGGCTGACGCACCACGTAGCGGCGTGGCCGCACGGACTGAAGGCGGGTGATCGCTTCGGTCGCATCCGGCACGGCCGAGACGCCGGGTGTGGGATCCTTCGAGGCGCAGTGTGCCGGTCGCGACGATGGAAGTAGGTGAGGCGAAAATGAGCGATCCGCACGGGACGAGCAACATTCCGGTGGGGACGCCGGTGATCGCGTTCAACGGCGAACTGCTGGGGACGGTGCGCGAGGTCTTTCCGCACTACCTGTTGGTGCACCAGGAGGGGCAGCACGAGGACCTGGAGGTGCCGGTCCACGCGATCCGCGGGTTCGAGGACGGCAAGTTGCGGGTTTCGGTGAACCGGACGGCGGTGACGGAGGTCGACGACGAGGAGACGGCGCACCGGCTGGAAGAGGAGCGGTGAGTGCTGCACCGAGGTTGTCACGCTCCGTTTTAGAGCGTATACTCTAAAAAGAGAGTGAATGATCTAGTACGCCTCGATCGAAAGGGTGACCGGTGTCTCGCGTCGATGTTCGGGGGATTCGCCGCACGCAGATTTTGGATGCGGCGCAGCGGTTGGTGGCGGAGCGCGGGTGGAACGGGACCACCTTCGCCGACATCTGCCGGGAGGCCGGTGTCTCCAACGGCGTGCTGACGTACCACTTCCGGGACAAGGAGGACCTGCGGCTGGCGTTGTTCGATCGCGAGCTGGAACGGTGGCGGGTCTATTTCGGGGCGATGGCGAGCAAGGACGTCTCGCCGGCGCACCACGCGTCCGGCGCCGTCAAGGGGGCGTCGGCGAAGATCGAGCACGATCCCGAGTTTTTCCGCACGCTCTTCTCCTACCTGTGTTGCGACACGGCCGGACGTCCGGAATTGGCGGCGCGGGTCAGCGGGTTCTTCGCCGAAATGCGGGACAGCATGGCGACGCACTTCGCCCGCAATGCCGAGCGGGGCGAATTCGGCGGCCGCACACCCGAGGCTGCGGCGAGCGTGTTCCAAACGGTCTTGCTCGGGTACGCGCTGGGGCGGATCATGCTCGGGATCGAGCCGCCCAAACAGGATCTGATCGACCTCCTCGCCGGCTATCTCTCGGGGGAGACGGACAGACGGACAGACGGACGGACGGACGGAACCGATGGGGCAGGGGGATAAGCGCGGGAGTGGGCGATGGGAGAAGTCGAGGTCAAGGCGGCCGGCCGGGAGGATGGGGAGTGGCTGGCCGAGGTGTGGCGGGAGAGTTGGGGTGACGAGATCGTGGTGTCGCGGGGTCGGGTGTTCCGGCTTCGCGAGTTGCCGACGCTGGTGGCGTGGGTCGGTGGTCAACGGGTCGGGGCGGCGACCTACCGCGTCGAGGGTGATGCGGCGGAGTTGACGAGTCTGAACGCGGTGGTAGCAGGCCAAGGGGTCGGGTCTGCCCTGCTTCGGGCCGTGGAGCGGGTGGTGCGCGCGGCGGGGGTGCGGCGGCTCTGGCTGATCACGACGAACGACAACGTCGACGCCTTGCGGTTTTACCAGCGGCGGGGGTTCCGCCTGGTCCGGTTGCACGCCGGTGCGGTCGACGAGGCGCGCCGGCTCAAACCGGCGATCCCGGCGATCGGCGAATACGGGATCCCGATCCGCGACGAACTCGAGCTGGAAAAGGCGCTCGATCCTGGGCGCCGGGTGTCGTCGTCCGCGGGGTTGGTGGAAGGGGAAAAGAACCGCGCCGACGGGGCATCGGCGGACGACCCGCTCGCTGGCGGGGCGAGCCGCGACCGATAGTCTGGGCATTCATTGTGCGGAACCGGCGTTATCTGTGGCATGACGGGGGCGAGGAGGGTACCCATGGGAGAACAAAGGGATCCGAGAACGGCGCCCAACCTGGCGGCGATCTTCGCCGTCCTGGCACGGCACGCCGTCCGCTTCGTCCTGTTCGGATCGGGGGGTGCCGCGGCGTATGGTGCGAACGTGACACCGGGCGACCTCGACATCTGTCCCGACCCCGCCCCCGAAAACCTGCGCCGCCTCGCCGACGCGTTGGTGGAGCTGGCGGCCAGGCCGCGCGTGATCCCCGGGTGGACGACGACGGAAGAGCGCGCGGCCTGGCGGCCCATCCCCGCGACGTTGGAACGCCTCGACCACCTGTACGAAACCGCCTTCGGCGACTTCGACGTGGTGCCCTGTCCTTTCGGACCGAAAGGAGCCGAAGACCGCTTCACGTACGCCGACCTTGTCGCGCGTGCCGTCACCCTGGATGCCTTTGGCGCAGAGATCACCGTCGCGGATGTCGACGACCTGATCGCGTCGAAAATGTCCCGGCAGCGAGTCAAGGACGTCCGTGCCTACCCGGAGCTGGCGCGCCTCCGCGCGAAGGCATCGCGGGACCGGTGAAGACGACGATTGGCCCGAATCGTTTCGGGACTTAGGGGCGGCTAAAAGGCGACTCATGTAATGACTAACCCGATAAGGCAGATGTATCATTGTGGTAGTTGAAGGCGAGATCGAATCGCCGAAAAAGATGCGAAAGGTTTGGAGTTCTTGAGTTCGGCACAGAAGCCCCTCACCCGGTGGGCGCTGGTTTCGATCGTCGCCGCCGTGGCCACGCTCGGTTTGAAGTTCGGTGCGTACGCGCTGACCGGTTCGGTTGGGCTGCTCTCCGACGCGGTCGAATCGTCGGTCAACGTGGTGGCGGCGCTCACGGCGCTGTTCGCGCTCTGGTACGCGACGCGGCCGGTCGACCGGAGTCACAACTACGGTCATCAGAAAATCGAGTTGTTCGCGAGTGCGGTCGAGGGTGTCCTGATCCTGGTGGCGGCGGCGAGTATCGGCTGGTACGCGGTTGCGCGGCTGCTCGATCCGCAATCGCTCGAATCGGTCGGGCTCGGCAGCGTCATCACGCTGGTGGCGACGGCGGTCAACTTCGCCGTGGCGCGGTTGCTGCTGCGGGAGGCGGCGGAGCACGATTCGATCGTCCTGGCCGCCGACGGGCGCCACCTGATGACCGATGTCTGGACGTCGCTCGGCGTCCTCGTCGGCATCCTGCTCGTGCAATTCACCGGGGTTGAGCGTCTCGACCCGCTCGTCGCGCTGCTGATCGCCGCCAACATCGTTCGCACGGGTGTCGATCTGCTGCGGACGGCGTTCGACGGGTTGATGGACCGTGCCCTGCCGGCGTCCGAGGTGGATGCCGTCCGCGCCGCGATCGAGGCGGAACTGGAACCCGGTGCGACGTTCCACGCGTTGCGAACCCGCCGGGCAGGGTCGCGCCGGTTCGTCGATCTCCACCTGCTCGTGCCCGGCCGGTTGAGCGTCGCCCAGGGGCACGAGTTGGCCAACCGGATCGAGCGCGCGGTGGCCGGTGCCCTGCCGGGGGCAGAGACGACGGTGCACGTGGAACCGGTCGAGGACCGTGCCGCCTGGCGCGACAGCGCCCTGCTGTCGCTGGAACCCCCGGTACCGATCCATCAGCGGACGACGAGGATCGAGCGGGGGGCGTGACGGTCCGCGGCACCCCGCTCGGTGCCCCGAGGTGTTGCCGGGTCTCCACGGCTCCACGGCTTGACCCGTTTACAACCTGCCGCTCCGCCCCTATCCTCCTGCCTCCATCGGACGTCGGGCGGAGGAAGCGAGGGGGCACGGATTGAAGCCGGAAGAGTCCGCGGGGGAGCTGTTCGATCTCGTCAAGACGCTGACGGAGTTGCCGGGACCGATCGGGCACGAAGATGCGGTCCAGGATTGGATCGCGGCGCGGTGGGAAGCGTTTGCCCAGGAGGTGCGGCGGACGCGGGTGGACAACGTGCTGGCCAAGGTCGGCGGGGCCGGGCGGCGGCTGGCGATCGTGGCGCACGCCGACGAGATCTGTTTCATGGTCAAGAGCATCCACGAGGAGGGGTTCCTCCATCTCTGGCCGTACTACGGCGACACGCGTGGTTACCCGCCGCGCTGGGTGATGCCGCTCAACCAACCGGTGCTGGTGTTGACGGCGACCGGGACGGTCGAGGGCGTCTTCGCGACGGCGAGCGGGCACGTCTTCGCGGCGCGGGACAAACCGGACGCCCGGTGGGAATGGAACGACTGGTTCATCGACGTCGGCGTCGGTAGCCGGGCCGAGGCGGAGGCGCTGGAGATCCATCCCGGTTGCCGGGTGATCTGGAACCCGCCGACGCGGCGGTTGGGGGCCGGCCACATCGTCGGCAAGGCGATGGACGACCGGGCGGCGCTGGCGATCGCGACGCTGGCCGGCGAGGCGCTGGCGAAGCGCGACGATCTGGCCTACGAAGTCTGGTTGGCGTCGACGGTCCAGGAGGAAAACGGGTTGATCGGCGCCCAGAGCGTCCCGGACGCACTCGACGTCGATCTCTGCCTCAACCTCGACGTCGGTCTGGTCGGGGACATCCCCGGTCCGGACCGGCGCGACTTCCCGTGCAAACTCGGAGCCGGCGCGACGATCGTCTACCAGGACATGACCGCCCACTACTCGCGCAAGCTCTCGGACCGGTTGGTGGCGCTGGCACGCGAGCGCGGTATCCCCGTCCAGCAGGCGATCTTCCAGAACTACGGCAGCGACGGCGCGGCGCTGCTGCGGCGGGGGGCCGAGTCGGCGTTGGTGACGTACCCGACCCGCTATACGCACTCGCCGATCGAGACGGTGGACGGGGGCGACCTGCGGGCGTGCGTCGAACTGCTGGTGGCGTTCGCGACGATGGGGCCAGACACGTGATTGTGCGTCTGGGAAAACCTACCGACTCCGCTATGCTCTCGCTCGTGTGAGAAGGCATGCCGTGAGAGCCCCGTCTTGGCGGCGAACGCGGTGAGGGCTCGTCACCGTGCTGCGTTCGCCGCGTCCCGGGTGATGCGCGCAGGTCCGACCGTTTGGTGATGGGGAGGTCGGCGCCAGCGTCATTCGCCTATGCTCCGGCTATGAATCCATCTACCGATAGTGAACGTACACCCAGCGGATTGGCCGGTTGCGTGACCGGCGTTGCTGAGGGGATTAGAAATATGAGGACTCCGCCGGACCAAACACCGCCGTTGTTGTACGGCCCGGACGACGTGACCGAGGGGTATTATGAGCTAGAGCGGTTGGAGCGCGGCTTCACGCTGCAAGCCCTCCGCGAGCAGCGAGAGGTGGTCGCCCTGTGGTATCGCATCCTGACCCTGTACGAGCGCGGGATGATGGGGACCTGGGAACACCCGAATCCCAAAGCCGGGAAGGACGCGGTGACGGTGTGGGGGTTGCAGAGCCAACTCCTGG
>DATBFX010000025.1:0-4339 GCA_036558305.1 Thermomicrobiales bacterium | reverse complement strand
AACGGCGGATTCCCAATGATGAAATCCGCCGCCGGCCACTCCGCCTCCTTCGGCTTGCCCGGCTCGCTACGATCCAGCAGCGCATCTTGCAGACGGATCGTTTCGAGCGGTTTGAGGATGGGGTCGTCGTTGCCGGGGAAGCCGTTGGCGAGTTTCCATTGGAGGTAGCCGATCCAGACGACGACCTGGGCTAGCTCGCGGGCATACTCGTTGATCTCCAGACCGAAGAGTTGGGCGGGGGAGACGAGGGGGAAACCGAGGGGGAGACCGTTGGCGGCGCCGTAGACGATGACTTCCTTCTCCAGGTCGAGGAGTTTGGCGAGGGCGACGTAGAGGAAGTTGCCGGAGCCGCAGGCGGGGTCGAGGATGCGGACGCTCGCGAGTTCGTGCTTGAAGGATTCGAGTTTGGCGCGGAACTCGTTGCGGCGGTTGTCGCGGGTGCGCGGGGTGGTGGCGGCGTCCCAGGCGGTTTTGATGGCGTCGGCTTCGGCGCGGACCTGGTCCCAGCGGCGGCGGAGGGGGGTCATGACGACGGGTTCGACGACGCGTTCGATGTCGGGTTTGCCGGTGTAGTGGGCGCCGAGCTGGCCGCGTTTGGCGGGGTCGAGGGAGCGTTCGAAGAGGGTGCCGAAGATGGCGGGTTCGACGGCGCCCCAATCGAGACCGGCGGCGACGTGGAGGTCACTCAATTCCCCGGCGGTCAGGGTTTCGACGCCGACCTCGGCGAAGAGACCGCCGTTGAAGCGGTCGACCCACTCGACGCCGAAGGGGCCGCCGTCGCGCATGGCGGCGAGGAGGGCGGTCATCTGGGGCGGGAAGGCGTCGGGGCGGCGGGCGCCGAGGGCGAGGAGGTCGGTGAAGAGACCGCGGCGGAGGAGACCGACGTCTTCGGCGAAGAGGCAGAAGAGGAGTTGGACGAGGAAGTGGGCGGCGCGGTGGGGGTCGACGTGGCGGGCGTGGAGAGCGGCGGCGAGTTTGCCGAAGCGGGCGGCGGCTTCTTCGGTGACGGTTTCGGGGGTGGTGCCGGGTTTGAGGGCGTCGGGTTCGTAGAAGGCCTGGCGGAGGAGGCGGAACTGGTCGGGTTGGTCGAGGTCGTCGAGGGTGATGACGTGGGTGGTGGTGGCGGTGTTGGTGAAGTTGGTGTGGATCTCGATGCGCTGGAGGTCGGAGACGATGAGGAGGGGCGGGTTTTCGAGCGCCTCGGCGTAGAGTTTGAGCTGGCGGTAGGCTTTGGCGAGGTCTTCGCCGGGTTTCTTGTATTCCCAGCCGAAGTGGCGGCGGTACCAGACGTCGGCGAAGCCGGCGCCGCCGCCGGTTTTGCCGAGACCCTTTTCGAAGGTAAAGAAGCGGCCGGCGGGATCGGCTTCGGTGGGAGTGGGGTGACCGAGGAGGCGGCAGAGGTCGTTGAAGTGGGATTGGGCGGCGGCGCGTTCGGTCAGGGTGGCGGCACGCCAGGTGGCCTGGAATTCGGCAACGTTCATGGGCAAATTGTACGGGAAACGCCGGGAGGGGGTAAGAGGGGTCGGGGATCGGTTGGAAGGGGGGTGCGTGGTGGGTGGCCGGCGTGCGACGATGCGCTGAGAGGGGGGATTGAAGTGTTGGAGGGTGCGTTCTAGGCTTTGCGGGCGCGGCGCGGTGTGGGCCGCGCGAGGGAGCATGGCGATGTTGACGAAGGTGGTGGAGCGGGAGCCGATTGCGCCGGCCGAGGACGAATTGGCCGACCTTGTGGCGCTGGAGCGAATAGTGAGCGACGCCGATGCGGGCGATGTCCGCGTGGTCGGGCGCGCCGGTCAGTCGGTCGCGTTGGGTAAGTCGGCGATCGGCGTGCTTCGGCAGGCGATCGAGGCGCTGGCGAAGAACCGAGTGGTGGAGATCAAGCAGTTGCCGCGAGAGCTGCCGTCGCCGGCGGCGGCGCAGTTGCTCGGGGTGACGCATGCGTATTTCCTGAAACTCCTCGATCAGGGTGCGATTCCGTCGAACGCAGACTATGGGGTACCGCGGGTGCACTTCGAGGACGTGATGGCCTACAAGCGAGTCCGGGACGCCGAACGGCGGCGGATTCTGGATGAGATGGCCCAGGACAGCCAGGAGTTGGAAGCGATGCGGACCGGCTCGCGGTAAAGGCCGTCATCTGACCGGCGAGCCAACGAGAGAACAGACGGAGAGATCCGATTGGCCGAACCCTTCCTTCTCGATGCCTGTGTTCTCTATCCCAACATCCTTTGCGACTCGTTGCTTCGCCTGGCGGAAGCAGGGCTCTATCTCCCTCGTTGGAGCGCGACCATCCTTGAGGAGGTTCGACGAAACCTCGCGGAAAGGATTCCTCCCGAACGAGTAGAGCGGCGGCTTTACCAAATGACGCTGACGTTCCCGGATGCGGAGATCACCGAGTATGAGCATCTGGTCGAGTCAATGACGAATTCACCTGACGATCGCCACGTTTTGGCCGCGGCAGTGGCCGGCAATGTCTCTACGATTGTCACGGACAACCTCAAGGATTTCCCGGAGACGGCGCTACGGGAAGTCGCGGTCACCGCGATTGCCTCGGACCGATTCCTGCTCGATCTCTTTGAACGCAATCGGGACCAAGTGCTCGTCGTGCTTGAGCAACAGGCCGCGTCGTATCGGAATCCGCCGACGACCCTGGGCGAGTTGCTGAATCAACTCGAGCCTCACAGCCGTTTGCTCAACGCGCGGATTGTCCAAGGTCTTCCGTGACTCAACGATGATCAGCGGCGCCGCTCGCTAGCCGCGCAGGACGCCCAAGCCTTGGCGGATTTCTCCTCGGTGGTAGGACCGACGCAATCGCTCGCCGAGGTCGTGCCATTCGGCGCCGGAGACGGGACCGACGTACCACAATGCGTCCCCATCGGCCGGTTTGTCCTCGCCCGTTACGTCGGCGTCGTTCATAGGTCGATACGGACCAGATGGCGTGCTGCCGATTCGGTCGCCGCCGAGTTGCGCCGCGGTCGAAAGTGGTCTAAGGTGCGAGGACGGCGACGCGCGATGCGGGCGCGGAAGGACGACGTCGATGGACGATTTGGCTGCCCTCATTCGGGATCACGGACCGCTGCAAGCCGAGGAGGCCGAACGGGCGGCGTTGGGGGCGTTGGAGCGGGTTTTGTCGCGGGGTTCGGACAGCGGTTTGGCCGTCGCCGCGGGTGGGGAGCGGATCGAGTTGCCGGAGACGGCACGGCGGTTGCTGCGGGCGATCGTACGGGGGCTGGCGCGCGGAGAGGCGATCAAGGTGGTGCCGTATCAGCCGATGGTCTCGATTCTTGCGCTGGCAGACTTGCTCAACGTGTCGATCGCGGAGGCGGAGCGGTTACTCGACGACGGCGAGTTGCCGATCGCCGAGACGGAAGGCGAGATCCGACGCGTGCGGTTCCAAGATGTGATGGCGTACAAGGAACGGCGGGATGCGGAGCGTCGAGAAGGACTGACCCAACTCATTCGGATGAGCGAGGAATTGGGACTGTATGATGAGGACGATGTTCCCGGCCCTTCGAGGCGCGAACATGCGAACGAAGCGGCACCGACACGATAGGCGTTGCGGTGACGACGTGCCTATCTGATTGCGTCGACAGCGCCAGACCTGCCGAGCACGGCTGATGCGTGCCATGCTCGACACGAGCGTCCTCTTTCCCCGGGTACTTCGTGACGTCTTGCTCGACGCTGCCCTGGCCGGACTGTATGAACCGCTCTGGAGCGACGATATCCTTACGGAACTCGGCCGCAATCTGGTCGAGGAACGTGGGCTGTCGACGAGCGAGGCGACCGCATTGACGCGGGCGATGGGGAGGTTTTTTCCCCGTGCATCGATTACGGAGTACGAGGACCTCATTCCCAGGATGACAAACCATCCCAAGGATCGGCACGTCCTGGCGGCGGCGATCCACGGGCATGCGAACACGCTTGTCACGAGCAATGTGAAGGATTTTCCTTCCTGGTCGCTGGTGCACTACGATTTGTCGGCACAGACTCCCGAAGTCTTTCTCTGCCATTTTTTCGACGTGGCCCGCGTCGCCGTCATTCGGGTCATCGTCGACCTGGCGAGGCAATATCGGCGCCCTCCCATGTCCGTAGGAGACTTGCTCGCGCGATTGGAGAACCACGTTCCGGTGTTCGCGGCACGTTGCACCGCGCACCTTGTTGAGGATGAGTCGTGATCGTTTTCGGACAATCGATCGCGCAGATCTAGGAAACGAACTTCACCGGCACCACGACCTCGTTCTCGCGCGCCCCGTCGCGGGCGGAGAGTTCGTAGACGACGACCTGGCCCGCGGTCGATTGTTTGGGGTCGAAGGAGAGGGAGAGGTCGAAGGTGCCGCGGAAGCCG
>DATBFX010000024.1:0-15338 GCA_036558305.1 Thermomicrobiales bacterium | reverse complement strand
CCCCCCCCCCCCCCCCCCCCCCCCCGACCCCCGTCCGTCAACCGGCCTAGCGGCTAACCGACCGTCGCTGTAAACTGTGCAACCGTTCACACAACGTGTGGTGGTCGGTCGAATCAGGAGGAGGGACGAGATGTCGAGACGTCCGAGTCAACCCGGCGTGCACGACGGGGTGAGCGCCACCCGCTGGCTCGCGGTCGCCTGCGCCGTGCTGGCGCTGCTGGCCGGTGGCTTCGTCCAGGGCGCGGCGGTGCGCGCCCAGGATGCCAGCCCCGTCCCCAGCCCGGTCGCCGCCGAGTGCGACGCGCCGACCTTGCCGCCCGGCACGCCGACGCCGCAGATGCAGGGCTCGCCTGTCGCCGCGCCGGCGGGCGCCGAGGAGGAGGCCGCGGCCACACCGGAAGCCGGCACCCCGGCCGACGAGGCAACCGCGGCGGCGATCACCGCCGCCGTCGAAAACTACGCCGCCTGCTACAACACGGGCGATCCCACGAAATACGATGCCCTCAAGACCGAAAACCAGTTGCTGGCCGAGTACGGCTCGACCAACCCCTACGACGCGATCGCCAGCGACCAGGGCTCGCCGCCGTTCGCGGCCCAGATCGTCTCGATCACGAACCCGATGACGTATGCCGACGGCCGGGTCAGCGCCGAGATCGAGGTCATCCTTGGCGGTCACCAGTTCCAGCACGAGACGATGTTCTTCGTCCAGGACGGTGAGTACTGGAAGCTGGACGAGGAGGTCATCCTGGCGCCGGAACCGGAAGGCGACACGGCGGTCGTCGGCGTCCAGCTCGCCACGCCGGACAACGAGTACACCATCGTCCCGGCCGCCACCGAGGTGACGCAGTCGCCGGTCCTGATCTTCCACGTCACCAACGCCGGCAAGGAAGCGCACGAGATGCTCGTGCTGCTCCTGCCGGAGGGCGCGGACCCGATGGGGCTGATCAACGGCTCGCTCGGCTTCGATCAGGTCCAGTTCCTTGGCGGGGTCTTCGGTCTCGCCCCCGGCGACGCCGAGGACCTGGCGCTGGTCAACCTCGATCCGGGGACCTACACCCTGATTTGCTTCTTCCCGGCGCCGGACGGCAAGTCCCATGCCGAGCACGGCATGGTGACGCAGTTCAAGATCGACCCGCCGGCGTAATCACGAGTGGCACGTTTCAAGTGGCAAGTGGCAAGTGGCAAGTCGGAGCGACATACTTGCCACTTGAAACGTGCCACTTGCCACTTCGCTTCGCGCGTCGTCGCCGTTGTCGGCGCATTGATAGCCCGGCCAGAGCCGGTCGGGTTTCGCGGTCAACCGTCAAAGTAGAGGGAGACCAACCATGTCAGAGCAGCAGGAACCACAGGGTCAAGGAAAATTCTGGGCGGTGTACCAGGATCTGAAGGCGGGACGGATCTCCCGGCGTGAGTTCATCGCCAGGGCGACGGCACTCGGCGTCGCGTTGCCGGTCACGCTTTTCGTGCTCAACGCGATCAAGGTCGGGGGCGCGGAAGCCGCGCCGGCCGGCGGCGCCGCGCGCGGGTTGGGTCGGGCGCAGACCGCCCCCGCCCGGCCCTCGGTCGGCACCGAGAACCAGCAACGCGGCGCCGGTGGCGAACTGAAGATCCTGCAGTGGCAGGCGGCCACCCACCTCAGCGTCCACAATTCCCAGGGGACCAAGGACACCATCGCCTCCAGCCTGATCTCCGAATCCCTGATGAACTACCTGCCCGACGGCACGATCATCCCCAACCTGGTGACCGAGGTGCCGACCAAGGAGAACGGCGGGCTCTCCGACGACCTCAAGACCGTCACCTTCAAGTTGGTCCCGGGCATCACGTGGAGCGACGGCCAGCCGTTTACGGCCGACGACGTCGTCTTCACCTGGCAGTGGATCGTCGACGCGAAGAACCAGTCCGTGGACCAAACCACCTGGGGCGCCATGGAGAGCGTCGAGGCGGTCGATCCGCAGACCGTGAAGGTCACCTTCAAGCAGCCGAGTCTCGGCTGGTACTTCCCGTTCACCAGCATCGCCAGCGGCGGCGCCATCTACCCCAAGCACTTCTGGGACGGCAAGGACGCGCAGGCGGCCAACGACGAGTTCCGCAAGGCCCCGATCGGCACCGGCCCCTACGTGGTCGAGACGTTCAAGGAGAACGACCAGGTCACCTACGTCGTCAACGACAACTACCGCGAGCCGAACAAACCCTTCTTCGCCCGCGTCAACATCAAGGGCGGGGGCGACGCGCCCTCGGCGGCGCAGGCGGTGCTGCAGACCGGCGACTGGGACTACGGCTGGAACATGCAGGTCGAGCCCAACATCCTGCACGAGATGGAGAAGGCCGGCAAGGGCACGGTCATCGCCACACCGCCGCTTCAGGTCGAGCGGGTGCTGATCAACTTCTCGGACCCCGACCAGGAGGTCGACGGCCAGCGGGCCGAGATGCACACGCCGCACCCGTTCCTGACCGACAAGGCGGTCCGCCAGGCGCTGGCGCTGGCCTGCGACCGGCAGACGATGTCCGAGCAATTCTATTTCGGGCCCCCGGTCGAGCCGCCGGCGGTCAACATCCTGACCGGCATCCCGGCGGTGGAGTCGGCGAACACGACCTGGGAATTCAACCTGGACAAGGCCAACCAGACCCTCGACGCGGCGGGGTGGACGAAGAACGGCGACGTGCGGGAGAAGGACGGCGTCCAGCTCAAGGTCAAGTACTTCACCTCGATCAACGCGGTGCGCCAGAAGAACCAGGCGGTCAACAAGAGCAACTGGGAGAAGGTTGGGTTCCAGGTGACGCTGGGCCAGGTCGACGCCGGCGTCTTCTTCGACAGCGCGCCCGGCAACGACCAGAACGCCAGCCACTTCTTCCGCGACCTCGAGATGTACACCAACAACCCGTCCTCGCCCTACCCGCTGACCTACATGCAGAGCTGGTACGGCGGCAAGGACGGGGCCAACATCGCCCAGAAGGCCAACGGCTGGTCGGGCGTCAACGAGTCGCGCTGGTCCAACCCCGACTACGACGCGGCCTACGAGTCGGTAATCGCGGAGACCGACCAAGAGAAGGCGAACGAGGCGTTCATCAAGATGAACGACATCGTCATCAACGAGGTCGTCGTCATCCCGTTGGTGGCGCGTGCCAACAAGGCGGCGGTTTCCAATACGCTGGTCCAGGACAACCTCGCCCTCAGTTCGTTCGAGGCCGAGTACTGGAACATCGCGAACTGGACCCGGAAGGCGCAATAGACCGCGGCAACGCGGCGCCGATTCGATGTCGTGCGTTGTTCCGGCCCGGGCGTTTGCCCGGGCCGAAACGCGTCCGGTTGTCCACGGTTGGCACGTATGCTGCGGCCTCCTTTCGATGCCGTCGAGGCGACGGGTGCGGACTCTGATCGGAGTCGATCGAAAGGGGTGACCAATAATGGCCCAGGAGTTGGCAGGTAAGCGGATCGCGTTCTTGGCGACCGACGGCGTCGAGCAGGTCGAGTTGACGGAACCGTGGAAGGCGGTCGAGACCGCCGGCGGGCGCCCGGAGTTGGTCTCGATCAAGCAGGGCAGCATCCAGGGTGTCAACGGGATGGACAAGGCCGACACGTTTCCGGTCGATAAGCCCGTTTCCCAGGCGAGAGCCGCCGACTACGACGGGCTCGTCCTCCCCGGCGGTGTGGCCAATCCCGACAAGCTGCGGATGGACCAGGGGGCCGTGCGGTTCGTCGCGGACTTCTTTGCCGCCGGCAAACCGGTGGCGGCGATCTGCCACGGCCCGTGGACCCTGGTCGAGGCGGGGGTGGTGCGCGGCCGAACGCTGACCTCCTACCCGAGTCTGAAGACCGACATCCGCAACGCCGGCGGTCGCTGGGTCGACGAGGAAGTCCACACCGAGCAAGGTCTGGTCACCAGCCGCAACCCGAAGGACCTCCCGGCCTTCTGCCGCAAGCTCGTCGAGGAGTTCGCCGAAGGCGTCCACCGCGGCCAGGCGATGATGACCGAACAGCCGATGGCAGCCGAGGCGTAAGGCGGCAAGGCGGCAAGGCGGCAAGGACGGAGGGAACGGGGAAGAGGAAGCGGGGAGGGGAATCCCTTCCGCCTTCCGCCTCTCGCCTCTTCCTTGCCGCCTTGCCGCCTCGTCAGAAGCGGGCCGGATCAAACGGCCGGAGGACGTCCGGTATGCGGGCCGTTGTGATGACGTCGGCGATGGCGTCGGCGGTGGCGGGGGCGAGGGTGACGCCGAGCATGGCGTGACCGGTGGCGACGGCGAGGTTGCGGAAGCCTTTGAGGAGACCGATGACGGGGAGACCGTCCGGGGTCATCGGGCGGAGACCGGTGCCGGGCTGGGCGATGGATGGGTCGGTTGGCCAGTCGCGGAGGGCGGTGGCGGCGGCGCGGGCGATGGCGGCGGTGCGTTCGGGGCGGATGCGGTCGTTGAGACCGGAGAACTCCATGGTGCCGGCGAGGCGGGTGAGACCGGTGAGGGGGGTGACGGCGACCCGCGCCTCGTGCAGGTAGAGGGCGTGGTGGACGGGCACGGGGGGCGGCGCGTAGTCGAGGCAGTAGCCTTTGCCGGGTTGGACGGGGACGCGGGCACCGGCGAGGCGGGCGATGGATGGGGTCCAGGCGCCGGCGGCAAGCAGGACGGCGTCGGTTTCGAGGCGGCCGCGGTCCATGACGACATTAGTGATGCGGTCGCGGTCGCGATCGAACCCGGTGACGCGGGTGTGGGGGCGGAGGTCGACGCCGTGTGCGGTCAGGTAGTCGACGAGACCGGCGGTCAGCGTATCGGGGCGGACGTGGCGTTCCTGGGCGAACCAGTAGCCGCCGGTGATCGCATCGCCGAGGGCGGGTTCGAGGTCGCGGACGGCGTCGCCCCAGAGGGGTGAGGGGACGTCGATGCCGAATTGGCGGAGCGGTTCCGTCGCCCGGAGATCGTGCTCCAGGGCGGCCGGCGAGACGTAGGCAAAGAGGACGCCGGTGCGGTGCTGTTCGTATTGGACGCCGGCGGCGGCGAGGTCGTCGTAGAGGGCGAAGGTGCGGCGGTTGATCTCGGCGGTCGCGGCGAGACCGGCGGCGTAGTCGCGGGCGTTGCAGTGGCGCCAGAAGGAGATCAACCAGCGGGCGAGGTCGGGACTGGGGCGGGGCTGGATGTAGAGCGGGCTGTCGGAGCGGCGCATCCAGCGGAGGGAGGTACCGACCAGACCGGGGGCGGGGACCGGTTCCGAGAGCGAGGGGACGATCCAACCGGCGTTGACGGCGGAGGCACCCTCGCCGGGTTCGCCGGCGGTGAGGAGGGTGACGCGGCAACCGCGGCGGTGGAGGGCGAACGCCGCAGAGAGACCGATGACACCGCCGCCGACGATGACGATGCGTTGCGTCATGGGCGGCAGTCTACCGCGATCGTGGGTTGGAGGAGAGGAGGAGGGCGATGGGAGTCGTCAGTCGGCGGTCGTCAGTGGGCGGTAGTCGGTAGAAGGTCGAAGCGACTCCCTCCGGGTCGGGTCGTGGGACGTCGCGCGTCCGCTCGAACCCTCACCCCCGACCCCTCTCCCGCGCACCGGGAGAGGGGTCGGGGGTGAGGGGCGGGGTGGTGGGCGGCGGAGCGGGCGCGGCGCCGGAGGGGGTTGCGGCCCGCTGCGGCGCGACCAAGGAGGGGCAACGCCCAGGGGGCACCCGTGACCGGCGTGTGCGGCCGGGGCCGGGCAGTCGGACGAGACCGGGGCGTGGGGGGCGGGCGCGACCTGCCGGCAAGGGGAAGGTGGAGATCGAGCAACGACCGGCCGGTCGGCTAATTCCGTGCTATGGAAAAGGCACAGGGTGTTCGCACCGGCGGACGGTGTCGCTGGGAACGGCGGAGTAGGTGTCGAAGCCGGAGCCGCAGTCCAGAAGGTTCGAGCCGCCGCCGGCGTCGTAGACCTGGTCGTCGCCGGAACCGCCGTAGGCCGTGTCGCCTTCGCCCAGGAGCACGAGAAAGATGGTGTCGTCGCCGGACCCGCCATAGGCGGTGCCGCCGGCGATGTCGACGCCGCCGCCCGCCCCGTCGCTGCCCGACCCGCCGTCGGCAATCGCGTCGTGGGCACCGGGGGACGACTCGCCGGCCGCCACCTGCAAGTCGTTGCCGGCGTCGCCGAAGGCCCTGCCAGTGGCGATGATCTGGTCCCGCCCGCCGTCGCCGTGGGCCACGTTGTTCCCGGCGATGTCCTTGATGTAGTCGTCGCCGGCGTTGCCGTGGTAGACATCGTCGCCGGGATCGCCGGGGCCGAAAGTGCCCTCCTTCGAGTTCAGGATGTCGTTGCCGTCGCCGCCGTTGACGACGTCGTCGCCGGGACCGCCGACGAGGCCGAGAAAGGCGCTAGTGCCCCGATCATCGTCGCCGTCGCCGCCGTCGATCCAGTCGTCTCCCTCGCCGCCGTAGATGGCGTCGGACCCGCCGCGGCCGCAGATGGTGTCGTCGCCTTCGAGCCCGGTGATGGTGTCGTCGGTGTCGGTGCCGACGATGACGTCGGCCTCCGGCGTGCCGGCGATGGTGGGGTTGGTGCCGGTGCCGACGATGGTCGCGGGCAGGCCGTGGCAGGTCGGGGCGGCGGCGGCATATTCGGCGGGCGCGGCGAGCGCGAGCAAACTCGCGACGAGGAGGGCGGCGGCGGAGGCAAGACTGCGCATGGCTTTCCCCTTTCCCCTGAGTCTCGATCGCCGAGGCGACGCGGCACCGCTGCGGCTACCCGAGGACGGCGATTCGCGCACGCTTCGTTCCGGGCGGTCTCCGCGTCGCGGTGTTCTCGCGCCCATCTTAGGGGATTGACCAGCGAAAGCAAATATGTACCGCGTCAAATTTGTTGCGCGGACCACAGCGGGTGGCGAGCCGGATTGCCATGAAGGAGACGGGCGACGGAGGCGGCGCGTGCGATCAAGCGGAGAGGTGTCCGCAGGAGGCAAGTTGGGCGCCGGGGTGACGCGGCCGTCCTTGCCGCCGGCGGTCCAGCCGGGAGCCCAGACGCCGGCGCCGGGTCGCTTCGGGAACGTTGGCGACCGCATTCGAGGGTCCGGTTGCCGGCCGGTGGTCGACTGCGGAGCACGCGTGCCCCTATCATAGACGGATCGGCAACCACATGGACCCGGTTTGGGCGACCGGGCGGTGCTCAGACGTCGAGAGACGGGACGAAGCGAGCGCCAACCATGGAGCAACGGCCGATTCGGTGCGGCGAGACGTGTGGCGGCGGTTCCGTCGCCGGATGTGCCGGGTCGTACGCGACCGGCGTCGTGGAGACGAGAGGTGCGGGCGGGGAGAGGACCCGTACCGGCGGAGAGGAGGGCGGAGATGTCGGCCGGCAGCGATCGGTCGGTGAGCGCGGCGATCGGTCGCCCGCTCTCCCGGCTTGCCACAACACTCGAAACATCGGCAACAACGCGCCGCTCCGCCCTCGCGCTGTTCACCATCCTGGCGTATCTGATGATCGGCCGGGTGATCGAACCGGGATTCACCAAATACTGGTGGTACCAGGTTGCCCAGACGACCGCCACATTGGTGTTGTTGCTGATCCTGGATGCGGTCTTCGCGCAGGAGGGCGGTCTCGCCTGGCAGACGCACGTGATCGTGGTGGTGATGACGTACGCCGACGTATTGGGTACGGTGGGTGGTTTATACGACGCGTTCGAACCGTACGATAAGATCATTCACTTCTTCAGTGGGGCGGCCTTCGCCGCCAGCGTCTACGAAGTCCTCCGTCTGCTCGATCAGCGCGGTACCCTGGCGATGCCACCGATGAAGCGGACCCTGGTGGCGGTGACGATCAGTTTCGCGATCGCGGGCGTCTCCTGGGAACTCTACGAGTACCTCAGCGACGTCGTGTTCGCCTCCGGGCGGGTGCAAAGTCGATGGGACACGGCGCACGACCTGATCTGTGATGCCCTCGGAGGAATTGCCGCCGTCAGTCTGTTGCGGGCGCGGGAGGCGGTCCGCGAGCGGGTGGACCGGCGGGTGACGGTCTGATCCGCGCGGGTTGCGGCGGCCTGACTCAAACCGATTGGGGCCTACGGCGCGACGCCGGAGGCTCCGGCCGCCGGCGTTCTGGACGTTCCCGAGGCGGCCCGGTCCGCGTGCCATGACCGCAGCTCGCGCCAGAACGTGCCATCTCCCCCGAACGGGCGACCGTCGAGGGAAGGGGAGCCAAAAGGAATCAAGCGGCCCGTGGTTGGGGGGAACAGGAAAGGACCGCCGGTGTCGGCAGGCAACGCCGCGCCGGCAGCGGCGAATCCGAGGGCGAACCAGAACCCACGTTGGACGACCGACGATCGGACGACGCCCGGCCGAGCTGCCAGATTGGACCGGCATCGCCGGCCGCCTTGGAAGAGGCGCTGAGGCGTTCGAATGGGGTTGGGCGGGCGACCAGATGGCGCGAGCCGGAGCGTGCGGAGAGGTTCCAGGGCGCCCTCTGCGCCAGGGCGTCGGCCACGATCCGCGCCAGCCACCCCTGTGCCTGCTCGTGACCGCCCGCATTGCGGGACCGGAGCCGGGGGGCGCCGCGCCGCCGGGCGACGGCGTCGGACTCGGCGGCGTCCAGGGTTGCGTGCAGGTCTTCGACCCAGGCATCGCCGAAGCGGGCGCGCATGCGCTCCTCTTCGCGGGTGATGTAGGCGCGGGTGACGTCGAAGAAGATCACGTCGGAGGAGGGCGCCAGACCGCGCCGCAGCGCGCGGAACCAGGTCTTGAGCGAGGGCAGCGGCGAGACCACCCCGGATTCGAGATCGACGACCTTGAAGACGCCTTTGCCGGTTTCGCACAAGTTGTCGATCGCCCGCGGATGGCGGGGGTCGATCGGCCAGGTCGGCAGACCCGCTTCCTCGAACCGCGCCGCCAAACCGGCGAGGAAGGCACGGGCGACGTAGCGATCGGTGGGCATTTGCCCGAGACCGCGCTCGACGCCGGTGACGCGGGACTCGCCGTACCAGTATTCGGTGAGGAGAGAAGCGAGATTGCGGCGGTGCGTCGCCGCGATCGACGCGGACTCACTGGGGATGGCGGGGGACGACACCCGGAGTGCCAGCCAGTTGAGCGCGCGACGGAGCGGGCGGACGTCGATGCGATCGGCGACGAAGGAAAGGGACAGGTACGCGAGACCGAGGATCGGTGTCACCGCCCGCCGGCCGAGCCGTGAGCGCGCGCGTGCCGGGGCGACGTCGATGCGAGAACCGGCGTCACGAGCGATCTGAGCCATTTTCGCATCCCTCTCTTTACTCTTCGCCACCGGATTAGAGAAGTGTGTCGCACGAACCTCTGTAGTTAGAACGTTATCGCAGTTGTTTTGTGAGATTCGTGAGACGGTTTTTCGGGGTTGAATTGCGGCCGGCGAGGGGGTGGCCAGGACGTCGAAGGTTGGTGCAACGCCGCTGCTGAAGGAGCTGGAAGTCATCCCGGATCGCCTCCACGACCTGGCCAAAACCGATCTCGCTACCTGGTCGCTCGGGGGATCGCTGTTTCGACATCGGACTCGACGAAACCTCCGTCTCACTGCCGAACGGCTCGGCGCACGGTTCGAGGTGGTGACCACCGGCAACGACGATAAGGACGTGCGGACTGCCAGAGTCGTGACCGAGTGCGTTCGGAGTCGATTGGTCTGGGACTCCTCCCTCGCCACCGAGGAGATGCCGCGTATCGTCATCGGGGCGCATCGCCCGAATCTCGCACAACCTTCCAGGAGGGCGACTGGGGTGCCGACGATCAGCCGTGGAGCAATCGCGGCAGCCCGAACCACGGGAGCACGCTCAGGTCGAGGCGGGTCAGGGCGCAGATGCGATCGCCGGCGAGGGTGAGGACGAGGAGGCCGGTGCCCTGGCGGTCGTCGGACGGGCCGCGAAGGTAGAACCCAAACGCCGGCTGACCATTCTCGTCAAGACCAGGCGGCCGCCTGAAAGTGCGCGATCGTGCCAGCCCCGGTAGGCGATGGAATCACGGTCCCAGAAGGAGATCAGCATGCTGCTGCGGAACAAAACAGTCATCATCTACGGCGCGGGCGAAGCGATCGGCAGTGCCGTCGCGCGGGCGTTTGGCGCGGAAGGGGCGAGGGTCTTCCTGAGCGGTCGCCGTCTCGGTCCGATTCAGACCGTCGCCCGGGAGATTGCCGCGGCGGGTGGATCGGCCGAAGCGGCACAGGTCGATGCGCTCGACGAAGAAGGGATCGAACGGTACACCGATCGGGTCGCCGAACAGGCGGGCGGCATCGACGTCAGGTGGCTGGAGGACATGACGCTCCTCAAGCGGCTCTCGACGCTCGCCGAGGTCGCCAACACGGCGATGTTCCTGGCGTCGGATCACGCCGGCGCGATCACCGGTGCGGTCGCCAACCTCACCGGCGGCATGAGCGTGGACTGAAGCGGCGCGTCCGAACCGTGCCACCCGACGCCCCTCGGGGCGACATTCCGAGCAGCCCCGCGGCCTCGAAACGGCGGTCTCCGGGCGATCCGTAACAGATGCGGCAGTCGGACAAAACCGGGGCGCTTGGGTCAGAGCGTCCCGGTCTCTCACGTTTGGCTCTTGGGCGAGCAAGGGAGTGCCGGTGTTCGCGATCGGCAACGGCGCTGCGAATCGGAATCGTGATGGATGGGGAGAGGGCGGACATCGCCCAGAGGACACCCGGTCCGCCCCTACCTGCTGCAAGCCGTCTCGTCCCTCGTCGTTACTTCCCTTCGCGCGGCAACAACTCCACGTCGAGCCGATCCAGCCGCTCCCGGTCGGCAACCAGATCGATCGCGGCGACCTTGCCGTCCACGACCGTGAAGCCAAGGACCGCCCGGATCCGGCCACCCGGCGCCCAGGCCGCCCCCGCGATCCCGTCGATGATCGCCGGCTGCGCCCCGACGGCGCGCCCGAGGAAGGTGTTGAGCACCGCCGTTGCGCCGCGGACTTCCGGCGCCGCGCCCATCTGCACGGCCGTCGCATCGGCCCGCACCACCACGTCCGGGTCCAGCACCGTCAGCAGCGCCGCGAAGTCGCCCCCGCGCGAGGCCCGCAGGAAGGCATTCACCACCTCCCGCTGCCGCTCCAGGTCGGCCTCGCGCGGCGGTGTCGCGCCCCGCACCCGCCGCCGTGCCCGGCTGGCGAGCTGCCGCGCCGCGTCCGACGACCGCCCCAGAATCACCGCGATCTCGTCGAACGGCACCCCGAACAGGTCGTGCAGCACGAACGCCAGCCGCTCCCCCGACGGCAGCGTGTCCAGCACCACCAGCAGCGCCGGCCCGACCGCGTCGGCCATCTCCGCGTCGTACGCGGGATCGCCCGCCGCGACCCCGCGCTCGGCCGTCTCCGGCAGGATCTCCTCGATCGGCTCCTCGCGCCGCGACGTGCGCGAACGCAGCATGTCCAGCGACACCCGCGCCACCACCGTCGTCAGCCAGCCCGCCAGGTTGTCGACCTCGCTCGTGTCGGTCCCGTTCAGCCGCAGCCAGGCCTCCTGCACCGCGTCCTCTGCCTCGGCGCGCGAGCCCAGCATCCGGTAGGCCACCGCCCGCAGGTGCCCCCGATTGGCCTCGAATTGCTCCGTCAACCAGTCCCGCTCGGCCATCGGTCACATTCCTCCGTCGGGGTCCGTCATCGTTGTGACGGCCAAATACGGGCCGACGTGACAGCAGAAAGAGGAGCATCTCATGGCCTCAGGCGTCTACGTCGTCGTCTACCCCGTCAGGGACCTCGATCGCGCCAAGAGCGTCTTCGGCGCTCTCGTCGGTGCCGAGCCGACCCACGACTCACCCTACTACGTCCAATACGACCTTGGCGACCAGCGCCTCGGTCTCGATCCCAACGGCCACACCCGCGGTTTCCCCGGCTCCGTCGGCTACTGGGAGGTCGAGGACATCAACGCCCGCGTCCGGGAGCTCATCGCCGCCGGCGCGCAGGAGCACGAGGCGGTCAAGGACATCGGCAACGGCGCCCTGATCGCCAGCGTCAAGGATGCCGACGGCAACGTCATCGGCCTCATCCAACCCGCCTAGCGCGGATTGCGGAAGAGACGGTCCTGGCGGCGCCGTAGGGGCGGACCGGGCGCCCTCCGGGCGCTGTCCGCCCCGACACGATGAGGCGGCTCAACGGCACCGCAATGCGCCGTCTGCCGTCGTTGACTTCGTTGGCACTGAGGTTTTCGTCACCGGTGCTGCCGTTGAGGGTGTCGCCGCCGGTCGTTCGCCCGATCTGCCCGATCTGTGGCGCCAACCGCCATCCCGCGTGGCGGGAGCGGCCGGCGCCCGCGATCAGTCTTCGATCTCCGGATGTCGGTCGATGATCTCCTCGGCGAGGGCAAAGAAGCGGTCCGCCAACCGTTCGGCCTGGACGTACCTGTCCGCGCGTGCCCCGGCGTCGTCCATCCCGAGCGCTTGCAGGAAGCGGTGCTGATAGGCGGCGAAGGCCGGTTGGACCGCGGCGGGGCCGTCGGCCAGGATGACGTCGGTCGAGGTCAGGCAAAACAGGATCCCCCAGAACAGGGCCTCGCGGTGATCGCCCGCCGCGACCATGCCGCCGCACGATTCGACGAAGTACGGCCGGAGGTGGCGGTGCATCTTGTGCTGGGCGGGGTGGGGCGTTTTGATGACCGCCACCGCCAGGTCGAAGGCGTCGATCCCGTCGTTCAGGAGGTCCTCGACCTGGGTTGGGGTGACGTCCTGGAGACCGAACAGGGCGAGGACGTCGTCGTAGAGGTCGAGCCGGCCGCAGTCGGACAGCGCCTCGCGCATCCGCACCAGCATGCCGCTGCCGATCCGCGGCGCCCGGAGTTGGGCGACCTGGAGCACCGTGGTCAGGAAGGTCATCGCATAGCCGAGGATGCTGACCTCGCCCGAAGGACCCAGGTGGGCCGCCGCCATCGGCCGCATCGCGAAAGCGCGGTCGAGACCGTGCCGCTCGTGGTCGATCCGGGCGTGGACCCAGCGCCGGCGCGCGTACCCACGTCGGACTTCGGACTGGAGGTCGCGGAGGAGAAAGCTCGGGTCGTAGAGGACGCTGTCGACGGTCAGGTGGTACGCGATCTCGGGGTTGCAGAGGACGAGACCGGGCGACCGGTAGTCGGCGACCGATTTGATCCCCGCCTCGACGGCCAGCCTCGCGAGGGACTCCTCGAGGATGTTCATGAAGGGACCCTCGGCGCGGAGGATCGGGCTGTCTTCGGCGAAGACGAGGTGGAGGTCGATGTCCTTGTTGGCCGGGAAGGGCGCCTCGTCCGGCAGACTGTTGACCCCGCCGACGAGGTGGGCGGCGCGGAGACCCGGCCAGCGCGCGGTGTTCGCCTCGATCCAAGCGCGAACGGTCTGTTTGGCCTGTGCAACGTTCATCAAACAAACTCCTGTCAATCCACTAAACCGTATGCCCACGAGCGACGGAACCGGATACCTGTACCGTCCTCTTATGCCAGGTGAGGCCACCGAGCCACCGGACGCGGCTCACCTGACACCGATCGTAATCGGTAGGTACGTGCGGGACATCCGTGAAGCTACCGATTTCGCGGTCGCGATCGGGTGTCCGGCATAGGTAACTCGATCGTACAGAAAGCAAAGCGTTCACCCTCGCGAGATCGCTCGATCGATCGAGCGCGTGCTCCCAATCGGTTCATCGAACGTGATTAGAGCTTGTCGTACCTCGCCAACAGGCGGCGGAAACTGCCGTGCTGGTCGCAGACCGAGTCGCTGAGTGGTCCCCGATGGCAGAGCTCGTTGCGCACGTCTCTCAGCTCGATCAGAAGACTCTCGGGCTCGACCAGGCGTCCGTACAAGGTGCTACCTGGCTCGCGATACTGTTCTAGTAGGTGCCCAACCTCGAGCGCAAGCTTGTCGTTCGTGCGGAATCGGTCAGGCTTCTTCTTCTTCTTCGTCACGGGGTCGTATTCGTCGGGGTAGGGCACGCGGAGATAATCGGCGTAGGAGTGCACCAGCCGTTTTCGCCAGTCGTCCACGTATGGGAAGAGCACCCCCACCTCCGCGCCCCAGATGCGACGCCGTAGCTCATGGCGATTGCGATCGGTCGGATCATCCGAAAGCGCCAGGAGGCAGGCACTCCAGTGGCGCGGGTCGACGGCATAGCGTCGTTCGGTCATGCCCTCACTCCACTCCGGCGACTTTAGGTTCTCCTTGGTCCACCGTCGGCGCTGGGCAACGCGCACGAGGGTCGGCAGAGGATCGAAGATCTCGTCGAGTGACGCGGCCGATGCCAACTCGCTGGCAAGCGGGAGGTCCCAACGGGCCAGATTCGTGACGATCATCGTGGCCAGTTGCTCCTCCAACGGAGTCGGTTGAAAGAGGGAGTCGTCGAAGCGGCGTTGACGAAGCGATGACGAGACAAAGAAGAGCGTATCCGACCAATCGACGGCATTCTTCCAATCGCTGGCACCGATCCATTCGCAATTTTCGAAACTGGGGTCGGCGGGAGCATGATAACCCAATTCGCCCGTCAAGGGCAGGCAGAAAACCGGTCGATTCTCGTCGTCGTAGTTGGCGGCGAGGGGATGATAGGTCTTCAGCAAATCGAGCCAGGCGGGCCAGTTGGCGCAGGTCAGACCGCGAAGCCAGATGACCTTGCCCTGGAACCTGGGTGCGAGCCAGAAGTGTCTCAGGTCGGTGGGCGGGGTCGGCTCCGACTCGGGGCTGCCGAGGACACTCCAGAGGTAGTCTTTGGCGGGAATGTCGCCTGCCGACGGCACCGTCAGAGGGGTCCATCGGGCGCGGTCGAACGCCGTTGGTGACGAGTGCGCCAGAACGTGGTTGACCAAACGGAAGACGTCGTCCGGTCCGCCATGGTGGGGGAGGAACACCACGGCATTCTTCTGGCGATGGAACACCGCGCTCAGAACGCGCGTCGCCCATTGCCGGGGACCAAACAGTTGCACCAGGTGCTTCCAAGCGAAGGTGTGCGCATCGCGGGAACTCACGCCGATGGTCCTAATCTTCCAGGTCTTCGTCGGGCCAGCCGACCTGCAGGATGCGGCTGATGACGGGATCGAGGAGCCACCGGTCCTCCGTGCCACTGCCTTTGGATGGGGCCGAATTCGACACTCCTCGGTCGTCCGAGCCACGGGTGGCCGGAACCATGAATCCGAGCAGCCTGGCCCACTGGAAACTGCGAACGAGGGTACGCGAATCGACGTCGCGGAGCAGGTTCGGTACGAGGTCGCGGTTGGTATCAAGGTCCGCGGGCGAGATCGGACCTGGTCCGAGTTCGGCGACCGCGCGAAGTGTCCGGAGATGCACCTGGCCGGAAGTCGTGAAGCCGAACGACTGCGCGATGTCGCGGGCAAAGTCGTGATCGCCGAGTCGTTGATCGAGGGCCTCAATGTAGTCGGCCAAGTTGGTGCGGTTCTCCCCGGCGAGATTGAGGAGGCTTTGCAACAG
>DATBFX010000023.1:0-17539 GCA_036558305.1 Thermomicrobiales bacterium | reverse complement strand
AAGCTGGGCGAACACTACCGCGCGCTCCTGGTCATCGCCTTCATCCTCCTCTGGTTGTAGATTTTGCAGACAGACCCTAGCCGGGCGCCCCGCGACGTTGACACGGGCTGCGTCTGGGCACCCGCGCCGCTACTTCGCCAGCCACGTTTCGCGGAAGAAGATGTTGCTCGCGCTCGGGACCGCCTGGTAGCCCTTGACGTTGTTGAAGTGCCCCTTCAGGACGTTGTCGTTGGTGTAAAAGACGTAGACCGCCTCGTCGGCCAGCAGTTGCTGGAGTTGGACGTAGATGGTCTTCCGTTGCTCCTGGTCGAGGGTGGTGCGCCCCTGCTCGAGCAGTTGGTCGACTTGGGGATTGCTGTAGGAGTACCAGTTCCAGAACTCGCCGGTGTGGAATTCGGGGTAGAGGTACTGGTCGGGATCGATGAAGCTGTGCCAGCCGGTGATCGTGCTCTCGAAGTCCTTCTGGTTGATCACCTTATCGACCCAGGTGCCCCACTCCATGCCGTCGATCTCGGCGTCGATGCCGATCTGCTTGAGGGCCGCCTTGGTGATCTCGGCCGCCGCGTTGTAGGTCGCCGCCGGCCGCCCCATCGTGATCGTCATCTTGAAACCGTCGGCGTACCCCGCCTCTTGCAGCAACGCCTTGGCCTTCTCCAGGTCCGGCGCCGGATAGGCGGTGTCGGTGCAGTGGGCCCAGCTCCAGTCGGGCAGCGGGCCGCAGGTCAGCTTGGTCGCGTGGCCGAAGTAGGCCTTCTGGACGACGTCGTCGACGTTGACCGTCCAGGCGATCGCCTGGCGCACCCGCTTGTCGTCGAACGGTTTCTTCTGGGTGTTGAAACCGAGGTACTCCCAGTCCGTCCCGGTGAACTCGATCAGCGTCAGGTCGTCCATGCTCTTGAGGTTGTCGAAGTCCTTGGGCGGCACGTAGTCGACGAAGTCGGTCGATTTGGCGCGGATCGCGGTGCTGATGACGGCCTCGTCGCCCTGGATGGTCACGTCGATGCCGTCCAGGTAGGGTTTGCCGGCCATCCAGTAGTTGGGGTTGCGGTCGTAGGTGACCTTGGTCGTCGGCACCCACTCCTTGAGGATGAACGGGCCCGTACCGACCGCCTGCTGGTTGAGCGTCCCGCCCTGTTTCTCGACCTCCTCCTTCGGCACGATCGATCCGGGCTGCGGTTGGGCGAGGGCGTTCAGGAAGGGGGCGAACGGGGTCTTCATGGTGATCTTGACGGTCGCCTGGTCCGGTGTCTCGATCGTGTCGACGGCGCTGAAGTACCAGGTCTGCGGCGATCCGGTCTTGGGGTCCATGATCCGCTCGTAGGAATACTTGACGTCGTCGGCTACCAGGGGGCGGCCGTTGTGGAAGGTCACGCCCTGGCGAAGGTGGAAGACGTAGGTCGTGTCGTCGGGGACTTCCCAACTTTCGGCGAGAACCGGGATCAGTTGCTGGTTCTCGTCGAAACCGAGCAGGGTTTCGTAGACGAGGTCGATGACGCGGATGGCCGCGATCGAGCTGGTCAGGTGGGGATCGAGGACGTCGGGGTCGTTGGTGTAGATGACCTTCAGGCGACCGCCCGGTTGCGGTTGCTCGTCCTGCATGGCCGCGGCCGCGCTTGAGACGCGCGCGAACGGACGCGCGGCCAGCGCACCGGCCCCGGTGGCGCCGTATTGGAGCAGGCGGCGGCGCGAGAGGAGCGAATGGCGGAGTGCCTCGAAATCGCGATCGGAGATCTCTTGCTCGGGCGTGCTTCCCATTGGTCCACCATCCCTTTCGTCGTGTGGGTACGGCCCGGTGGCGAAACGATCGCTCTCAGTCGGCAACGATCGGCTGTGTCCTGCCATCACCCCCTTTCCACCGGCAGCGGTCTTCGCTGGCCGGAACGCCGCGCTAATGCCGTTGGGCGCGCGGATCGAGCGCATCCTGCAACCCGTCGCCGATGAAGTTGAAACTGAGCACCGCCAGCATGATCGCGACCCCCGGATAGACGCTCAGCCAGGCGTTGGTGTAGACGAGCTGGCGCGCCGCGTTGAGCATCAGTCCCCACGACGGCGTGGGTGGTTGGGCGCCGAGACCGATGAAACTCAGGGCCGCCTCGGTCAGGATCGCGAAGGCGAAGGTGACGCTGGTCTGGACGATCAGCGGGGCGAGGATGTTCGGCAGGACGTGGCGCCAGAGGATCATCCGGTGCGGCACGCCGGTGACGCGCGCCGCGTCGAGGTATTGGTGGGTCAAGACGACCAGCGTCGAGGCCCGACAGACGCGGGCGAAGATCGGGGTGTAGATGATGCCGAGGGCAATCATCACGTTGCGCAGACTCGGGCCGAGCATCGCCATCAAGCCGATCGCCAGCAGGATGTCGGGGAAAGAGAAGATCACGTCGTTCGTCCGGCTGAGCGCGGTGTCGAGCCAGCCGCCGAAGTAGGCGGAGACGACCCCGATCACGGTTCCGGCGACCAGCGCGATCGAGACCGAGATCAAAGCGACTTCGAGGGAGATCCGGGAACCGTAGATCAGCCGGCTGAGGACGTCCCGGCCGAAATCGTCCGTCCCCAACCAGTGCTGCCGGCTCGGCGGCGCCAGTTGCACGTCGCCGAGACCGATCGGATCGTAGGGGGCCAGGACCGGCGCGGCGATCGCCACCGCGATCATGACCGCGATCACCACGACCCCGGAGACGGCGAGGCGGTGACGCAGGAAGCGCGTCAACACCGGATGCCGGCGCTCCCGCGGGACCACCTGCGAAGTCGTTGGGCTGGCCATCGTGGTGGCCGCGACCGACATCCCGGAACCCTTGCCTGGGCGCGACGGTTCGGCGTCAGCGGTAGTGGATTTGCGGATTGAGCACCGCGTAGAGCACGTCGACGACGATGTTGATGAGGACGAAACTGAGCGCAAAAAGCATGACCGTGCCCTGGACGAGGGGGTAATCGCGCTGGAGGACGGCGTCCAGCGTCAGCCGCCCGACGCCGGGCCAGCTAAAGACCTGCTCGATGACGACGGCGCCGCCGAGGAGGTAACCCGCCTGCAAGCCGATCGTCGTCAAGACGGGGATGAAGGCGTTTTTCAGGGCGTGACGAAGGACGACGGTCTGCTCGCGGAGCCCTTTGGCGCGGGCGGTCTTGATGTAGTCCTGGCGAATGACGTCCAGCAGGGAGGCACGCGTCATCCGCATCACAACGGCGGAGAGCGCGGTCCCCAACGTCACGGCCGGCAAGATCAGAGATTTGAGATTCTGGACGGGATCCTCGCGCAGGCTGACGAATCCGGCCGGGGGCAGGACGGGGATGACGATGGCAAAGAGGATAATCAGGAGGGTCCCCAACCAGAAACTCGGGGTGGAGAGACCGAGAAAGGCGAAGAGGGAGAGCGCATAGTCGATCGGCGTGTTTTGCTTGACCGCGGCGAGCACCCCGGCCGGGATCGCGATCAGGAGACAGACGATCATCGCCGCCACCGTCAGTTCGAGGGTGGTCGGGAAGCGAACGGCGATCATGTGAAGGACGGGTTCGCCGGTGCGCAACGACCGGCCGAAGTCGCCGTGGAGGACCCCACCGAGCCAGTCCAGGTACTGGACGTAGAGCGGGCGGTCGAGACCGAACAGGTCGCGCAGCGCCTTCGCCGCCTGCGGGGTCCGGCTGGTGCCGAGGAGGACGTCGACCGCGTCGCCGGGGACGAGGTGGACGCTGAGGAAGACGACAACCGAGATCCCGAAGACGGTCGGGATGACGCTGAGGAGACGCTTCGCCAGGTATCGACCCACCACGACCACCTCGCCGAAGGCGATGGTCCGCCGCGGGCGACGCTGGCCGCGTGGTACGCCCCGGCACTATACGCCGTCTCCCGCCGTTTGCAACCGGCCACGAAGGGGGCACAGAGCAGGCGCGGCAGCCTCCGAATTGGGACAACCACCGATCGTTTCGTGGCGAGTCGTCCTACGGTCTACGGATTCGTGGGTTGGTACCCGACATATTCCACATCCGCAACCTCGGCGAACCGCCGCGCCATCACCGCCAGCGCCTCCGGGTTGTTGTCGATCAGGTGGAAGCGGCGGCCGAGGGCGAGGGCGGCGGCACCGGTGGTGCCGCTGCCGGCGAAAAAGTCGAGAACGACGTCGTCCGGGCGGGAGGAGGCGGTCACGATCCGTTTGAGGACGCCGAGCGGTTTTTGGGTGGGGTAGCCCGTCTTCTCTTTCCCCGTCGGGCTGACGATGGTGTGCCACCAGCAGTCGCTCGGCAACTTCCCCCGTGCCGCCTTCTCCGGTGTGACCAGACCCGGCGCCATGTACGGTTCCCGGTCGACGTCGTCGGCGTTGAAGACGTAGTCCCTGGGGTTTTTGACGTAGACGAGGATGTCGTCGTGCTTGGCGGGCCAGCGGTCGCGAGGGCGGCCGCCGTAGTCGTAGACCCAGACGATCTCGTTGAGGAACGACGCGCGGCCGAAGATGCCGTCCAGCAAGACCTTGACGTAGTGGACTTCGCGCGGGTCGAGGTGGACATAAAGCGTGCCGTTCGGCGCGAGCACGCGGTGGGCTTCGCGCAGCCGGGATTCGAGAAAGGCGAGGTAATCGTCGAACGCATCGGGGTAGGACTTCGTCCCCAAATGCGTCGTCTGGTACCGGCGGCCGGCGAAGCCGGTGCGTTCGCCGTCGTCGGTAGCGGTCATGCGGGTGGTTGTCCGCTGCTGCCGTTTGCCGGTGTTGAACGGCGGATCGACGTAGATGAGGGGAACCGAACTTGACAGGATCGCGGCCAGGGCAACGAGGTTGTCGGCAAGCTCGATCCGGTGGCGCATGTATCCTCCCGCGGGGCCGGTCCTGGCGACTCATCCGAAGCGGTACCCCGTCTCTCGGAGGCCAGTCTAGTCGAGCCGGGAGGCGAACGGGGAAACGGCGAAGAAATGTTCTTACGCATGCATAGGCGGCGTTTGTATCCACGAGATAAGGACGCGAGCGCGACCGATACTGTCCGTTCACCATAAGAAAGGGCTTGACATGCCATGTTTCGTCTGGTACCGTCGCGCTATCCCGACGCTTCGGTGCTACCGCGAACGTTTCGAAGACGAGACGAGAGCGACACCGAAGCGGGTAGACGCCAGTGAAGGACACCCGATGACCGCGACGCTAGCGAACTCCGGTGCGATCACCGTGTGCTGCATGAACGGCATGATCCACTCGTCGCCAGCGGCGCGGCACGGCTAAACCCGCTGGCTTTTTTGTGCCCTGCGCTTGCCGGCTGGGGCGGGCGCGGCTAAACCCGTGGCGGTGGCGCGGCTGGGCGCTGCCGCCTTGTAGCGGCGGACGTGGCTGCGTCCGTCCTGCAAAGGGAGGATCACAGGTTTCCGACATCCCGACACCTGCGGGACGGCCGAGGGGCTGCTTGGCCGGGCGGAAACACGGGGAGGGAAGGTCTTGGCTGGATTACCCAGACGAGCCCGCCACGGGCTCATCCTCGTCATCGTCGGCGTCCTCGCCGCCACGATGCTTGCGCCGGTCACCGCGCTGGCGGATACCAACCTCGAAGTCGGCGGCGAAGCGGTCGTCGCCTATGCCAACGGCGACAACGTTCGCTTCCGCGAAGGCCCAGACTACGGAGCCCAGGTGATCGACATGGTCCCGGAAGGGACCTGGGTCGACGTTTACTACGGGCCGATCACGGCCGACGACGGGTCAATCTGGTATCAGGTCGGCATCGACGGGACGCGCGGCTACATCTCGGCCGACTTCCTGGCTGTCGCCGTGCCGGATGGCAGTGGCGACACCGTGGCAGCCAACGCGACCGTTCTCGACGCCGAAGGGAGCGACTCCGCCGACGGCATCGCCGAGGGGGCCGTTGTCGGCGTCGCGACGATCGCCGGTACCAACGGCGACGGCGTCCGCTGCCGGGCCGACGCCAGCACCGGCGCCGCCATCATCACCGTCCTCCCCGAAGGCACCTCCGTCGAGCTCACCGGCGACGCCGTCGACGGCTGGCAACCGGTCAACTGCGCCGGGCAGGGCGGCTTTGTCAGTACCGATTACGTCTCCTACGACGGGTCCGGCGGTTCCGACGGCGGAAGCAGTGACTCCTCCTCCGACGATCTGTCGGCGCAGAGCACCGCGGACTTCGGCGCCGCCTCCGTGACCGGCACCGCGATCGTCGTCGGCACCAACGGCGGCGGTCTGCGCTGCCGCGCCAAGGCGAACACCAGCGCCGACGTCATCGGCGTGTTCGAAGAGGGGAGCGAGGTCCAACTCCGCGGCGATGCCAGCGGTTCCTGGCAGCCGGTCTTTTGCGACGACGGTAGTGCCGGCTACGCCAGCACCGACTACCTGTCGTACGACGGCAGTGGCGGCGATTCCTCGTCCGGCGATGGTGGCGGTTCCGGCGGCTCCGGCGGTTCGACCGGCCTGGCGACGATCGGCGACACCAACGGTGACGGTCTCCGCTGCCGCTCCGGTGCCAGTTTCGACTCCAGCGTCATCGTCGTCCTGAGCGAGGGCTCGACGGTCGAACTCCGCGGCGATCCCAAGGGCGACTGGCAGCCGGTCACCTGCGCCGGCGAGAACGGTTTCGTCCACAGCGACTACCTCGTCTACGACGGCGGAGCCGGTGGCGACAACACGGGTTCGGCCGGCGAAGATTCCGGCGGTGACTCGACGACCGGCACCGCCGAAGTGGGCGACACTCAGGGCGGCGGGCTCCGCTGCCGCGCCGGCGCCAGCTTCGACGCCGAAATCTTGACGGTGCTCAGCGAAGGCAGCACGGTCGATCTGCGCGGCGACGCGAACGGCGACTGGCAGCCGGTCTTCTGCGACGGTCAGAAGGGCTTCGTCCACGCCGACTACCTCGTCTACGGCGGCGGCGGCAACGGCGGGTCCTCCGGCGGCTCCTCCGGCGGCGGCGGATCGAATTCGAGTCTCAGTTCGGGTGACGTGGCCGAGGTCAGCGGCACCAACGGCGACGGCGTTCGCTTCCGCTCCGGTCCGAGCACCGGCGACTCGGTGATCTCGGTCCTGGCCGAGGGGACCGTCGTCGACGTGATCGACGGCAGCACCGGCGATTGGGTCGCCGTCTCCTACAACGGCAGCGACGGCTACATCCACATGGACTATCTCGTCCTGTCCGACGGCTCCAGCGGCGGCGGATCGAGCAGCGACGGCGGGAGCAGTGATGGCGGTGGCGGTGGTGGTCTTTCCAAGGGCGATCACGCGGTCACGACCGCCGATCTGAACCTCCGCTACGACGCGAGCTTTACCGCCGGCGTCGCGGCGGTGGCGCCGGAAGGGACCGTCGTCAAGATCACCGGCGGCGCCGACAACGGGTTCTACCCGGTCGATTGGGACGGTCTCAAGGGCTTCATGTCCGGCGACTACCTGAGCGCGACCGACGAGGACCTGAGTCAGCGCGGCGGGTCCGGCGCGCCGGGCGGTGACGGCGGCGGCGTCTCGGGCGGCGGTGGCGGCGGCGGCAGCGCCACCGGCGAGGCGATCGCCAACTACGCGATGCAGTATCTCGGCTACCCGTACGTCTGGGCGACGCACGGGCCGAGCAGCTTCGACTGCTCCGGGTTCACCTATTGGGTCGTCCTGAATACCCTCGGCATCGACATCGGGACCGGACTCTGGACCCAGGTCGCGGCAGGATCGTCGGTCTCGCAGAGCAACCTGCAACCCGGCGACCTCGTCTTCTTCCAGAACACCTTCGAGTGGGGGCTCTCCCACGTCGGCATCTACATCGGCAACGGCCAGTTCATCCACGCCGAAAACGAATCGACCGGCGTCGTCATCAGCAGCCTCTCCTCGTCGTACTACTCGTCCCGGTGGTACGGCGCGGTCCGTCTCGCTTAACGCGCGGGGCGGGGGTCATTCCAGAGGGCCGCCGATGGTCGTACCGTCGGTGGGGGGAACGAGCCGACAGGGGGTGCCATGCTCCCTGTCGGCTCGTTTGTTGGACGCCGAGAGGCGACCGCGAATCGAGCAGGCATCGCCGGATCTCGCGAGCTGCCGGCGCGGCGTCATCGCGGTGGGGCTCGACGCTCCGTGGTCGAAACGGGGTCAGAGTCTCAGAGCGTTGTCCTCGTCACGGAGAGCTTTTCTCGGGGGCGGAAGTCAATGCGCAGGCAACGCCGTCGCCGCCAGTGACCTACTGATGCCATGCCGGTGCCACGACGCGTAGCCCCGGCACTTGATCGAAGTGGTGCCGGTCGAGCGTCACGATGCCGTCGCCGCGCACGCGATCGCGCGCGGCGAGTAGCAGGTCGAGGTCGCCGATCTGCGCGCCGCCGCGCCCACGCTCCGCGTAGAGCCGGCCGTAGACCCGGCCGGCGGCGAGGTCGAGCGCGGCGACCTCGACGTCGCGCAAGAGTGCCTCGACGAACGCGTGCCGCCGCGCGGCGCGCGGGGTCGCCGGCAAGGGCGACCCCGGCCACCAACTCGCCGAGCCTGAGGACCGAGATCGCGAGCGCCTCGCTGCGGATCGCCGCGCCGAAGTCGTCGAGTGCGGCGCCGCGCCGTTCGAGGGCGATCGCGGCGCTGGCGTCGATCAGGAGTCCCACAGATCGCGGTCCGTTCGCGTTTGATTGCGGAGCACGGAGGCGATGTCGGCGGCGAAGTCGTCGTCGACCGGTGGCAGCCCGCCGAAGCCGACGGCGAGCAGATCGTCGAACGTCACACCCGGATCGCAGACCGCGCGCGTCTCCGGCACGATCGTGGCGATCCGCCTGCCGTCGCGGAAGAGGCGAATCTCGTGGCCGGCGTCGATCGCGGCGGCGATCTCTGCACCGCGCGTTGCCAAATCGGCCTCCGTCATCAGTCTCATTGGCGGTCCTTTCCGTTCGGAACCGGCTGCGGCGCCATCAGCTCAGGCGCGTCGATGCCGAGCGCGGTGATGTGTTTGCGCTGCGTGATCAATCGCCGCCCGAGTGTCGCGCACGCGGCTACCGTCGATCTGCGCTGTCGGATCTGTCTCCATCGCTCAAAGGGCAATCGGCCGGCGCCGCCGGAGCTCCAGCAGCGCGAGACGATGCTACCACGAGGGCAACGTCGGTCTGGTGTTGTCAGGCTCGGGCCTCAGATCGCGAGTCTCGGGTCGTCTTCCCGTGCAATTTGAGAGCTGCGACTTATGACCCGTTCAGACGGCTACCGGCTCACGCCGCAATGACCGCCCAGGTCGTCGCCGCGGCCTGGCGGAGGCGGAGGGGGAGGTGCTGGAAGGCGGAGTCGTCCAGGAGGTTGTCGTCGCCGGTAAGACTGCGGCCGGTGCTGCCCCAACCGTCGAGGATGGTCCAGTCGAGGGCGCGGAGGACCTCTTCCAACTCCCAGGGGGTCATGTAGCTGGTGGCGACGCTGCCGGGGTCGAGGAAGCGGCGCCAGGAGCGGTTGTAGATAGGGGAGAGGGCACCGGGGACGCTGGCGTAGAGGCGGCCGTTCGGTTTGAGGACGCGGCGGAATTCGCGGAGCGCCGCCGGAACATTCGGCGCGAATTGGAGCACCATCCGCGCGTGAATTGCGTCGTAGGCGGGGTTGGGGTCGGCCAGTCGGGAGAAGTCTCCGACGCGCCACTCGACCTCCGCGCCCCGCTCTGCGGCATGGCGACGGGCGCGGGCAATCATCTCCGGTGCGAGATCGATCGCGGTGACGTCGTAGCCGAGTTGGGCGAAGGCGATGGCGTACTGGCCGCTGCCGCAGCCTGCGTCGAGGAGGCGCGAGCCCGGCCGCAGATCCAGTCCCGCGGCGGTCCGGGTCAGGTCGGCCTGGCGGTCGGGGGCGACGGCGTTCGCTTCGGACATCTCGTCCCATTGCGGGGCGCGCTCGTTCCAGGTGGCGCGCACCCGTGCGAACCAGGCGTCGTGGTCGGTCACCGTCTGCTTCGCCCTCCTCGTTGGCGTCTCCCGGCAATCGTCGGAGGACTACCGTAACACGTCGTCGAGCCAGTCGAAGGCGCGCTGGTGGAAGAGGATGTGGGCGCCGACGTGGCAGTGTTCCCCGGCACCCTCGTCGGTGGTGAAGCGAAGGAAGGTCTTCCGGCAGGTCAGCGCTTCGTAGAGTTGCCGCGGTTGACCCTGCCAGAACGGATCGTCCTCGGCCTCGCAAACCAGGGTCGGGCAGGTGATGCGCTCGGCGAGACCGCGCAGGTGGTAGGCGCGGCCGGCCGCGATCAATTCCCCCGGCGAGGTGACGCCGAACGCGCACATGCCGTGGGTGAACGCCCAACGGGCACCCGTACGTGCGCGCATGACCTCCTCGAAGTGGGCATCGAAGGAGCGGGGATTGCGCGCGAACAACTCGTCCGCGTCCGCCCGTGCGTCCGGCGGCAGCATCGGTTGCGCGGCGGCGAAGTTGTCGAAGGCGCCGTCCCAGGCGATGAGGGCGGCGAGGCGGTGTTCGCAGGCGGCCGCGCGGGGGGCAAGGTAACCGCCGAGACTCCAGCCGAGGAGGGCGATCCGGGCTGAGTCCACTTCGGGGCGGGTCAGGGCATAGTCGACCACCGGCGTCACGACGCATTCCCAATCGGGACGGAACGGCAGCCCTTGCTCGCGGATGGTGCGTCCCTGACCCGGCCCGGCAAAGGTGAGGCAGTTGTAGCCGTGCGCCAGTGCCGCGACCGCACCGGCGGGGTAGAGTTCCTCCAGGGTCGAATCGAGACCGCCGTGGAAAACGAGCGTCGGGCGCGGCGGGACGTCGTCGACCGGGCGGTAGAAGTATCCAGAGAGCGTCGTTCCCTCGTAGGGGATCTCGACCGCCTCGGCAGGGTGCGGCAGGAGCGAGACCGCGCGGGCGAAGGCGTTCCGGCTGGCGCGCCAGGTAGCGAGGATGCGGGGATCGTCGGGGCGCTCGTGGAGGAAGAACTCGGCGGCGCGGTAATAGTTGGAGGCGCGGAGATAGGCACCGCGGGCGCTGACGGGGTGACCACCCGCCTCGGACGCCTCCGCGTCGTGCCGGACGCGCTCGGCGGTGCGGTACCACTCCCGATGCCAGATCTCGACGTCGCCGTCGGCAATGCGGGATGCGGTCGCCAGGCATTCGCCGATGTCCGCCGCACCGTAAGGCGCGTGGCCGAGGGTACGGAGGAACTCGAACGAGAATGTCTCGTCGACAAAGACCAATCGCATGCGACCCGCTCCTCCGTAGCTCCCCAACCTCTCTAACGCAGAATAACTGCGTTAGAGAGGTTTTCAGGGGTTGGGCGTTAATGCAAGTTGTCTGCGATATAATGGCCTCGGGGGACGGTACGGTCGGCGGGATCGGGGGTTGGTTGATGGGGTCCTCGTTTGCGGACTCCGAAGTGGATCGCGCGACGGTGTCGCCCCGCGGCAAACGCCGACACGGCGGCCGCAGCGCGCGCGTGCGGGCGGCCGTTGTCGACGCGACACTGGCGATGATGCGCGAGCGAGGCGATGCCTTTGGCATCCCGCAGGTGGCGGCGCGGGCCGGGGTGCACGAGACCTCGATCTATCGACGTTGGGGATCGCGGGAAGCCCTGATCGTGGACGCGGTCAGGTCCCAGATCGGGGAGGAAATCCCGATCCCCGACACCGGCTCGCTGCGTGGGGACCTGAAGACGTTTCTCGAACGGGGCATCGCGTTTCTGACGTCGCCGCTGGGGATGCAACTCGCGCGCGCGACGGCGCCGATCCCACCCGCCGCCGCAACGGATGCCCGGGGGAGGTACTGGCCGGACCGCTTGCAGCAGATCGAGGCGATGTTCGCGCGGGCGGTCGCGCGCGGCGAGATCGCCGGTCCGGTCGACAGCGCGTTAGCCGTCGAGTTGCTCCTGGCGCCGCTCTATTTTCGCCTGCTCATCACCAACACGCCGCTGGACGGGGACCTCGTCGAACGGCTCGTCGGCTTTATCCTGCGCGGGATCGCCCGAGTTGCGGAATGAGCGGAGGGGGAGAGCGGACCATATGCTAAAGGACCTGGCGCGGGAAGACTGGCTCGCCTTCCTCGACCTCGATCCCAACCGGATCCCACCCGTTCTCGTTCTTCGCGGCACGCGCAACCTGCGGACGCGCTACGAGCAGCACCGTGCCCTCTTTGCCGACGTGGTCGAGGTCGGTTCGCCGAACGGACTGTTCGAGGACGTCTTCGTCGGTCGTCACGACGGCGTCGACGTCGGGTACGCATCGGTCTACGGCGGGCCGATGGCGTCCGAGATCACCCACGTCTTCGGCGTGCTCGGCACCCGGCTCGTGATCCAAACCGGGGTCTGCGGCGCGCTCGGCGACGGGATCGCGGCCGGCGACCTCGTCGTCGCGACCGACGCCGGTTGCGGTGAAGGCGCCGCGGCGTGCTACCTGCCCGGCATCGAACGCGCCGCCGCCTCGCCCGAACTCGTCGATCGGGTCTGTGCCGCGGACGGGATCGACGTCCCGCGCCACCGGGGACCGATCTGGACGACCGCCGCTCTCCTGGCCGAAGGCGACGCCGAAATCGCCGTCTGGCACCGGGCCGGCTACCTCGCGGCCGACATGGAAACCGCCACGACCTTCGCCGTGGCCGAACACTTCGGGATGCGCCGCGTTTCCCTTCTCGTCGTCTTCGACAATCCCCGCGAGGGCGCGCACCTGGCGCTGACGGAGCACGACAAGGCGGAGGCAAGGGCGCGGGGGGAAGCGGCGATGCGGCAGGTGGTGTTCCGGCTGATCGAGACGAGTTGAGGGGAGAACCGAACCATGGAGTTGGCAGAAATCGGTGCGTCAACGCGTGCTCGGCTGCGGGTTGCCGAGATGATCGTCACGCCGGTGGCCTGCCCCGATCCACCCCTGCTCAACCACATCGGCGTGCACGAGACGACGTTCTTGCGGGCGGTGGTCCGGCTCCGCACCGAGGATGGTCTGGAGGGGCTCGGCGAAGGACCGGGCGGCGGTCTCTTCGTCCAGGAGTTGCGGGCCGTGGCGAAGCACGTGGTCGGCGCCGACCCGTACCAGATCGAACGCCTGCGCGTCTTGGCGGGGGGCAACCCGCGGGTCTTCGCGGCGATCGAATCCGCCTGCCTGGACCTGATCGGCAAAGCGACCGGGCGGCCGGTCTACGAGCTCTTGGGCGGCCCGGTCCGCCGCCGCATCCCGTTCGCCGCCTACCTCTTTTTCAAAGAGGAAGGCGACGATCCATGGGGACCGGCGCTGACGCCCGAGCAACTGAGGCGGCAGGCCGAGGAGTTCCATCGCCGATACGGCATGACGGTCTTCAAGCTCAAGGCGGGGGTGCTCGACCCGTGGGACGAGGCCGAGACGATGCGGTTGCTGCGGGAGCGCTTCGGTCCGCGCGCGGGATTGCGCATCGATCCGAACGCCGCCTGGTCGGTCGAAACCGCGATTCGCGTGGCGGAGCGTCTCCGCGACCTCGACCTGGAGTATCTGGAAGACCCAACCGCCGGAATCGAGGGGATGGCGCAGGTGTCACGCCAGACGCCGATCCCGCTCAGCACCAACATGTGCGTCACCGCCTTCGACCACGTCCCGACCGCGTTCCGCGCCAACGCCGTCCAGGTGGTGCTCGGCGACCACCACGGTTGGGGTGGGTTGACGGCGTATCGCCATCTGGGGGCGGTCTGCGCGGCGCTGCGCTGGGGATTGTCGCAGCACTCCAACAGCCACCTCGGGATCAGTTTCGCCGGGATGATCCACGCCGCCGCGGCGATTCCCCAACTGACGTACGCCAGCGACACCCACTACCCGTGGAACCCGCACGACGTCGTCCGCGAAACCGACCGCTTTCGCTTCCGGGGCGGCGCGATCGACCTCTGGGACGCCCCTGGCCTCGGCGTCAGCATCGACGAGGACAAACTCGCTGCCGCGGCCGAAGCGTACGAGCAGCGCGGCGCCCGCCTGGTCCGCGACGACGTCGGGGCGATGCTGGAACGGGACCCGGACTGGTTGCCGCTGATGCCGAAGTGGTGATCGGGAGAGTAGAATGCCGAAGTGACGCTGGCGGCGACAGTAGTACTACTCGCGGCAGTCGCGAGGTGGCTGATGGCGCAACGTGAGCCGGTCGTTCCTCAAGCCGAAAATGGTCACGGACCGGCGCGAGAGCAGCGTGCTGAGTTGCGGCGCCTGCTGGGCGAATTCGAAGACCGTGCGGAGCCTATGACTTCCGTCGAGCGAGAGCGCCTCATTCGGGCCGTTTGGGATGCCTTCGCCGATGTCCCGACCAGCAGCTTCGAATTCATCCGTCGCAAGCATCGAGAGATCGATGAGGAAGAGCGGCGACTGGGCGGCGAGCCTTCATCATCGTGACCTATGTCTATGACGCCTGTGCCCTGATTGCCTTTCTGAAACGAGAACCGGGCAGCCAGGTCGTTGATCGGCTCCTCGGAGACGCGAAGTCATCCCACGTTATCCACGCCAGCAATCTTTGCGAGATCTATTACGACTTCATCCGCGCATCCAGCCTGGCGGACGCCAACCTGGCCCTGCGAACGATCTCCCAACTCGGAGTCAGAGCCCGCGCAACGATGGACGAGAGACTGTGGAAGCAGGCAGGTCAACTCAAGGCCAACGGCGGGCTCTCGATCGCCGATTGCTTCGCCGTGGCGCTGACCCGGCGAGTGCGGGGAGAACTGGTCACGGCGGACCACCGAGAGTTTGACCCGCTGGCACAACAAGGTATCTGCAAGGTCGTGTTTATCCGATAAGAAGTAACATGTGCGAGAGGTGGCTATCCGACCGCCTCCGCCCACCCTCCCGAGTACTGGTGGGCGTACAGGTCGATCGCGGCCTCGCGTAACGCATCGTCGTCGGCAACCTCCGGACCGAAGCGGGTGATCGCCAGTTCGTCGAGTTGCAGGGCCGGGGTGCCGGTCAGAATCAATTCCGCCAGGCATTGGCCGATCGCCGGGGAGATCGACAGTCCGCCGACGCAGCAGCCGGAGGCGGTGTAGAAACCGCGCAAGCCGGGTACCTGCCCGACGATGTGCTTACCGTCGGCGGTGATCGTCGGCAGACCGCCCCGGTGTTCGCGGACGGCGGCGCCGTGGAACACCGGGAAGACGTCGCGGACGCCGGCGGCGAGACCGCGGAGGACGCCGAGGTCCAGGGGGAGATCCTTGATCTGGAAACCCGTTGGGAATTGGCGCGGGTCGCAGGGTTGCGGGCTTGCCTCGTATCCGCCGAGCATCAGGCCGCCCCTCTCCGGGCGGACGTAGACGTTGGCGTCGATGACCCGGCAGATCGGTTGCTCCGGCGCGACACCGGCGATCGGCTCGGTGATCATCAACTGGTGGCGCATCGGCACGACCGGGATGCGGATGCCGGCTTCTTCGGCGATCGCGCGCGCCCAGGCACCAGCCGCGTCGACGACCAGCGGTGCGGTGATTCGGCCCTGGGGAGTCGCCACCCCGGCGACGGCGTCGCCGTCGCGCAGGATTTCGGTGACGGGCGTGCTGGGCAGGACGGAGACGCCCAGGCGCGCCGCGGCGCTGGCGTAGCCGCGCGGAATCTGGACCGGTTCGAGGTAGAGATCGGAGGGGGTGAACCACATCGCCCGGACGTCGACCGGTTTGGCGAACGGCGTCAGCGCGGCGAGATCGTCGGCGGCGATCGGGCGCATCTCCAAACCGCGCGCTTTCCCGGCGGCGAGCTCGGCGCGGATCTGCCGCCCGTCGCGTTCGGTCCGGGCGATCTTGACGCTCCCCGATTGGTGGTAGACCATCGGTTCGCCCGTCTCTTCGGCGAAGCGCGTGATCTTTTCGACGGCGAGCATCGCCAGCCGCGTCATCCCCTCGGTCGGCCGGATCTGCTGCGTCAAGCCCGCCGCCCGCGGCGACGTCTGCGACGCGATCTCGAACCGGTCGAGCAGCGCGACATCCCGCTGACCCATGGCGGCCAGATGGTAGGCGAGACTCGCCCCGAACGCGCCCGAACCGATGACGACGACGCCGGCGGTGGTGATCATGGTGTCGGTCCTTTCGCCAAGCTATGGCTGTTCCCGCGTAATCTTCGGGAGGCGGTCAAAGTCCGTGTCGTAGCTCAGGAGGCGCATACCGGAACGTTGCAGGGTTGCCGCGACGAGCGCATCCTCGAAGCCGAGCTTCGGATGGGACACGAGCAGGGCGAGGGCGCGGAGCACGACGCGCTTGCGCTGGAGGCGAAGACCTCGCACGGCGACGATCGGCTCCAGGCGTGCCGCGGCGTCGGCCGATGTCAGGCCATATTGCCGCGGAGAGGTGAGCACGAAGAACACCTCTGCCAGGATGACGTCGGCCGTCGTGATCTGTTCGTCTCCCGCCTGAACACGTGCGAAGAGGGCGGAACATGCTGCAAAGCGTTGCTGATCGATCGGGGTGACCGGACGTGTCAGATAGCGCAGAAAGACGTTCGCATCGGCGAACCTCACGGTTCGGTCATCTTCCGGACAGATCGCTCGGCCATCTCTACTTTGGCCGCACGGATTTGCTCATCGAAGTCTTCAGGTCCCGCCGACAGCGGTTCTACCGAGCCCGCCACCGACTCCAGCGTCCACTTCACCGGTTTGAGCCTGACGTCCGATCCTTCGACAGAGAAGGCGACGCGATCCCGTGGCTTCAAGCCGAGCACACGGCGCACCTCGGCCGGAACCGTGACCTGGCTCCGTTGTGTCATCGTCGTCACGTACTCGCTCATCCCCGTCTGCCTCTCGCGCACGAGGTACCAATGAAAGATCGATAAATCATTGTATGAGCAATCACGGGTGCGCGCAACGGGGTCGGCTTCGTGAGCGAAGCGTCTCGAAGTCGGTACGTTGCGAGGACGCCGGGCTACGGCGCGGGGAGCCGCGGCTCCCACCCGTTGTGGACTCCGATGTCGTCGTGTTGCCCCATGCCCGACGTCGAGACGCTTGCGCGGGCGAGATCGGCGTTGACGCGCCGTGACTCGGCTGCCATCATGCGGTGAATTCGGCAAACGAACCGATGTCGGGCGCGGGAGTCGCGTCATGCCCACATCGTCGTCCGACCGTCCATGGAGCGATCCGGTGCCGCTCGCGTCGCTGATCGAGCGGCGGATCGAGGCGCTGACCCGGTTGCCGCTACCGCTGACGCCGCTGATCGGTCGGGACGCGGAGATCGCGGCGGCGATCGAACTGCTGCGCGGCGACGATCGCCACGCCCAGGGGGCACCCGGCACCCGGCTGCTGACGCTGACTGGCCCCGGCGGCGTCGGGAAGACGCGGCTTGCTCTGCAGGTGGCCGCCGACCTGCGCGGCGACTTCGGCGACGGCGTCGCGTTCGTCGGCTTGGCCGCCGTCCGCGAGCCGGCCTTCGTTGCCGCGGCGATCGCCCAAGGGATCGGCGTACGAGACGCGAGCGACCGAACAACGGTGGAGCGCCTCCTGTGGGCGTTACACGAGCGAGAGCTCATGCTCCTGCTCGACAACTTCGAGCAGGTGGTGGAGGCGGCCCCGGTCCTGGTCGAGCTGCTCGCCGCCTGTCCGCGCCTGTCGGTGCTGGTGACCAGCAGGGCGCCGCTGCGCGTCTCCGGCGAGCAGATCTATGCGGTGTCGCCCCTCCCCGTGCCCGATCCCGGCCGCCTGCCGTCCCTGCCGGAACTGGCAAGCACGGGCGCGGTCTCGCTCTTCGTGAGGCG
>DATBFX010000022.1:0-4231 GCA_036558305.1 Thermomicrobiales bacterium | reverse complement strand
GCTTCTCGCACCGGTAGAGCCCGTCGTCGGACGGCACCGGGACGGTGTCCTTCGGGCAGCTGTCCTCCGCCCACGACTTGGCGGTTTCAGCGACGCTTTCGGCCGCCGACCGCGCCGCCCCCGTCGCCCAGTCCCAGGCGCTCTTGGCCGCCCCCACGACGATCGTGCAGTCGCCGGTGCTGCCCCCGGTGATCCCCCGCTCCGCCAAGCACGCCAGCACCAGCGTCACGAACGTCATCACCACGAACACGAAGAAGGCCAGGACCAGGGCGATCCCGATCTGTTCCGCCAGGGCAATGGCGACCTCCCACAGCGGCGCGTAGGGGGTTCGTGCCATCGTCTCTCCGGTCCGTTCGAGCACGCGCAACAACACCCGCGGCACGTCTCCGGGGTCCTCCGGCAGCGCCTCCTGCCCGCTCGGGTCGGTCCGGCTGACCGGGTTGTTCGCCACGTAGGCGTACGGGTCGTAGCCCTGCGTCCCCTGGGCGTTCGGTTGCACGCTGTCCCGTGAGAGGAACCGCCCCACCCCCGGTGCGTAGTACCGCGCCCGGAGGTACGTCAACCCCGTCTCGGCGTCCCGCTGCTCCCCCGTCCACCCGAAGTCGCCGCCGGCACCGCTCTGCGCCCGCACGTTGCCGAAGGCGTCCCAGTCCGCCGTCCCCACCACCGCCCCGGCGCCGTCCGTCCGCACCCGCGCGCTGCCCAACCCATCGGCCAGTGAGTAGGTCGCGTCGCCCGCCCCGTCCACCTCGGCCAGGAACCGGCCATCGGGCTGGAGGTAGGTCGCGGTCCCGTCGTCGACCAACGCGGGGAGACCGCCCTCCCGGTCCCAGAGGTAGTCGGTCGTCGTCCCGCCCACCGTCTTCGCCGCCCGCGCGCCGTCGCCCGCGTAGGCGTAGCCGACACTCGCGCCGCCGGCGGAGGCGTCGGTCAGGCGGTTGTCCCAGTCCCACCCGTAACCGTCGCTGCCCGCCGTGATCCGGTTGCCGTTGCCGTCATAAGTCAGGTGGACCCCGCCGACGTCGGTCAGCTCGTCGGCGGCGTCGTAGGCGTAGGTCGTGGTCGTGCCGCCGCTCACCACGCTGGCGCGGTTGCCGTTCGCGTCGTAGTCGTAGGTCGCGCTCCCGCCCCCGACGTAGGTCGCCGTCGTCAGGCGGTCGAGTTCGTCGTAGGTGTAGCTCTCCGTCCCGTTCGTCACCGCCGACCCGGTCGCCGCCATGCTCGTCCGGTTGCCGTTCGGGTCGACCGCGTAGGCAAACCGGGCCAGCATCCCGCTCGCGGTGTCGTGCTCCACCGCACCCAACCGGTCGGCAACGTCGTACTCGTAGGCCGTGCTCACCCCGTTCGGGCGGACCACCGTCGCCGGTTGCCCGTCCGGCTCGTAGGTGTAGGCGGTCGTCCGGTTCTGCCAGTCGGTGAGGCCCGTCAGTTGGCCCGCATCGTCGTACCCGTAGCTCACCGCCCGGCTTCCAGGCAGCGTCATCGTCTCCCGCCGGTCGGCGGCGTCGTAGCCGTAGCCGATCGTTCCTTGCGGACTGGTGACGCTCGTCACCCCTCCGGCCGCGTCGTACACCCAGCCGCTCGTCCCCGTGGCGTCGGTCATGGAGGTGCGGCGGTCGAGGGCGTCGTACCCGTAGCCAACCAGCGTGGCGTTGTTGGCGTCCTTGACCGCCGTCAACCGGTCCCCCGCGTCGTAGACGTAGTTGAGGACCGTGCCCCGCCCGTCGGTGGCCTGCGTCCGCCGCCCCGCCAGGTCGTACGCGGACGACTGCGTCCGGTCCAGTGGGTCGGTCGCCGTCGCCACGTTGCCGAGGTCGTCGTAGGCGAACGCCGTCGCGTACCCCCGGGCGTTCGTCAGCGACGTCACCTGACCCGCCGCGTCGTAGGCGAAGGCCACGGTCCCGCCGAGTTCGTCGGTGATGCCCGTCGGGTGGTCGGCGTCGTCGTAGGCGAAGTCGGTCGTATAGCCCCGTGGGTTGGTCGCCCCGGTCCGTCGGCCGGCGGCGTCGTAGGCGTAGGAGGTGACGTTGTCGAGCGGATCGGTCACCGAGGTCAGGAGGTCGCGCGCGTCGTACCCGTAGCTCCAGGTTTCCCCCGACGGGCGCGTGACCGACGTGCGCCGGCCCGCCGCGTCGAAACCGAAGGCGGTCACTCGCGCCAACGGGTCGGTGATCTCGACCAGCCGGTCGAGCGCGTCGTACTCGTACCGGGTGATCTTGCCGAGCGGGTCGGTGACGTGGCCGAGGTTGCCCGCCGCGTCGTACGCGTAGCCCGTCGTGTGGTTGAGCGGATCGGTGACCGCCGTCTGCCGGCCGCCGGCGTCGTAGGCGTAGGCCGCGGTCTCGTTCAAGGCATCGGTCTCGCCGACCAGGCGATCCGCGGCGTCGTAGGCGTAGGTGCTGCCGTGGTTGAGCGGGTCCGTGACGCTGGCGAGGCGGTTGGCCGCATCATGAACCGACGTCGTCGTGTGGTTGAGCGGGTCCGTGACCGTTGTGGGGTTGCCGTTGGCGTCGTAGCCATACGTCCAGACGCCGCCGTTCGGCAAGGTGCGACCCGTCAGCCGCCCTCCGTCGTCGTAGACATAACTCGTGACGCGATCCAGCGGGTCGGTGATCGAAGCGACCCGCCCCGACCCGTCGTAGTCGTAGGTCACGCTGTGGGCGAGGGCATCGGTGATGGAGGTGAGTCGTCCCGCCGCGTCGTAGGCGTAGGTGGTGGCGTGGCCGAGCGGATCCGTCACCGACGTGAGATGGCGCGCGTCGTCGAACCCAGACGTCCAGACATGGCCCTCGCCGTCGGTCATGCTCGTCGCCAATTGCCGACTGTCGTAGGTCCAGGTGACGGAGTTGCCGAGTTCGTCGGTCACCTCGATCACGTTCCCGGCGAGGTCGTATCGAAAGATCAGCGATTGGTCGAGCGCGTTGGTCCGTTTCACGAGCCGTCCCACGAGGTCGTAGAAATAGGTTGTGGTGTGGTCGTTGGGATCGGTTTCGCTCGTCAACCGGCCCGCATCATCGTAGGTCCACGACCAGGTCAGGTTGAGGTGCGTACCGGCGCGCGTGCTCCCGACAGGGTCGAGGGACGGGTCGACGATTTTGCTCGCCTGGTTTCCCGCTGCGTCGTAGGCGAACCGGGTCATCAGGTCCAAGTGCGTGCCGCTGCGGACGGTGCCCGCGGCGTCTTTGAGCGGGTCGGCCGTTTCGCTGGTAACTTGGCCCTTGGCGTCGGTGGTGTACACGGTCATGAGCGCCAGGTGGTCGCCGGGAATCGCGTTTCCCAACGCGTCCGTAGCGGCGTCGACAACCGTCTGGGTCAGGTTGCCTTGTGCATCGTCGGTGTTGACGGTGTAAGAGCCCCGGGCATCGACGATCTGCGTGGGCCGATGTTTGGCGGCGTCCCAACTGATCGATGTCGGGTTGCCCAAGGGGTCGGTGACGGTCGTTGGATCGGCGCTGCCGTTGTAGGCGACCTGGTATTCATTCGAGGTCGGATCGATGGTCGCCTGGAGGTTGCCGTCGGCGTCGTAGACGAACTGGGTGACGGCGCCGGTCGGGGCCACCACGTGCGTGGTCCGCGCGTGGTCGTCGAAGTAGAAGTCGGTGTCCTCCCCGAGTTGGTCGGTGAACCGGGTGATGCCCTGGTCGTCGCCAGTCAGGTAGGCGATCTCGGTCGTCTTCCCGGCGGCGTCGGTCTGCGCCACGACCCGGTTCACGTCGTCCAGCGTGTTGGTCAGCACCGTGACCATCGCCGAGGAGGCGAGGTCGTCCCCCTGCCGCTGCCTGATCTCGGTCAGCCGGTGCTTGGAATAGACGTATTCGGTTCGGGCGTCCTCCGGCCTATCGACGGCGACGAGGTCGCCGTTGCCGTCGTAGCTATAGTCCACCTCGGCCCCGTCCGGCCCGGTCGCGCTTTCCAGCCGGCCGTTGGCGTCGTAGGCGAGGTCGATGGTGCGCCCCCCCGGGTCCTCCACCGACGTGACCCGCTCGGTGGTGGGGTCGCGGTGCAGCGTGACCGCGTTGCCGTTGGGATCGACGATGGAGATGAGGTCGCCGTCGCCCTCGAAGGCGTAGGTCAGCTTGTCCTTGGTGACGTAGCGGTAGTCGACCCCGTCGGGGGGACTGGTGTACTGCGTCAGCGTGCTCGTGACCCGCGCGTCGAGCGGGGCGAAGCTGCCGCCCCCGGCGTCGTGGAAGACCTCCTCCTTGCCCGAGCCGAAGACCACGGCGACGTC
>DATBFX010000021.1:0-2810 GCA_036558305.1 Thermomicrobiales bacterium | reverse complement strand
CGTACGCCAGGTAGCTGTGCCCGACCGCCCACCCGATGTCCGCCGTCGGCCACCAGACGTCGTCCGCCTTCAGACCGAGGCACCAGGCACCCATGCTGTGGATGCCCACCTGGTACCCGCCGTGGGTGTGGACCACCAGTTTCGGTTTGGCGGTCGTCCCCGACGTCGCCAGCACGTAGACCGGATCGTTCGCCTCCATCACCTCGTGGTCAGCCGACTGCCCGGCCCCGCCCGCCAGGAATTCGTCCCAGGTCACGTCCCGATCCGGTTGGAGCGAAGGCCGGTTTCCCGACCGCGCCAGAACGACGACCCGCTCGACCGCCGAACCGGGATAGTTCAAGGCATCGCGGGCGATGGCCCAGAGATCGACCTCGCGGCCCTTGCGGAACGTGACGTCGGCCGTCAACAGCAGGCGGGCGCCGGCGATCTCCATCCGCTCTGCCAGCGCCCTCGCCCCGAAGCCGGCGAAGACGACGAGGTGGATGGCCCCGATCCGAGCGGTCGCCAGCATCGCCATGATCGTCTCGGGCATCGTCGGCATGTAGATGGCGACGCGGTCGCCCCGTCGCACGCCGAGACCGCGCAGCGCCGCCGCGATCTCCTCGACACCGGACAGCAACTTGGCATAGCTGAAAACCCGCCGCTCGCCTCGCTCGTTGAGTCCGATCAGCGCCGGGTGGTCGCCGCGACCGCGGGCGACCTGAAGATCGAGGCAGTTGTAGGCGATGTTCGTCTGACCGCCGACGAACCACCGAAAGGTCGGCGGTTCCCAGACGAACGCGGTGTCCCAGCGCCGAAACCAGTGGAGTTGCTCGGCCGCCCGCGCCCAGAACTCATCGGGGTCGGCGGCTGCGTCCTGCTGCCAGCGCCTGACGACCGGATTGACCACGTCCATGAATGACCCCTCCACGACCCGGCCGGTAGCTACGCAAACGCCCGGAGCCCAGTGATCTCGCGTCCGACGACGAGCGTGTTGATCTCGTTCGTGCCCTCGTAGGTGTACGGCCCTTCAATATCGCACAGGTGGCGCATCACCTCGTACTCCTGGAGGATGCCGTTCCCACCCAGGATCTCACGCGCCGTCGCGGCCGTCTCGCGTGCCGTCGCCGCCGCGCTCATCTTCGCGTAGGCCGTCATCCCCGGTGTCGCCTCCCCTCGTTCCAGCAGGCGCCCCAACTGGATCACCAGCAATTGCGTCTTCGTGATCTCGCCAAGCATGCGAACCAGCTTCGCCTGGACGAGTTGGAAACCGCCGATCGGCCGTCCGAACTGGCGGCGGCAAAGGGCGTAGTCGCGCGCGATCTCGTAGCAGGCGATCGCCTCACCGAGCGCGTGCCAGGCGATGTTGTGCCGCGTCCGGTGCAGCAGATCCGCCACGGCGCGAAATCCGCCGACCGGCAGGCGATTCGCGCTCGGGATGCGGCACGCGTCGAGCCGGATGTCCGCCTGCCAGATACTCCGCTGAGAGAGCTTGCCGTCGATCGTCGTCGCCGCATACCCCGGTGTCGACGGCTCGACGAGGAAACCGGCGATCCCGTCCTCGGCCCGCGCCCAGACGATCGCCACGTCGCAGATCGACCCCATCCCGATCCACCGCTTGGCGCCGTCGAGCACGTACGAATCGCCGTCCCGCCTCGCCCGCGTCGCCAGGTGGGAGGCGTCGCTGCCGACGTCCGGCTCGGTCAGGGCGAAGGCACCGATCGCCCCGCCGCTCAACAGCGGTGGTAGCCACCGCTGCTTCTGCTCTCCGGACCCGCAGGTGGCGATGGTCGCCATGATGAGACCGCCGTCGATCCCGAAGAACGTCGCGAAAGAAGAATCGACCCGCGCCAGTTCTTGCATCGCCAACCCGAACGCGACCGGGCTCAGCGCGGGGCAACCGTACCCGTCGACCATCCCGCCGACGATGCCGACACGGGCCAGCGCGGGTAGGAGCTGCGCCTGAAACTCCGCCTGCTCCCACGCCGCCCGCGCCACGGGGCGCAGTCGTTCCTCGGCGAACCGCCTGACCCGGTCGCGCACATCGCGCTCCCCGTCGGTCAAGAGCGAATCGGTCAGGTAGAAGTCGACCGGCGATGCGTGCTTCGGTTCCTGCATGGTGCCATCAATCCCCCGACTCGAACGCGTGACGTCGCATCTTATCACCGGCCCCTCGACGCCCAGATGTGCGACGATGGACCGGCGATGTGCGCTCGCCGGCCGAGGAGGTGCAACATGGCAACGATCGGTTTCATCGGTCTCGGTAACATGGGCGGCCCGATGGTGCGAAATCTGCTGAAGGCGGGCCACCAGCTCAAGGTCTACGACGTTGCCGCGTCGGCCCTGGCGCGGGCGGTCGAAACGGGCGCCGCACCCGTCACCGACGTCTCCGCCGCAACGCAAGGCGCCGACATCCTTATCACGATGCTACCTGCCGGCGAACAGGTCCGCGACGTCTACCTGGGTGAGGACGGGGTGATCGCCGCGGCCGCGCCCGGTACGCTCCTGATCGACTGTTCGACGATCGACATCGCGACCGCGCGCGAAGTGAGCGCCGTCGCAGCCTCCGACGACCTCGACATGCTCGACGCGCCCGTTTCCGGCGGCGTGGCGGGGGCGGAGGCGGCCACGCTGACCTTCATGGTCGGCGGTAGCCGGGAAGCGTTCGTCGCCGCCGAACCGATTCTCCGGGCGATGGGGAAGACCGTCGTCCACACCGGCGGTTCGGGCAACGGTCAGGCCGCCAAGATCTGCAACAACCTGATCCTCGGGATCTCGATGATCGCCGTCTGCGAGGCGTTCGTCCTGGCCGAGAAGTTGGGTCTTCCGGC
>DATBFX010000020.1:0-2802 GCA_036558305.1 Thermomicrobiales bacterium | reverse complement strand
GACCGTCGAAGAGGTTTCCGCCGAGCTCTACAAGCGGTCGCTGACCGATCTTCCCCCCGACGTCCGGCAAGCGGTGTCGGCGGCGTTCGCGGCGGAAGAGGGCCGCCGGGCGCGGATGATGCTGCGGATCATCCAGCGCGCCGTCGAGACCTCGGACCGCACCGATCTCATCGTCTGCCAGGACACCGGGATCCCGGTCTTCTTCGTCGGCATCGGCACCGAGTTGACGGTCAACGGCGCGCGCCTGATCGAGTCGCTCGGGCATGGCATCGAGTTGGCGACCAAGCGCCACAACCTGCGGTCGAGCATCGTCCACCCGATCACCCGCGAAAACCGGCAGACCAGCACGGGGCGCGAAATCCCGGTCACCCACATCGAATTCCTCGACGGCGCCGACTACCTCGACCTGCAACTCCTCCCCAAGGGGTCGGGCTCGGAAAACATGTCGTTCACGAAGATGCTGACCCCGGCCGACGGTCTGGCCGGCGTCAAGCGGTTCGTCCTCGACTGCGTCGTCCAGGCCGGCGCCAATCCCTGCCCGCCGACGATCGTCGGCGTCGGACTCGGCGGGTCGTTCGACAAATGCGCCGAGCTGGCCAAGCGGGCGATCCGGCGCCCGGTCGGCGAGCCGCATCCGGAACCGGAGATTGCCGCCCTTGAACGCGAGTTGTTGGACGCGATCAACCTTACCGGAATCGGCCCGCAGGGACTCGGCGGCAAGACGACCGCGCTCGCGGTCCACATCGAATACGCCTGGACGCACATCACGATGAACCCGGTCGCGGTCAACCTCCAGTGCTGGCGCGGCGAACGGGCCCGCGCCCGCATCGCCGCCGACGGAACCGTGACCTATGGATATTGACGACGCCCCGCGGCCGGTGACCGCGCCATTGGACGAAGCGACCGCACGCGAGTTGCGGGCGGGCGACGAGATCGCCCTCGACGGCATCGTCTGGGGTATCCGCGACGCGACGCTGATCCGGATCTTCGACCAGGGTCGCCAACCGCCGGTCGATCTCACCGGCGCCGCCTTGCTCCACGTCGCACCCAGCGTTCGCCCTCGTGAAGACGGCGGTTACGATCCGATCTCGGTCGGCACCACCACCTCGACCCGGATGGACCGTTTCACCCGCGGCTGTCTGGAGCAGCTTGGCGCCCGCGCGATCATCGGCAAGGGAGGACTCAGCGACGCCTCCTTGCAGCACCTGGCGGAGCTCGGCGGCGTCTACCTGACGATCGTCGGCGGCGCGGCGAGCGTCGAAACGGTCCAGGTGGAGGGGATCGAGGCGGTCTATTGGGAAGACCTGATGCCGGAGTGTCTCTGGAAATTCCGCGTCAAGGATTTCGGGCCGCTGTTCGTGACGATGGACTCCCATGGCGAATCGCTCTATCGCGACGTTCGGCAACAGACGGCGCGGAATCTCGACGATGCCTACCGCCACCTCGGTCTCGGCTGAGACCGTGCAGATCACGATCGCGCGAAGCGACCCGGCCGCCCCATCGACCTTCGCGGTGCGGCGCTTCGAACCGATGATGGTGCTCGACGCGCTGCTGGCGATCCAACGCGAGCAGGAACCGTCGCTGGGGTTCCGCTACTCCTGCCGGGTCGGCATGTGCGGCACCTGCACGGTTCGCCTCGACGGTCGCCCCGTGCTCGCCTGCCAGACCCGTTTGCAACCCGAAGACGAGGCGATCCGGCTCGACCCGCTCGCCGGATTGCCGGTTGTGCGCGACCTCATCGTCGACATGCGCCCCTTCTTCGACGAGTGGGCGCGCGTCAAACCGTATCTGGTACCGCACCCGGACAAGACCGAACCGGCGAGAATCGCCCCCGACGCACCGGAGCGCGCGATCATCGATCCGGCCCTCGACTGCATCACCTGCGGCGCCTGCTACGCCGGTTGCGGCATCGCCGGCTACCGCCGCGACTTTCTCGGTCCCGCCGCGCTCAACCGCGCGATGGTGCTGATCGCCGACAGCCGCGACGCCGAGCGGGAGCAGCGGTTGCGCCGCGTCACGGGCACCGACGGCGCCTGGCGCTGCCGCTACATCCATGCCTGCACGGCCGTCTGTCCGAAAGGACTCGACCCGGCGGGCGCGATCCGTCGCCTCCGACGTTGGCGGCTGGAGGGCGGTCATGACGACTGACCCCGGCGACGTCGAGACGATCACCACCGACGTCGCCGTGATCGGCAGCGGTGGCGCCGGCTTGATGTGCGCCCTCCACGTCGCCGCAGCCGCCCCGGACCTGCAAGTGACCGTCGTCAGCAAGGGCGCGGTCGGTCGGTCCGGTTGCACCCGAATGGTCCAGGGCGGGTTCAACGCCGTCCTCGATCCGGCCGACTCGGTCGACCTGCACTTCCGAGATACACTCAAAGGCGGTGCCTTCCTCAACGACCAGGAATTGGCCTGGACGCTGGTCAACGACGCCCCGCGCGTCATCCACGAGCTGGAAACCCGCGTCGGGTGCTTCTTCGATCGCCGCCCGGACGGTCGCATCCACCAGAAACCCTTCGCCGGCCAATCGTTCGACCGCACCGTCCACCGCGGCGACCTGACCGGTATCGAGATCATGGGCCGCCTGCGGGACCAGATGTTCCGCATCGGCGCCCGCGAGTTGGAGGACGTCCGCGCCCTCGACCTCGTCTTCGACCGCACCGGTGAGTTGGCCGGTTTTACGGTGTTGGACGTCCAAACCGGTGCCGGCGCGGTGGTCAAGGCGCGAGTCGTCGTGGTCGCGACCGGCGGTTCGGCGACGATGTACCGCATTTCGGCGCCGGCGCGCGAGAAAACGGGCGACGG
>DATBFX010000019.1:0-15863 GCA_036558305.1 Thermomicrobiales bacterium | reverse complement strand
GCGGGCGCGATCGCGGGTGTTGCCGCGGCGCGCGGCCTGCTGCCGGCGACCGCCGCGGCGGCGGAACCGGCGGCGCAGGAGGCGACCCCGGAGCCGAGCCTGTACGACCGGCTCGGCGGTGCCTTCGCCATCGCGGCGGTCGTCGACCGCTTCAGCGACGCGATCATCACGAATCCCAAGCTCAACGTCAACCCCGCCCTCAAGGCGTGGAACGAGACGGAGGCGCCCACCCGGTTGCCGGGCCTGAAGTTCTGGCGGACCGTCTGGATCATCGCCAAGGCCGGGGGACCGGTCGCCTACACCGGTCTGCCGCTGGACGAGGCCCACGGACGCTTCCACCTCACGGCCGACGAGTTCGCGGAGGTCGGCAACGAGATCGTCCGCGCGCTCGACTACTATAAGGTGCCGGAACGCGAAAAGCAGGAACTGGTGACGGCCTACATGACCGCCATGGGCGAGGTTGTCAGCGCGTCCCAGTAGACCGGCCCCGGTCCGAACGGCACGTTGCGGCGCACGCCCGCGCGGGCGACGGCAGCAACTCGCAAGCGATCTCGTTGCCGTCTCGGTTCGCCGTGCGCCTGGAAGCGGCGCTCGCCTGACGTGACCAATGCCTGACCAAGCGCTGCTGGGTCAGACCCGAACGATCATGCTCTCCAGATCGCGCGGGTAGTAGGTGAGGCGTTCGGCCCCGTTCGCCCGAATGACGACGGTGTCGGAGTGGCGAAACCCCGCCAGGCCAGGCACGTACAAACCGGGTTCCACGGAGAGGACCATGTTCTCCTCGACGAGGACGTCGGCACTGCCCTTGTCGATGAAGGGCCATTCGTGGCCTTCGAGACCGATCCCGTGGCCGGTGTGGTGGCGTTGGAGATCGGCGACGCCGAGAGACTTGAACGTGTTGCTGACGTCGGTTTCGACGTCGGCGAAGGTGCGGCCGGGGCGGAGGGCGTCGAACCCGGCTTGCTGGAGTTGCATCATCAGGTCGAAGTACTTTTCGAACTCCGGCGACGGGTCGCCGACGATCATGGTCCGTTCGAGTTCCGAGTTGTAGCCGCCAACGTCGGCGGTGGCGCCGGTGACGAGGACGTCGCCGCGGCGGATGCCGGTGGCGTTGGCGAGACCGTGGGGGAGGACGGTGTTGGCGCCGGCGTGGAACATGGTCAGCACCGGCGTGCTCCAGACCGCCGTCAGCGGTTGGTAGGTGGGACCGAGGGCGGCAATCATCATTCGGGACGCGTCGGTCGAGGCTTCGAAGGAGATGTCCATCTCGTTGCGGCCGAGCTCGATCTTCTCCTGCATCAGCCGGTGGGCGAGGTTGCCCCACGTGCAACTCTCGACGATGAACCGCAATTCGGTCTCACTCTTGACGGCGCGGAGTTTGTCGATCACGTCGCGGGCGCGGCTCGTGGCGACGCCCTCGGCGACGACTTCGGAGAGCAGCGGCCCGTCGTAGCCGTTGATGTCGAGGTAGCCGTTCGAGTCGTAGCCGAGGCGGACACCGTCCTTGTTGAGCCCCATCTCGGTGAGCAGGTCGGCGAGGTGGAGGAGCGGGTGCTTGGTGCCGCCGGTTGGGTATTCGGGGTAGACCTTGACGTGTTCGACCGAGGGCGACTTGGCGATGTGGGCCTGCTCGAGTTGCGGAATCAGCGCGCCGAGACCGCCGTTCAGACCGACGACGATCGCCATCGGCCGCTCGGTGCTGAGGTGGAAGAAACCGGAGACGTAGGCCATCCGGATCGGGTGGAAGAGGACGAGACCGTCCAACTCGCGCCGTTCCAACTGCCGGCGGACGCGCTCGATCCGCTGGTCGTATTCGGCCTGCCCGATCTGCCAACCGACAACCGGTGTCTCACGCGGCCCCATCGCCGCCGTCGGGAGGACTTGATCCTTCTTTTTGCCGCCGCCCTTCGCCTTCGCCACCATGCGCCTCCTCGATCCGTCTCCGCGGCCCCGGATCGCCGCCCGATCCGACCGGAGCAGCTTACCGCAGGCCGGAGGAGGACGGGACCGGATCAGCCTGCCACCAAACGCAGCAGGACCCCGCTCTTGGTACCGGTCGTGCCGAACACCAAACCGTTCGTCGCCCAATCCATTCCACCGCCGAAATCCCTCGGGATGAGCAGAAGGTCCAACTCCTCGACGAGCACGCGCTGATTGCCGCTCACGCCATCCCGCACCAGGACGCGACCGTTGCCGTCACCGAGCAGGAGGAGCGATCCATCGGGAGAGAAGGTTGCAACGGCGATGGTCCCCAGTGGCGTCGAATCGACCGGAACGATGTCCGACACCCGGAGGGTCGTGAGGTCGGCAACGGCGAACAGGGGGACGAAATCGATGGGACCGAAGACCGCATCCGGGTAAAGGAGGAGGGCCGTTCCTCGCGCCGACAGCTCGGCGAGGTACGGCGATCCCTGTCGAGCGTCGCGGGCGTCGAAGAGCCGCGACGCATTCCGACCGTCCACGCCGACGCGCCAGACGCCGTTGAAGCCCTGGGCAGACTGATGAACCCGGACGGAGTAGTAGATCGTCTTGCCGTCGGGTGCCCAGCGCACGCCGGCCTCGACGGCGAAGAGTTCCGCGGCGATCCCAGTCAGGTGGCGGGGGTCGCCGCCGTTCGCGTCGATCACGTAGAGCGCGGAGGAGTCGAACGCGCCGCTGACGGAGCGGGCAAACGCGATCTTGCTGCCGTCGGGCGACCAGGCGGGCGCCAAATCGAGCAGGGCGCCGGGTTTGAGTGCGCTGTTCAGACCGGCGATGCCGTCGTCGGTGAGATCGGTCAACTGCCCCGTTTCCGCGTCCAGCACCCAGAGATCGCTGTCGATCAGGAAGCGCGGGGCCTCTTCGGTGAAGGCAAGGCGCCGTCCGTCGGGCGACCACGCCAGCGTCTCCATGTCGATCCCGGTTTTCGGGGCCATGTCGACGCAGTGCTCTTCCGCCAACGTGGCGGCATCGAGGAGGCAGAGTTTGCTTGGGCGCGCGACGGCGAGTCGACGGCCATCCGGGGAAAGCGACAGCGGCCAACCGTCGAACGTCGGTTGCCGAAGTTCCGTGGCGCGGAGATCGATCGCAGCCGCGGAGGTCGACCCCGCACAATTGAGCGCCACGAACAAGACGACCAGCGAAACCGAGCTCGCGATGGTGCGCACCTGCCGATTCATCTTCATGGTGCCTCCGACGACGATCGCGATGCGGCGTCGTGCCCATACCCATGGCACCGCCGCGCAATCGCATCGTGGGCGACGATGATCGGTCAAGCATCCTCCCCGCAACGTACTTTTCACCGTCACCTTCACGCGACGGGTACGCCATTCGGCGGAGTTCGCCATGGCGGCCCGACGCTAAACCAGGCCGTGTTTGAAAGCCGTGGCGGTGACGCCGGCGCGGGAATCGACGCCGAGTTTGGTGTAGAGATTGCCGATCTGGGCGGTCGCGGTCGGCAGGCTGATGGCGAGGGATTCGGCGATCTCGGCGTTGGAGCGGCCGGCGACGAAGAGGCGGAGAACATCGAGTTCGCGGCGGGTGAGGCCGATTTGGCGCGCGGCCTCAACGTCGGCGGGACTGTCGGGCGACGGTGCAGCGGCGAGGGCAGAGACAGCGGCGGCCTCGGCGACGATGGCGTCGAGGGACGCGGCGGCGCCTTCGGCCCAGGCGGTGTCGAAGGTGGCTTGACCGGCGGCGGTGCGGACGGCGGCGAGGTTGCCCGCGTGTTCTTTCAACTCGCTGGGAGAGCGCTCGGCGCCGATCTGGGTCAGCAGCGCGTCCGCGGCCCCGAGCAGACGGGCGCCGAGCCGCGCATCGCCCAGACCGGCCGCCTCGACCCCCAGGGCTTCGAGAAAGGCGGCCGTCCGCATCGCGTCGTGACAACTCCGCGAGAGCGCGAGACCGCGACCCAGGTGCTCGACGGCAAGGGTGGTGTCGCCGCGGTCGTGGTCGATCTGACCGAGACTGACGAGCGCGATCGCGGCGTGCCGCATCGCTCCCTGATCCTCGAAGATCTTCAGGGCTTCGCCGATGAGACTGGCCGCGCGGTCGAGATCGCCGAGTTGCCGCTCGGAGTCGCCCAGATTGAGCAGGGCGGTCGCGGTCGCCGCGTCGTCCTTCGCCGCGCGGGTGAGGACCAGGGTCTCTTCTTGCAACTGCTTCGCCCGCGCGAAGTCGCCGCGCGCCGCGGCGATCACGCCAAGGTTGCCGAGGATGACCGAAGCCGCGCGCTGGTCCCCGAGTTCGCGGACCAATTCCAGGGTCTCGTTGTAGCGCGCTTCGGCGTCTTCGATGTCGCCCCGGTAGTAGCTGATGCTGCCGAGGTTGTGGATGGTGCTCGCCAGTCCCCGGCGGAACCCGATCTCGGCAAAGATCTCGCGCGCTTGCTTGTGCAGGTCGACCGCCTCGTCGTACCGCCCTTGATCCTGGGCGACCAGACCCAGCGCCTCGGTCGATTGGGCGATCATGAAGCGGTCTCCGATGGCTCGCGCGGCGTCGAGCGCGGCCCGATACAGGATCGGCGCGCTGTCGTAATCGCCCAGGTGCTCGGCCATCGCGCCGGCGCCGAAGAGCGAGCGGACGCGCTCGGGCGTCGGCGTCTCGTCGCCAAGGGAGAGGACGCGGTCGTACCAGCGCTTGCCCTCGGCGACGTGACCGCGCACCCACCAGAACCGCCAGAGGGACCCGGCGATCCGCTGGGCGAGCGAGGCATCCGCCTGGTCGATCGTCCAGTTCAAGGCCGCGCGGAGGTTGTCGTGCTCGGCGTCGAGCCGGTCGAGCCAGGCGAATTGCTCGGCGCCGATCAACTCGGGGGCGGCCCGCTCGGCTAGGGCGGCGAAGAACTCGGCATGCGCGCGCCGGACGACGGCCTCTTCGCCGCTCGCCGCCAGTTGCTCCGCCGCGAACTCGTGGATCGTCTGGAACATCGAGAACCGCGTCTCGCCGCTCGCCTCGTCGCTCTGCCGGACCAAACTCTCGTCGACCAGGGCGGCGAGCAGGTCGAGGTCGGAGACGGACAGACGGACAGACGGACAAGAGCACGACGAGTCTTCCCTGTCCGTCTGTCCGTCTGTCCGTCTGTCCGTCTGTCCGTCTACCACCGCCTCCGCCGTCTCCAACGTGAAGCTGCCGGCGAAGGCGGCGAGGCGGCGGAAGAGGGCGCGTTCGTCGGCGGTTAGGAGGTCGTGGGACCAGGCGATGGCATCGCGGAGGGTTTGCTGGCGGCGGGGGAGGTCGCGGGGGCCGCTGGTCAGGACTTCGAGGCGAGAGGAGAGGCGGTCGAGCAGCGCGTCGGGGGAGAGGAATTTGATGCGGGCGGCGGCGAGTTCGATGGCCAGTGGAAGCCCGTCGAGGCGGCGGCAGATCTCGACGACCGTCGTCGTGTTGTCGGAGGTGAGGGCGAAGGCGGGTTTGACCTCGACGGCGCGCTCGGCGAAGAGGCGGATCGCGGCGAAGGTCTCGGTAGCGGCCGTGTCGTCGTCCGAGGGGAGCGCCAGGGGCGGAATCGGGTATTCGCGCTCGCCGTAGACCTCCAACGGGGTGCGACTGGTGGCGAGCACCTTCAAGTTCGGGCAGGCCACGAGGAGTTCGGCAATTTGGGCGGCGGCGTCCTCGACCTGCTCGAAGTTGTCGAGCAGGAGAAGCATTTGGCGCTCGCCCAGGAAGGCGGTGAGTTCGGCGACGATCGTGTCGCGTCCGGTCGCGGCGAGCCCGATCGTCTGGGCGATGGTGGGGAGGACGAGGGCGACGTCGCGGATCGGGTCCAGCGCGACGTAGACGACGCCGTCGGCGAACGCCTGCCCTGAGCTTGTCGAAGGGTCGGCGGCGACGGCCCGCCCAACCTCGACGGCCAGGCGCGTTTTGCCGATCCCGCCCGGGCCGGTGAGGGTGATCAGGCGGACGGTCGGGGTCCGCAGGAGTTGGATGACGTCGTCGTGTTCGCGCTCGCGATCGATCATCGGCGCGAGCGGCAGCGGCAGATTGGAGCGACGGAGCACGGGTGTCGAAATGGACATGCGGGACCAGACGCGGGTGAGCGAAAACGGATTGCCGATCGGGAACGGGGCTTTCGGGATACCGGCGCGCATTGCGGCGACGACCCGGCCTCGCCCATGATACGTCATCGTGGTCGTCGAGAATGGCGGCGGTTTGCCAGGGAGTTCGATGGTGCTGAAGACGTGCCGGGTTTGTGTGAGATGTCTGTCATCTCGCCGGAAGGCGAACGGTGGGGTGGGTCAGGGGCGATGACCGATTCCGCGTTCGTGGCATTTCGGGATTATCTCCGCCAGGAGCACACGGCCGAGGAGATCGCGGCGGCGTTGCTGCGGACGGTCGAAGCCTGCCTGCAACCCTCGTTCGTGGAACTCCGGCTCGATCACGGTCTCGGCGCCGCACCCCCGATCGCGCCGGAGGACCCGCTGGTGGGCTACGCGTTGCGGCACGGTGGAACCCTGGCAGTCGCCACGGCGGACGTCGCCTCGCCGGTCCTGGACGAATGGCGCGGGATGGGCGCCGAGTTGGTCGTGCCACTCGTCAGTCAGGGTGCGCTGGTCGGGTTGATGGTGCTCGGTCCCGGCGGTGGGAGTGATGGTTACGGGGTGGACGACCGGCGATGGCTGGAGGATTTGGCGGCGTACGCGGCGGCTGCCTTGCGGATTGCCTGGCTGACACACCAGCACGAGGCGTCGGAGCGGGCCTGGGAGAGCAACGCCGAGGAGTTGCGGATTGCGCAGGCGATCCAGCGGAGTCTGCTGCCGAAGGAATTGCCGGCGCTTGCGGGCTGGCAGATCGCGACGCACTACCAACCGGCGCGGGTGGTCGGCGGCGATCTCTACGACTTCATCCCGTTGCCGGGCGATCTGCTCGGGATCGTCTTCGGCGACGCGAGCGACAAGAGCGTGCCGGCGGCGTTGATGATGGCGACGGCCCGGACGTTGCTGCGGGCGTCGGCGCAACGCCTGGTGCTGCCGGCGCAGGTACTGGCGCGGGTCAACGAGGCGCTGGCGGCGCAACTGCCGCCGGGGACGTTCGTCACCTGCTTCTTCGCCATCCTCGATCCGGCCAGCGGACGGTTGCGGTTCGCCAACGCCGGCCAAACCGCGCCCCACCTGCTCGGAGCACGCGGCGTGGCGGAACTGCGCGCCAGCGGGTTTCCGCTCGGGATGATGCCCGCGGTGACCTACGACGAGGAGGAGGTGACGCTGGCGCCCGGCGAGACGGTGCTCTTCTACAGCGACGGGTTGCTCGAAACGCACGCGCCGGACGGGACGATGTTCGGCGGACCGCACCTGAAGGCGTTTCTGGCCGGTCTGAGCGGCGGGTCCGGTCTGATCGAGGCGGTTCGGACCGAGCACGGGCGGTTCGCCGGTCCGGAGTGGGACCAGGAGGACGACTTCACGCTGGTGACGCTGGCCCGCCTGCCGGAACCGGCCCGGGTGCTGGCCGAGTTTGATCTCCCCAGCGTGGCCGGGAACGAGATGGAGGCGATGGAGCGGGTCGAGGAGGCGGTGAGCGGACTGGGGTTGTCGGCGCGCCGATTGGAGCGGTTGAAGACCGCGGTCGCGGAGACGGTGATGAACGCGACCGAGCACGGCAACCGCAACCGGCCCGACGTACCCGTCGACGTCCAGGTTCTCCTCGCGGGAACGGACCTGCGTGTGCGGGTCACCGATCGGGGAGCCGGATTGCCCGATGACGCGGTGGAACCGCCGGATTTGGCGGCGAAACTGGCGGGGCGGCAATCCCCCCGTGGGTGGGGCATGTTTCTAACCGACCAGATGGTCGATGCCGTCGAGCGGACGACGACTGCAAACGGCTACGTCGTGGAATTGGTCGTGCACCTGACCGACGAGGCGGCCGCGGTCGCCGAGGCGCCGCTGGCGGTACGTCGATTAGCGTAGGGGCATGTCCCGTGATTGATGGCGATACCGTATAGTTGAAGTATTGCGACCGGCGATGCCAGGGGGCACGATTGGGGTCGTGGTGCCGAGGTACCACCGAGCGGTGTTGGTTGCGGTGCGATCTGGAGTTCGGAATCGGGGGATGGGTGGATGGTTGAGACGACGACCACGACGAATGTGCGCACGATCGACGAGCGGGTCAGCGTGATCGACATCGCCGGGTCGGTGACGCGGCAGAGCGAGCCGGCGCTGACCGAGGCGTACGGCAAGGCGAGCGGTCCCTCGACGAAGGCGATCGTGCTCAACTTTACGGCGCTGGCGTACATGAACAGTAGCGGCATCGGTCTGCTGGTGACGCTGCTGGTGCGGGCGAACCGGCAGGAGCAGAAGCTGTATGCCTTCGGCCTGAGCGATCACTACCGCGACATCTTCGCGCTGACGCGCTTGAACGAGGCGATCCACATCTACGGGAGCGAAGCCGAGGCCATCGCGGCCGCGAACGAGGCGTAATTCCGTCGGGAGACGCGAGAGTGGGAGAGGTTATGGACGGACAGACGGACAGACGGACAGACGGGCAGACGGACGGGGGGAAAGGGGCGCCGGTGGCGGTTGAGAGTGTGGCGCCGAGCGATGTGGGGTATTGGGCGAAACCGGTGACGGAGCTCGACGTGATCGAGTCGCGGATCCCCGCGGACGCGATCAACATCAACGTCGAGGGGACGCGGGTGAACAGCCCGATCCAGGGGTTCGGGCGGATGTGGCGCAAGCTGCACAGGGTCCGCCTGGAGGGCGCCGAGGTCACGCCGCTCGACGTGGTCAAGACGTGGAAGGAGCACTTCGGCGAGTTCTGGCCCAAGGGCAACCGGTTCTACGGACCGCTGACCAGGATCGAACCCGGCGAGGTCGCCGTCCTGAATCTCAACTTGATGACCCCCGGTGGGACCAAGTTGTCGACCGGGGTACTGGTGCTCTACGCGGACGACGAATCGTTCACCCTGATGACGCCGCAGGGGCACATCTTTTCCGGGTGGATCACCTTCTCGTCGCTCGTGGAGGACGGGGTCACGATCGCCCAGGCCGAGATCCTGATGCGCGCGAGCGATCCGTTCTACGAAGTCGGCATGGTCCTCTTCGGGCACCGGCTCGAAAACCGCTTCTGGGAGCAGACGTTGCAGAACGTCGCGGCCCGGTTCGGCGTGCAGGCGAAGGCGCAGACGACGGTCGAGTGCGTCGACACGCGCTACCAGTGGCGGCGGGTGACGAACGTCTGGCACAACGCCGCGATCCGGACCGCCCTCTACATCGCGGCGACGCCGGTGCGTCGCGTCGGTCGCATGGTGCGACGTCAACCGGCGGACGGGCCCACGGTGAGCCAGGGGGTGTGAGCGCGCGTTCCGGGATCAAAACCCGAGCCGACGCGGTCGTCGTCGGGTCGGGTCCGAATGGGTTGGCCGCCGCGATCGCCCTGGCGCAGGCGGGGCACTCCGTGCGCGTGTTGGAAGCCGAGCCGACGATCGGCGGCGGGTGTCGCTCGGCGGAGTTGACGCTGCCGGGTTTCGTCCACGACGTCTGCTCGGCGATCCACGCGCTGGCGGCGGCCTCGCCGTTTTTCAAAACGCTGCCGCTGGCCGACTACGGGTTGGAGTGGATCGAGCCGCCGCTGGCGCTCGCGCACCCGTTCGACGACGGCACGGCGGCGGTCCTCGCCCGCTCGCTGGACGCGACCGCCGAATCCCTGGGCAAGGACGGCGCGGCCTACCGCCGCCTGATGGCGCCGATCCTGGCGGACGCGGAGTTCCTGGTTCCGCAGTTGCTCGGGCCGTTCCGGTTACCGCGCCACCCGCTGGCGATGGCGCGCTTCGGGTTGTCGGCGTTGCGCTCGGCGGTCGGCCTGGCGCGGTCGCGGTTCGACTGCGAGCGTGCCTCCGGATTGCTGGCCGGGATGGCCGCGCACTCGATGCTGCGATTGGAGCAGCCGACGACCGCCGCGTTTGGGCTGGTGATCGGGCTGCTGGGGCACGTTACCGGTTGGCCGTATCCTCGCGGCGGCTCGCAACGGCTGGCCGACGCCCTGGCGGCACACCTCCGTACGTTGGGCGGCGAGACGTGCACCGGTGTCCGGGTTTCCTCGCTCGACCAGATCGGCGAAACCGGTGCGGTCCTCTTCGACGTGACCCCGCACCAGCTTCTGGCGATCGCGGGCGAGGCGCTGCCGCGGCTGTACCGGTGGCAACTCGGGCGTTTTCGCTACGGCCCCGGCGTCTTCAAGGTCGATTGGGCGCTCGCCGGCCCGGTGCCGTGGACGGCCGAAGCCTGCCGGCTGGCCGGGACGGTCCATCTGGGCGGGACGATCGAGGAGATCGCGGCGAGCGAGCGTGCCGTCGCGGCCGGGCAACCCGCGGAACGCCCCTTCGTCCTGATCGCCCAGCAGAGTCTCTTCGACGCGACCCGCGCCCCAACCGGCAAGCAGGCGCTCTGGGGCTACTGCCACGTGCCCTCCGGCTCGACCGTGGACATGACGGCGCGGATCGAGGCCCAGATCGAACGCTTCGCCCCCGGTTTCCGCGACCTGGTCCTGGCCCGGTCGACGATGAGTCCGGCCGATCTCGAACACCACGACGCGAACTACGTCGGCGGCGACATCAACGGCGGATTGCAGGACCTCCGGCAGTTCTTTACGCGCCCGGTGCCGCGTCGCGATCCGTACGCGACGCCGAACAAGCGGTTGTATCTGTGCTCGTCGTCGACGCCCCCGGGAGGCGGAGCGCACGGGATGTCGGGGTATTTTGCGGCGCGGTCGGCGTTGCGGAGGGCGTGGTGACGGCCCCCGAAGTGGGGGCCGTTGCTACCGACCGACCGCTTCGCCGATCGTGTCCGGCGGGCGTTCGCTGGCGATGACGCGGGCGCCGCGGTGATAGGTGAGATAGGCCCAGATCCAGCGGAGGAAGACGAAGACGCGGTTCTTGAATTCGATGATGCGGAAGATGTGGACGGTGCTCCAGATCAGCCAGGCGAGCAAACCGAACCACTCGCGGCCCTTCCAATAGGCGACGGCGGAGCTGCGGCCGATCGTCGCCATCATGCCCTCGTCGACGTAGCGGAAGGGTTGCAACGGTTCGCCGGCGACGGCGCGGGCGAGGTTGGCGGCGGCCCAGCGGCCCTCCTGGATGGCGACCGGGGCCTGACCGGGGAGGGGGTTGCCTCTGGCGTCCCTGAGAGAGGACATGTCACCGACCACGAAGACCTCGGGGTGGCCTTCGATCGTCAGATCGGGCAGGATGGGGACGCGACCGGCGCGATCGACCGCCAAACCGAGCGTTTTGCCGAGGGGAGACGCGGCGACGCCGGCGCACCAGAGGACGGTGCGGGCGGGGATGCGCTCCGCGCCGACGAGGACGCCGTCGCGGTCGACGCCGGTGACGAGGGTTTTGGTGCGGACGCGGACACCGAGTCGCTCCAACTCGCGCTGGGCAACCCGACCGAGTTTTTCGCGGAAGGCGGGCAGAAGGCGGTCCGCGCCTTCGAGCAGGTAGACGCGGGCGACGGCCGGGTCGATGTGGTCGAAGTCGCGGGCGAGACTGAAGCGGGAGAGTTCGGCCAGGGCGCCGGCGAGTTCGACGCCGGTCGGCCCGCCGCCGACGACGACGAAGCTGAGTAGAGCATCGCGGGTGGCGGCGTCCTCGGTCTGCTCGGCAGCTTCGAAGGCCCAAAGGACGCGGCGGCGGATCTCGAGGGCGTCGTCGAGGTTCTTCAACCCCGGCGCCAGAGGCGCCCACTCGTCGTGACCGAAATACGACTGACCGGCGCCGGCAGCGAGGACCAGGTAGTCGTAACCGAGGCGTTCGTCGCCCATGACGACGCAGCGGGCGGCGACGTCGACGGCGGTGACGTCGGCCAGGCGCACCTCGACGTTCTGCTGCTGACGGAGGACCGAACGGATCGGCGAGGCGATGTCGGTGGCGGCGAGGGCGGCGGTGGCAACCTGGTAGAGGAGGGCCTGGAAGAGGTGGTGATTGCGGCGGTCGATCAGGGTGATCTTGACCGGGGTTTCGGCGAGGGCGCGGGCCGCGCTCAACCCGGCAAAACCGCCGCCGACGATGACGACGCGGGGGACGGTTGGGGACGGGGCCGTCGATCCCGGTTTTCCGTTGGAACTCAATGGGGTACCTCACGCATGGCCTCTCGCGCCGATCCCGACGAGCGGCGCCTCGATTCGACCGTCCATGATGGCGGACATCGAGACGACGATCAAGGAAGGTCGGCGGTTCGGCCCCCCCGGCCCCCCAATCCTGGGGGGTGACGAAGGGGCGCGCCCTTGAGGGCGGCGTTCAAAGAGCGCGCACTCGTTCACCCCCCAGGATTGGGGGGCCGGGGGGGCCGAACCGTACCCTTACCGGCGGCGGTGGCGGGGGTCGAGGGCATCGCGGAGACCGTCGCCCATCAGGTTGAAGGCGAGGACGGTGAGGAAGATGGCGAGACCGGGGAAGAGGGTGAGCCACCAGGCGCCGGCGATCATCTCGCGCTGTCCGTCCTGGAGCATGTTGCCCCAGGAGGGGGTGGGGATGACGACGCCGAGACCGAGGTAGCTGAGACTGGTTTCGAGGATGATCGCGTAGGAGAGCCAGAGGGTCGCCTGGACGATGATGATGGCGAGCGAGTTGGGGAAGAGGTGACCGACCATGATCCGCGTCGGTCCGGCGCCGATCGCGCGCGCGGCCGTGACGTATTCCTGGCCCTTCAGCGCGAGGAACTGACCGCGAACCAGGCGGGCGGTGCCGGGCCACGACGTGAGACCGATCACGATCACGGTGGTTTTGAGACCGGGGTGGAAAAGGGCGGCCGCGGTGATCAACAGCAGGAGTTGCGGCACCGAGAGGAGGATGTCGGTGAAGCGCATGATTCCGCCGTCGATCACCCCGCCGAAGAACCCGGCGGCGGCACCGAGGACGACGCCGACGGTCATGATGATGACGACCGAGGCGAACCCGGCGGCGAGCGAAACCTGCCCGCCTTTGAGGAGCCGCGAATAGACATCGCGGCCGTTGCGGTCCGTCCCGAACCAGTGCTCCGCGGAGGGCGGTTTGTCACGCATACCCGACTGAATCTGGTCGTAGGGATAGCGGGCGATCCAAGGAGCGGAAAGGGCGAGGACGTACAGGACCAGAATGATGCACGCGCCGATGACCGCCAAGCGGTTTTCGGCGAAGCGGCGGAGGGTTGCCCATTTGCGGCGGTGCGCGACGCCGTCGAGGGAGCTGGGGGCGAGGGGCTGGGGGCTGGGGACGGCGCGGGCCGTGGTTGCGTTTGCGTCCATGCGTGTCTCCTAGCCCCTGACCCCTAGCCCCCAGCCCCGCCGGTCAGCGAGACGCGCGGGTCGATGAGGACGTAGACGAGGTCCGTCACCAGGTTGACGACCATGACGGCGGCGCCGCTGAGGAGGGTGATCGCCAGGATGACCGGGTAGTCGCGTTGACCGATGGCCTTGTAGGCGAGGTCGCCCAACCCCGGCCAGGCAAAGATCTGCTCGATGATGACCGCACCGCTGAGGATGCGGGGAAGTTGCAAGCCGACGACCGTGACCATCGGGATCAAGGCATTCCGGAGGGCGTGGCGGTAGAGGACCGCGCGTTTGTCGAGTCCCTTGGCGCGGGCGACGGTGACGTAGTCCTGGTTGATGACTTCGAGCATCGAGGAACGCATGAAGCGGGCAAAGTAGGCGATGTTGGGCAGGGCGAGGACGATCACCGGCATGATGAAGTATTTGAGGCGTTCGGGAAACGGCGCGTCGGCCTGCCCCGTGCTGATGACGGGCAACCACCCGAGTCTGACACCGATCCAGACCTGCAGGAGCAGCGCGAGCCAGAAGTTGGGGAGTGCCAGCCCAAGAAACGATCCGACCGTAACGGTGTTGTCGATCGTGGAGTACTGGCGGGTGGCGGAGATGATGCCGACGGGGATCGCGATGAGCAGACCGAGGAAGAGGGCGATCGCCTGGAGTTCGACGGTCGACCAGAAGCGCTCGCCGATGAGGGTCATGACCGGTTTGTTGTTGAAGGTGTAGGCCTTGCCGAGATCGCCGTGAAGGACGATCCGGCGCAGCCAGTAGAGGTATTGCACCGGCAGGGGTTTGTCGAGGCCGAGGTTCTTGCGGGTCTGTTCGACGTACTGGGGATTGCTCGCCGCACGCTCCCCCATCATCGCCAGAACGGGATCGCCGGGGGCGGCGTGGATCAGGAGGAACATGAGGAGACTGAGGCCGAACATCAACGGCACGAGGAAAAGCGCGCGCCGCGCGAGGTAGGCCCAGATCCCGCTGTTCATGGGGTTCCTCAGAGTGGCGAGTGGCAGGTTTCAAGTGGCAAGTAGAGATCACGACTTGGCACTTGCCACTTGGCACTTGCCACTTGGCACTTGCCACTTGAAACTTGCCACTCCGTTATGCCGACACGGTCCAGTCTTCGAGCGTGTGAAAGAGACCGTAGGCGGCGCTGTCGGTGAAGCCGGTAAAGGACTTCTTGGCGACGTGGAGGAAGGGCCGATACCAGGCGGAGAACATCGGGACGTCGTCCATGTAGATGGCCTGGATCTGTTTGTAGAGGGCTTTGGCGGCGTCGGTGTCGAGTTCCTGGCGGGCCTGTTCGAGGAGGGCGTCCATGTCCGGGTTGCTGTAGCTCTGGTAGTTGCCGGAGGCACCGGTGTGGAGTTGGTCGTAGAGCTCGCTCGGTTCGGCGGTGACACCGGCGAAAGGCACGCCGACGGCATCGAAGTCGCGGTCGACGGTCACCCGGTTGACGAGGGTGGCCCACTCGATGACCTCGGGTTCGATCTCGATCCCGATCTCCTTGACCGCCTGCTGGGTGAAGGTCAGCCAGTCCTCGCGGAGGACGTTGCCCTGGTTGACCATCATCCTGATCTTGGTGCCCGCCGGCATTCCGACCTGTGCCAGCAACTGCTTCGCGCCCTCGACATCGTAGGGGATCGGTTGCAACTCTTTGTCGAAGGCCCAATTGTCGGGGGCAATCGGACCGATACCCGGTTTGCCGAGGCCGAGCAGCGCATCGGCGGCGAACTGCTTGGTGTCGATCGCCATCGCGATCGCCTTGCGCACCTCTTTCTTGCCCAACCACTCGTGCGTGCAATTGAAGTAGATGCCGTCCGGGTTGGTGAAGGGCGGGACGAGGACATCGAGGTCCGGGTTCTTGTCCAACTGCTCCTTCGCGGTGGGAGCCGGGTAGTTCGAGGCATCGATGTCGCCCGCTTCGAGGGCGAGGACGAGGCTGTTCGCATCGGCGATGACGCGGTGGGTAACGGAGGTGAGCGAGGGTTTGCTGGCCTGCCAGTAGTTCGGGTTGGGAGTCATGACGAAGTCGCCGCCGGTGTCCCACGACTGGAAGACGTAGGGACCGGCGCCGACCGGATTCGAGAAGAACGGATCGTCGTTCAGATTCTTGCCGTCGAGGAGTTTCTTGGGCAGGACGCTGACCCAGCGCATGTTGTAGAGGAACGGCGCGTCGGATTTGGCCAGGGTGATCTCGAGGGTCTTCGGATCGACGACCTTGATCCCGGCGACGTCCTGGGCGGTGCCGTCGGCGTATTCCTGGGCGCCGGCGATCGAGAGGAATTTGTCCTGGCGGGGTGAGGCGGTGGTCTTGGCGAGGTAGCCCTTGATCGTGAAGGCGACGTCGTCGGCCGTGACGTCGCTGCCGTCGGAGAACTTGGCGTTCGGTTGCAGCTTGAAGGTGAAGACCAGTCCGTTGACGGACCACTCGGCAGCCAGCCCTGGTTCGGGGAGGTAGGTGGCGGGATTGGCCCGGACGAACTCGTCGAAGAGCATCTTGCAGCGCCACTGCCCCTCGGTCTCGCTGGTCAGGTAGGGGTTGATCGTCTGGGCTTCGCCCAGGGTCCCGATGATGATCGAGGCGGAATCGGCCTGAGCGGCGACGGACCGCGTGCCGTGGACGAACGGAACCGCCCCGAAGGCAA
>DATBFX010000018.1:0-2051 GCA_036558305.1 Thermomicrobiales bacterium | reverse complement strand
CGGTCCGCGCGGTGAGGCGTTCCCTCAGCAGCAGCGCGGCGACGACCGCGGTAAAGAGCGGCGTGGTCGCGTTCAGGATGGCGGCAAGGGAGGCGGTGATGTGCAACTCCGCCGAGGCGATCAGCACGTACGGCAGCGCCGCATTGAGGGCACCGAGGACGAGAAGGCGCGGAGCCTGGGTCGCCAGTTCGCCGCGCGGCCGGAGGCGGCGGCATAGGCGAGCAGGGCCGCCCCGGCCACCACCACCCGCAGGAAAACCAGCACGACCGGACCGAGGACGGGAGTGGCGACGCGGTAGAAGAGGAACGGTGCACCCCAGAGCGCGGCGAGCAGCAGCAGGGCGGCCAGTTCTTTCCGCTTCATGGCAGCGTCGTCCCCCGCCCGCGCTCCGCCGGCGAGGCGGGGTTTCGGATCGTCGTCGCGTATCCCGGTGCGCCCGATGTTAGGGGCGACCGCCGAGCGCCGCTATCCGAATCGTGCCTGCCAATCCGGATGGATCGACTGTCCGTCCATTCCGCCGACGACGGTGACGAGGGTGCGTGTCGGCGTTTTCGGTAGGGAAGGACGCTGCCCTCCCGTGCTCGCGGGCGCCAACTCACACGGGAGCCGATGCGATCGTCAGACCGGGAGGGCACGGAGGCCCTCCCCTACGGCCATCGGCGGGGTTTGACCCCTGCTCACCCTCGGGACGAGCCTGCCATAGAGGGGGGAGTGGCGACGTCGGTGGCACCGTGGGACGGCGGTCGGTCCATCGCGCGGAACGCGGGAACGAAGAGCATGCCGAGGCCGATGAGCTGGTAGGAGACGGCCAGGACGACGATCGTGCCGTGGAGACCGATCCACTCGATGAGGCTGCCCTGGAGGACCATCCCGAGCGGGATGGCGACCGAGCTGATCGCGGAGAAGGTGCTGAAGACGCGACCGCGGAGTTCGGCGGGGATGCGCTCGTGGCGGACCGTCACCAGGAGCGGGTTGAGCGGTCCCCCGGTGACGCCGACCACGAAGAGCACGGCGGCGGCGGTCGTGAGCGACGGATCGATCGCCAGGACCCAGAATTCGAGGGGGACCAGGCAGTAGGCGACGATCCAGGTCGCCCGCCGCGGCAGGCGGTGCCCGATCGCCGCGAAGACGACCGCGCCGACCAGCGCGCCGGCGCCGAACGCGGCGATCAGGAACCCGAGATCCGTGGCGTCGCCGTACGCCCGCGCGGCGTAGACCGGCAGGATGACCGCGACGAAGGGCGAACCGAGGAAATTGGTGACGGCGACCGAGATCGCGAGGGCGCGCAGCAGGCGATCGTCGCGCAGAAACCGCCAACCGGTCAGCAGGTCGTCCCGGAAACGGCCCGCCTGCCGGCGGGTCACCCGGACGGCCGCACCGGGGATGGCGACGGTCACGACCAGTGCCGAGAGTGCGAACGAGGCGGCGTCGAGCCAGAGGACGTTGGCGGCGCCGAACCGGGCGACGAGGAGACCGGCGAGGGGCGGACCGAGCAGGAGCGAGAGGTACTGGTTGCCTTCGTAGGCGGCGTTGGCGCGTTCCAAGGGTTGTCCGGCCAGGGCGGCCAATTCCGGGAGGAGCGAGCGGCGCGCGGTGAGGCCGGGCACCTCCAGAAGGGCGCCGAGCAGGACCAGGACGAGGAGCTGCCAGAAGGCGAGCCCGACCGTGGCGTAGAGCAGCGGGATGGCGACGATGCCGAAACCGCTGACGACGTCGGCGACGACGCTGGCGCGTTTGAAGCCCATGCGATCGACGACGCTGCCGCCGGCGATGCCGGCGACGAAGTGGGGGAGGGCGACGAAGAACCCGGTCAGACCCGTTTTGGCGGGACTGCCGGTGGTCTGGAGAACGAACCAGGGGAGGGCGACGGTGGTCAGCATGCTGCCGATCTGCGAAACGGCGTTCGCGGCGATCAGGGCCAGCAAGGGCAGTCGCGTGGCGGGATGGGGAATCTCCGCGGTCGCTGCCATGGCGGGCTACGCGGGCGGGGCGCCGTAGATACCGAGGAGCTCGAAGGTCTGGCGGGTCGAGACGACCTCGAACCGGGCCGA
>DATBFX010000017.1:0-38478 GCA_036558305.1 Thermomicrobiales bacterium | reverse complement strand
CCCCCCCCCCCCCCCCCCCCCGACCCCTGACCCCTAGTGAGCTTTCCCCCGCTTCGACGCCGGGTCTTTCGTTTCGCCGACGGCGTAGGGGAACATCTTCGGGGCGTTGGCCGGGGTGAAGTTCTCGACCACCCCGTCCGGGCTCGCGGCCGGTGCCGGCGCCCCCAGTTTCTCCACCGTCGCCGCGCAGACTTTGTATTCCGGGATTTTGACGTTCGGATCGGTGGCGGCGTTGGTCAGTTGGTTGGCGGCCAGGCGGTGACCGTAGTGGTAGGGGATGAACAGGGTGTCGGGCCGGATCGTGGGGACGACGAGTGCCTTGACGTCCATCTCGCCGCGCCGGGTGCGGACCCTGACGACTTCGTCGTTGGCGATGCTGAGGCGGGCGGCGGCCTGGGGGTGGATCTCGACCCACGGTTCCGGCGCCTGGCTGTTGAGAAATCCGAGACGGCGGGTCTGGGTGCCGCTGAGGTAGTGGTAGACGACGCGCCCGGTGGTCAGGCGGAAGGGATAGCCGTCGCCCGGTTCTTCGGCCGGCGGTCGGTAGGTGATGGCGAACAGGCGCGCCTTGCCGTCGGGGTGGGCGAACCGCTCGGTGAAGAGGCGCGGCGTGCCGGGGTGGTCGTCCGTTGGACAGGGCCAGAAGACGCCGCCCTGGGCGTCGATCTTTTCCCAGGTGATGCCGGCGTAGTCGGCCATCCCGCCCTTCGTCGCGATCCGCAACTCCTCCCAGATGTCGCGGACCGAGCGGTAGGGGAACAGGTGCTCGCGACCGAGACGGCGGGCGAGGTCGACGACGATCTCCCAATCGCGCCGCGCCTCGCCGGGCGGGGCGACCGCCTCGTTGATCTTGATGACCCGGCCTTCCAGATTGGTCGTCGTCCCTTCGTCTTCGCACCAGACCGCGCCGGGGAGCACGACGTCGGCCAGTTCGGCGGTCTCCGAGAGGAAGAAGTCGATCACCACCAGCGGATCGAGATTGGCCAGGGCCCGCTGCACGACGGCGTTGTCCGGGAGCGAGACCATCAGGTTCGAACAGACGACGAGGCACGATTTGATCTCGCCGTCGGCCATCAGGTGGACCATCTCGGTGGCCGCCGCGCCTTCCCACGGCAGTTCCGCCGCCGGGACACCCCAGACACCCGCGGTGTACTCGCGATCGGCCGGGACGTCGATGTGGCGGTAGCCGGGGAGTTGGTTGGCCTTCTGGCCCATCTCCCGCCCGCCCTGACCGTTGCCCTGGCCGGTGATCATCATCGTGCCGCCGCCCGGTTTGCCGACCTGCCCGCGTGCCAGGGCGAGGTTGATGCAGGCGAGGCAGTTGTCGACGCCGTGCGTGCTGTGCTCGATGCCACGGGCGTGCATGATCAGCGAGGTCGCCGCTCGACCGTAGAGGCGAGCGGCGGCGACGATCCGGGCGGCGGGCACGCCGGAGATGCGTTCGGCCAGTTCGGGCGGGTAGGCTTCGACCGCCTCCCGCACCTCGTCCCAACCGGTCGTCCGCGTCCGCAGGTAGTCCTCGTCCACCAACCCGTCGTGGACGACGACGCGGAGCATCGCGTTGAGGAGCGCGGTGTCGGTGCCCGGCCGGACCGGCAGCCAGAGGTCGGCGGTGCGGGCGATCGGTGTTTCCCGTGGGTCGACCACGATCAGACTCGCGCCGCGGTCGCGGGCGCGCCAGATCCATTGCATCGCGACCGGGAAACACTCGGCGACGTTGGAGCCGACGATCAGGATGCAGTCGGCGAGCGGGACGTCGGTCAGCGGCAGGGGAGCCCGGTCGAGCCCGAACGCCCGGTCGTAGGCGACCGCGGCCGAGGACATGCAGAGGCGACCGTTGTAGTCGACGTGGCGGGTACCGAGACCGACGCGGGCGAATTTGCCCATCAGGTAGCACTTCTCGTTGGTCATCGAGGACCCGCTGTAGATCGCGACCGCGTCCTTGCCGTGGTCGCGCTGGATCGCCTGCCAGCGGTCCACGACGTAGGAGAGCGCCTCGTCCCAGGTGGCACGCTCCAGTTGGCCGCTTTTGCCGCCGTGCCGGATCATGGGGTAAAGGAGCCGGTCCGGGTGTCCCGCCTGCTGGTAGGCGACGACGCCCTTCGGGCAGAGCGAACCCCGGTTGTGCGGAAAATCGCGCGGTTCGACCCCGACCACCTGCCCGTCCTCGACCCGCAGGTACATGCCGCACTGGACGCCGCAGAAGGCGCAGTGGGTGGGGACGAGATTGTCGGGCAAGTGCGTCGCCGCGCCCCATCCTTCGGGCGGGGGTCCGACACCCTGGAAGTCGTAATTGACGTCTCGCGCCGGTATGAACGAGTCCTTGTTGACCGACATCTCGCACCCAGTCGTTAGTCGTTAGTCGTTAGTTGTTAGTCGTCAATCTCGGGTCTCAGGTGTCACGACGACAGTTCGTGCGACTCCGTTCTAGCGACTAACGACTAACGACTCAAAGGAACCGGTTTCCCATCAGGCCGTAGTACGCCTCGCCGCGGAGGACGCGCTTGCAGGTCGGGCAGTAGTCCTGCAGGTGACCACGGTCTGCGCCGAGGTCGTAGTCCTGGCCGAGATCGCGCAGCACCGCGGTCAGATCGGCGACGAAGCGGGGAGAGGGCAGGTCGCGACCGCAGCGACGGCAGGCGCCGGCGGTGTCGCCGGGGGCGTCATGGTAGAGCGGTACATCCTGGTTGACCTGCTGGTAAAGGGTGACGCCGATACTCGCCGGGCGCTGGACGATGTGGAAGAACTTGCCGAACGGCAGCGAGATGAGCCAGGCGACGACGACGACCTGATGCGTCAAGGCCAGGAACCAGTAGAAGCGCCCGCCCCACCACTCGTAGGAAACGGTCAGCGCCAGACCCGTGACCGCGATCGCGAAGAGGAGGAACAGGGGGAGCACGTCGAACCCGAAGCGTTGGGTCGCCAGCAGACCGACGTCGACGATGCGCCGCCGGATGGCGAGGACGAGACCGGCGATGAGGACGATCGCGGAGAAATCGAGGATGTGGAAGATAGCGAACCCGGTTCCGGCCTCGATCGGGAAGGTGATGATCGGCAGTCCGAAAAACCACGCCTTGTAGCGGTCGGTGCCAACCAGCGTGAAGTGGAACCAGCCGAAGGTGAGCGGCACCGTCACCAGCAACGAGACGATCACACCCCAGAAGATCGCCATGTGGGCGAGCCAGCGAGTCGGGCTGCGCTTGCGGATGAATGTCTGGCCGAAGATGTCGGTCCACCAGGCTTTGGGGATGAGCAGGGTGTAGCGGCGGAAATTGCGCCAGGAGAGGAATTCGGTCCAACCGGCGCGGAAGTAGCGCCAGGTGGGCGGACGGCCGAGCCAGAGGGTGTAGCGGTAGGTGAGGGCGGCGATCGCGAAGACGGTGGCCACCGCGTACCCGATCAGCGTGGAGTCGAAATCGCGCAGACCCCGCGACCCGACGAAGATCAGGACCAGGACGACGGCGACGACCACGGCCGCCGCGCCGGTTGCGCGTGCCCTTGGTCGCTCCACGTCGTCCTCCGATCGTCGGCGAATCGGTCCTGCGCGCCGCTAAAGGTACCAATTCTTCGCCCGCACAATCCGTTCCAACGGTGGCCGTCGATGAAGTCTTACCCGAGTTGCGGCTCGATCACCGTGCCGCCGGCCCGCTCCTCGTGGGATCGCCCGGTACCCCGAAACCCGGTGCTGCCAGCGGATTCAGCGCGCGCGTCACATAGTCCTGCATCTGCGGTTTCCACAATTCCCACAACCGGGCCAGGTCCCCGATCGGATCGTCCGACCAATCGACCCGCAGATCGGCCACGTACCACGGCACCCGATCGACGAGCACGAGCCCCGCGGAGTGGACCGGTCCCTCCTCACCGCCCGCCGCCAGTCCCATGCCCAGCGCGTAGATAAGCCGGTCGCCCAGATCGTCCTGCTCCCGCGCCATGAAACCGCCGACCATCGCCGCCGGCACGTCCGGTGACGCCAACAAATTCCCGGCGGCAACCGCGCCGTCTCCCTCCACCGCCCGATACGTCCCGAGCGTGCGCGCACCGGAATGCGACGCCGTTCCGCCCGATCCATCGACCGCCGTCAACTGGCGAAACTCGGCAAACTCCGCTCCGGCAACGACCTCCTTCATCGCCACCGCCGCGCCCAACCCCCGCTCCATCGCGTCCAGCAACCGCGGTCCCAACCGGGGGTCGGTCACGTTCTGCGTGGTCACCGCCCCGACGCCGGCGCGCGCGTGCGCACACCGCGCCGCCACCGCCGGACTCGAGGACGAGATGACGACGCCGAACATGCCGGTGCGCGGGCAGCGGGCGACGAGGGAGAAGGTCATGGCCGCACCAAGAGTGGCGAGCTTCGAGCTTCGAGCTTCGAGCTTGTCTGTGTCATTTCACGCCTTTCCTCATGTCCGACGCCTTCCTCGACGGGCCAAGCTCGGAGCTCGAAGCTCGAAGCTCGCCACTCAGCCCTGCTTCACCGCCGTCACGTCGATCTCGACCAGCCATTCCGGGCGGGCCAGGGCGGTAACGACGACGCCGGTCGAGACCGGGTAGACGCCCTTGAGCCAGCGACCGACGACCCGGTAGACGGGCTCGCGGTAGCGGGGGTCGACGAGGTAGATGACGATCTTGACGATGTCGTCGAGTTCGGCGCCGGCTTCCTTGAGGAGTTGGGCGACGTTGGCCATCGCCTGCTCGGTTTGAGCCGCGACGTCGCCGGTGCCGACCGACGCGGCGGTGTCGAGATTTTGCCCAACCTGACCGCGCAGGTAAACGGTATTGCCGGCGACGACCGCTTGGCAGAGGTCGTTGTCGAGGTTTTGTTCCGGGTAGGTGTCCCGGGTGTTGAACGTGCGGAGGCGGGTGTGGGTCACGCGGGCGCTCCCGTCAACTCGCCGGCCTGGCGTTTCTCCGGGAGCACCCGGTCGGAGAGCCCGGCGGCTTTCTGCGTCTTCTCCAAGGCCTCGTTCCAGTCGAAGGAGCGGTAGACGGCGGCGAGGTTGGCGAAGGGCGGCGATTGGGCGAAGAGTTGGAAAGTCAGGCGGTGACCGGCGTAGTCGGAGTTCAGCAGGTCGCGGGCGAACGCGAGGAGTTTCCGCCGGTCCTCGGACTGCCAGCCGTCGTTGATCGAATAGAACTTGTTCATCCAGGGCGCTGTTTCGGGGTGGTGGAACGTCGCCGCATCCGGGGTGACGCAGATTTGCCCGCCGCAGAGTTCCCGCGCGATGTGCATCATCGCCGGCAACTGCGAGCTCGCCAGCACCCGCCCGGTGTAGAGGAGCGACTGGTTCGGCATCAGCAGACTGCCGGGACTGATCTCCGCCTCGGCGATCGCCGCCGTCAGGTGGGCGTTGATCCCTTCGCGGTAGCAGGCCAATTGGGCCAGCTTTTCCTGCACCGCCTGTTGCTTTTCGAGCCCGGTCTGGCGGACGTTGAAGAGGGCGGCGCCGATCATCAGGTCGGCCATCCGGAGCGTCCGCAGCACGAAGGGGAAGGCGCTGTAGCGGTGGAGCGTCGCCCGGATGTAGGCGGCGGCGCGGGTGTGCCGGTAGAAGAGGACGTTGTCCCAGGGGATTTCGACGTCGTCGAAGATGACCAGGGTGTCGACTTCGTCGAAGCGGTTGGCCAGCGGGTAGTCGGCGGCAGGAGCCCGGCCGGCGAAGCCGGTCCGGCAGATGTGCTTGATCCCTGGTTGACCCATCTCGGCGATGAAGCCGACGGCGTAGTCCGAGAGTTTGTCGTCGCCCCAGTTGGCGATGGTGGGTTTGACGAACGCCTGGTTGGCGTAGGCGGCGGCGGTCTCGTACTTGGCCCCCCGCACGACGATGCCGCGGTCGGTTTCGCGGACGACGTGGAGGAGCATGTCGGGATCCTGGTCCTGCGGGCGCTTGGAGCGATCGCCCTTGGGGTCGGTGTTGGCCGAGACGTGGAAGGGATCGGCGCGGACCGCTTTTTCGACGTGGCGCCGGATGTTGTCGGAGAAGCGGGGATCGACCTCGTTGAGCACGTCCTGCCCGTCGTAGAGCGACCACATCTCGCCGACCGTTTCGTCGCCGACGCGGGTGACGACCCCGCCGACGTCGTCGAGGACCGTTTCGACCGCGCGCCGTTTGGCGTGCCAGTCCTCGCGCGAGAAGGGCAGCTTGGAGCCGACGGCGTTGCGGTCGCCGGAGTCGGGGTCGACGTAGGTCAGCGCGTCCCGCGTCCCCGCCTCGTGGGCGAGGTCGTAGATGCGGGCACGGACGTCGACGATCGGTTTGAACATCGGGTGGGTGGTGACGTCGGTCACCCGCTCGCCGTTGATCCAAATCTCGCGGCCGTCGCGGATCGACGCGCGGTATTCGTCGCCGGTGCGGATCATTCCCAAACCTCCGTGTCCCACAGATCCTCGAACGCCTCTGACGGTTCGTCGCCGACGAAGCCGGCCGGTACAGGTCGACCGTCGGCCCGGTGACGGGGGAACATCAGCAGTTCGCCGTAGCCGCGCTGGGAATAGACGAGCGGCGTCCCCTGGGCCGAGTCTGACGCCACCACGCGGCCGACGAAGATGCGGTGGGTCGCCGCATCGTGGACGGTTTCCAACGCGCAGTCGAACCGCGCCACCGCACCGACGAGGAGGGGCGATCCCGTCGTGGCGACCTCCCAGATCGCGCAGTCGAAGTCGTACGCCTCTCCGGTCCGCGGGCGACCGGCGAAAACCTGCGAGACGCGCTGCTGATCCGCCCGCAAGACGTTGACGGAAAAGACCCGGTGCCGCGCGATCGCTTCGCCGCAGGCGCTCTTGCGGTTGATGCAGACCAAGAGGAGCGGCGGGTCGGCCGAGACGGAGCACATCGCGCTGACCGTCTGCCCGAACCGGCCCAGGTCCCCGGCGGTGGCGACCACGGTCACCCCGGCCGCCGCCCGGCTCATCGCCTCGATGAAGGTCGCTCGCTCGTCGGCGGGGTCGGTCTGACGCATACGCACCATCATCGCACGATCGATGAGGAGTGCGGGTTCGCCCGTCGGTGCTTCGGTGTCCATCAATCGTTCCTTTCGAACCTCCGCCGCGTTCACGAGCCGTGCGATCGCCTTGTCCGGGCTTCGCGGATCGCCTTTAGCTCGGTTTCGCCGCGTGCTTCGAGCGCCTCGAGCCAGCCCTTCTTGTGCGGCCGGAGCAGGTCGACGATCGCTTCGGCGATCGCCAGGTTGCGGAACCACTTGCGGTCGGCCGGGACGACGTACCACGGGGCGCCCGGCGTCGCGCATTCGCCGATCGCGTCTTCGTAGGCGGCGATGTACTTGTCCCAGGAACGCCGTTCGACCCAATCGGCGGCCGACAACTTCCAGGCCTTCTCGAGGTCGTGCTCCCGTTCGACGAGGCGCTGTTCCTGCTCCTCTTTGCCGATGTGCAGGTAAAACTTGGCGACGATGGTCTTGCTTTCGACCAACAGGTGTTCGAAGGCGTTGATCTGTCGAAACCGTCTTCGCCAGACCTCCTCCGTGACCAGTTCGTGGACGCGCACGACGACGACGTCCTCGTAGTGCGACCGGTTGAAGACGACCAGATCGCCCCTCGCCGGCGCCTGCAGGTGGACCCGCCAGAGGAAATCGTGCCCGAGTTCGGTCGGGGTCGGGACCTTGAACGACGCGACCCGGCAACCGACGGGGTTGACCTCGCGGAAGACGTTGCGGATCGTGCCGTCTTTGCCGCTGGTGTCGAGTCCCTGGAGGATGATCAGGACCGCTTCCGATTGCGCTGCGTAGAGCAGGTCTTGCAACTCGCCCAACTCCGCCGCCAGTTCGGCGAACCTGGCTTCTCCCTCTTCCCTCGTCAACCCGCCGTCGGCTTTGGTGTCGATCTTCGCCAGCTCGACGTGCTTGCCGCCGGTCACTTTGATCGCGTGGCCCATCGATTGCTCCATCTCTCCCTGCCGACCGGTCCACGGGACGACACCGGAACCGTTCACGGCGAATGATCGAACGTTTCTCGAATCTCGTCATCTTTGTAACGGTTCGTTCCCGGCGACGGACTACGCTGGGGAGACGTCTCGGTCCGATCCCGACTCGGAGACCGCGTTGATCGAAGCCATCGACAGCCTCACCGTGATGTCCACCCGCGCCGATCCTCGCGCCTGGCTCACGACCCAGATCCGCCTTCACTGGCCGGTGATCGCCGTCCTGGCGGTCTTCGCGGCATCCGCCTTCGTCGTCCCGACGCTGACGCCGGTCGCGACAACGGACGATTGGGGTTACACGCGCTCCGTCGAGATCCTCTACCACGACGGCGAACTCAGGATTTTCCCCGTCGTCGCCGCGACCGCCGTGTTTCAGATCGTCTGGGGTTGGCTGTTTGCCGTGCTGTTCGGGATGACCCTCGGGGTCATGCGCGTGGCGACCGTGGTGATGGTCGGGTTCGGTGGGCTCGCGCTCTACGCGCTCCTGCGCGAGTTGGGTGTCCAGCGCGGACGGAGCGCCCTCGGCGTCGCCGCCTATCTCTTCAACCCGCTCACCTTCGTTCTCGCCTTCACCTTCATGACCGACCCCCACTTCACCTCGCTCCTCCTCATCAGCACGTTCTGCTACGTCCGTGGCCTTCGCTCCGACCGGCTGGCGCCGCTCGCGACCGTCGCCGGCTCGATCGCCGCGGGCTGCGCCTTCCTCACCCGGCAGCAAGGCGCCCTCATTCCCCTCGCCGTCGTGCTCTTCCTCGTCGTTACCGGCCGCTTGGGCCCACGTCGGAGCGGCGTCGCGACGCTCTTGCGTGTCGTTGCCATACCGGTCGCCGCCACTGTTGGTTACTACCTGTGGCTCCGGTACTTCAACGACGTTCCCGCCGTCCAGCAGGGGTTTGCCGACGAGGCGAGGGCAAGCGGACTCGCCGGGGCCTGGCGTCTCAGTCGCAACCTCGCGTTCATCGAGCTGGTCTATCTCGGCTTCTTCGCTCTTCCCATCGTCGCCGCGGTCGTGCCATCGCTGCGCCAGATCCTCACCACCATGCGACCCGCCGGCTGGCTGCTCTGTGGGGTCTGGGAAGCCGTCCTCGTGGCGGGGCTCGTCATCTACGGCGCGCAGGGCAAGCGCATGCCCTACGTCGGCCAATTCGTCGGCACCGGCGGTTTGGGCCCACCCGACGTCCTCGGTTCGCGACCTCGCCTCCTCGACCGCCAATTGCGCGACGACGTCACCGTTGTCTGCGCCATCGCCGCGATGCTCCTTGCTCTCGTCCTCTGCCGGTCGCTCCGCTCGGCTGCCTCGTCGGGCCGGGCCGGAGCCGGACTCGTCCTGGCGATCGCCCTCTGGCAGGCCGCCGGCGTCATCCCGCCGTCGTTCCACTACGTCGGGCGCGGTTACTCGTTGGACCGTTACCTGCTGCCGCTGCTTCCCCTCGGTATCTGCCTGACGCTCTGGGCCGTCCGCGATCTTCGCCTGTTCCAACCGGTCGCCTGGCTGATCGTTGCCGCCTTCGCGGTCTACTCCATCGCCGGGACGCGCGATTACCTGGTCTATCTGGATACCGCCTGGTCGCTTGGACGCGACGCCAACGCCCTCGGCGTCACCAACGACCACCTGGACGCCGGCGCCGCTTGGGATGGCTACCACCTCTACACCGAGGGGCTCGACCAGGGCATCACCAAAGCCCGGACCAGGAACGGCCCCTGGTGGGTCTACTTCTACGGCAAACCGTCCGACTCGACGTACGTCGTTACCCGCAAACCGATCGCCGGTTCCACCGTCGTGCTGAGTCGCGACGACGACTCCTGGCTCGGCAACGAGTCGACCAGGCTCTCTCTCGTGCGCGTCGTTCCGGGTGGGACTCGGTTTCCCACCTGGGGGCAGACGTAACGTTTTCGTCAGGATTTTCACTGTTTTGGATGGAAGGTCGCGATAGGTTGGAGATGGGGTCGTTACCCCGCCCATGGGAGATCGAGATGCTTCGGATACGGTCGCGCTACGTCGGGATGCTTGGGATGGGACTGCTGGCCGGTGCGGTCGCCACACTTGCCATGGTGCTGCTCATGGTCGTCGGGCGCTACTGGCTCGGGATTTCCCCGCCGCCGGAGGCATTGCCCGACCGGTTCGCCCCGACGATCTCGATCAAGCAGTTCTTCGACCTCTTCGATCGCTTCGGCGGGTACAACGGGCTCAAGAAGTTCGGGATCAAGTCGGGTCTGACCGGGCTGGGGATCGCCGGCGCGGTGGTCGGCGTCGCCTACGCCGCCGTCGTCGAGAGCCGCCCGTCGCGCAGGTCAACCCCTTGGCGGGGTGGTTTCAGCCGGCTCGGCGTCGGTTTCGTGGTCGTCGCCGCGGTCGTCCTCTGGATCGGTTCGGTGATCGTCTACTGGCCGGTTCTCGCCACCAACTTCAAGGGGTTGCCGCCGTCACGCGCCCGCTTCGCGACCGCGGGCGGATTGCTGATCGCCTACGCCGTCTACGGCGTCGTACTCATCCTGGTCTACAGGTTCCTGGCTCGCCGGGCGGTTCCGACTGCCGATGCCGAGATCGTCGCGGAGTCGCCAGCGACGGACTTCGAACCGGTTTCCCCCGGCGCCCCGATCGGTCGTCGCGCCGTCGTCGCGGCCGGCGCCGGTGCCGTACTGGCGCTGCCGTCCTACGCGTTGATGAAGCGGCTCTACGATCAGGCCGCCTTTGCCTACGACGGACACCCGTACAGCGGTCCCGGCGTCCAACCGATCGCACCCAACGACAAGTTCTACACGGTGACCAAGAACGTAGTCGATCCCGACGTCAGCAAGGGTGTCTGGCGACTGGAAATCGGCGGTTTGGTGCGCGATCCCAGGCGCTATGACTTCGGTGATCTCACGGCGCTGCCCGCGGTCGAGCAAGAGACGACCCTGATGTGCATCAGCAACAAGACCGGGGCCGGTCTCTTCAGCAACGCCCGCTGGAAAGGCGTACCGATGCGCGACCTGCTCGACGCCTCGGGTGTGAAGGACGGCGCCGTCGAAGTGCTGCTCCACGCCGCCGACGGGTACACCGACACGTTCGCGATCGAGAAGGCGATGGATCCGACCACGCTGGTCGTCTACCAGATGAACGGCGCACCGCTGCCCCTCCGCCACGGCTACCCGGTCCGCGTCGTCGTCCCCGGTCTCTTCGGCGAGAAGAACGTCAAGTGGGTCACCGGCATCGACGTCATCGACCACGACGGCCAGGGGTTTTACGAGCAGCAGGGGTGGGGACCCAATTTCGAGATCCCGACTCGCTCGGACATCTTCTCCCCTGCCTGGACGCGCGGCGGTAAGGGAGACAACTTCAACCAGCCGATCGGGGTCAATCGGGTCACCTCGATCCGCGGACGCGCCTTCGCCGGCGCACGCGGCGTGAGCAAGGTCGAGTTCAGCGCCGACGCCGGCGAGAGCTGGCATCCGGTTCGCATCGACTACGCCGGGACGCGGCTGACCTGGACCTTCTGGAGTTTCGATTGGGCGCCGACCAAACCCGGCGACTACACCCTCCTCTCCCGTGCCACCGACGGCAACGGCGAACCCCAAATCGCCCAAACCCGCGGCATCGTCCCCCAGGGCGCCACCGGTTATCACCGTGTCAAAGCGAAGGTGGTGTAGCGAAAGGTAATGGCTGGTCTTGATGCCGTCGGAGTCTCGACGAGAGGACGCGAAAAACGCGGGGAGGAGTGATGCCGATCGCTACCCGACCCGATCGGATGATCTCGGGTCGAACCGTCATCGCCGAACGAACGTCGCTGCGGAGTCGTGCCGTGCGGGGCCGGGAGGGGGGCCACCGCTCTGGCGAACCGCTCTCGGAACCGATCTACCAAACCGCCGCCTACGGATTCGCCGATTCCGGCCTGGCCGACGAGCACTTCGCCGCCGGTCGTCCGGTCTATGCCCGCGACGGTCTTCCGAACGTTCGCAGCCTTGAGCGCGTCGTCGCCGATCTGGAGCGCGCCGAGGCGGCCGTCGCGGTTTCGTCCGGCATGGCCGCGATCGCGCTGGTCCTCTTCACTCAGCTAGCGGCGGGCGATCACGTCATCGCTCCGGCCGATTGCTACCGCGACACGACCGCGCTCCTCGCCGACCAGTTCGCCCGTTTCGGCGTCGCCGCGTCCTTCGTCGATCCGAACGACGCCACGGCGTTGCGGGCCGCGGTCACGCCGCGCACGCGTCTGATCTTCGTCGAGACGATCGCCAACCCCGGTATGACGTTGACCGATCTCCCGGCCGTTGCGACCGTCGCCCGCGAGTGCGGACTCGTCCTCTGCGTCGACAACACCTTCGCCACGCCTGCCCTTTGTCGCCCGATCGAGCACGGCGCCGATCTCGTCGTCCACAGCGCCGGCAAGTTCCTGGCCGGTCACGACGACGTCACCGCCGGTGTCGTGGTCGGGCGGCATGCCCTGATCGAGCCCATCCGGCGCGCCGGCTATCTGCTCGGCCCGACGCTGGCGCCGATGGATGCCTGGCTGACGGTCCGCGGTCTCAAGACCCTCCCCCTCCGCATGAGCCGGATCAGCCGGACCGCGAGCGCCGTCGCGTCCTTCCTTTGGGCGCATCCCGCGGTCGCGGCGCTTCGGTATCCGGGGTGCCCGCTTCCTCAGCACCCGGGTCTGGTCAACCGCGTGCTCCCCGATGGCGGGGGAGGGGTAATGGCCGTCGATCTCGCCGGAGGACCGGCCGCGGCCGATCGCTTCATCCGCAATCTGCGCGCGATTCCCTATGCGCCAACCGTCGGCGGGACCTCGACCATCGTCTCCTACCCGCCCCAGCCGGAGACCTTCGACGCCGACGGATTGCGGCAACCCCGGCGCTATCGGAGCGCCACCGTGCGGTTGTCGATCGGATTGGAAGATCCAGAGGACGTCATCGCGGATCTGGACCAGGCGCTGACGCCGCGGCCGGTTGCCTTCGGAGTTGGTGGCGCATGACATCCAAACCAACCACCGCACTCGTGACCGGCGGTGCCGGGCTGATCGGTTCCCACATCGTCGATGCCGCGCTCGCCGCCGGTTGGCAGGTTCGCGTCCTCGACCGCCTGGAAGCGCAGACCCACCGCCGGGGCAAACCGCCCTGGATCCCCGCCGAGGTCGAGTTTATCCGGGGAGACGTCCGCAACCGTCGCGATTGGGAGCGACCACTGGCCGGGATCGACGTCGTTTTTCACGAGGCGGCCTACGGCGGGTATATGCCGCAGATCGCCAAGTTCGTCCAGGTCAACTCCTACGGCACCGCGCTCATGCTGGAGACGATCCGTGACCGTCGTCTGCCCGTCCGCAAGGTCGTCCTCGCTTCGTCCCAGGCCGTCTACGACGAGGGCGCCTACCGCTGCGCCGAGCACGGCCGCTTCTACGGCACCAGCCGCCCCATCGCGCAACTCGACCGGGGCGACTACGCCGTCCACTGCCCGGTCTGCGATGCCGCCGCGATCCCCGTTCCCACCGACGAAAACGCCCCGATCGGCGGTCAGAACGTCTACGCGATCAGCAAATTCGACCAGGAGCGCCTCGTCCTCACCTGGGGTCGCGCCACCGGTGTTCCCGTCGTCGCCCTCCGCTATTCGTGTACCTACGGCCCGCGTCAGTCCGTCTTCAATCCCTACACCGGTGTCATCGCGATCTTCTGCACCCGGCTCCTCAACGACCAACCGCCCCTCGTCTACGAAGACGGTCACCAGTCGCGCGACCTCGTCTTCGTCGAGGACGTCGCCCGCGCCAACCTCCTCGTCGCCTGCGATCCGCGCGCCGACGGGCAGGTCTTCAACGTCGGTACCGGTCAGGCCGTGGAGATCGGAGAGCTTGCCCGCATGCTCGCCGGCAAACTGGACAAGCCGATCCCGCCCCACATCCCCGGCGAGTACCGGCCCGGCGAGATGCGCGCCCTCATCTCCGACGTCTCGCGCCTCGCCGCCCTCGGTTACCGACCGCGGATCGACCTCGAGACGGGCATCGGCCGCTACCTCGACTGGATCCGCACCCAGGGATCGGTCGCGGACTACTTCGCCGCCGCCGAACGCATCCTCCGCCGGAAGCGTGTCGTGAAACGCTCGATGGAGACGGGTACGCGATGAAGCCCACGGCCGCCTTCGTCGTCCCCTGTCTGAACGAAGAGGCGAACGTCGCTGCGCTCGTCGACGAACTCCACGCCGTCGCCGCGCGCCCCGATCTGCCCGCGACCATCGCCGGTATCTACGTCGTCGACAACGGCAGCACCGACGCCACCGCGGCCCGCGCCACCGCCGCCGGCGCCACGGTCGTCTCGCAACCGGAGCGCGGCTACGGACGCGCCTGCCTGGCCGGTGCGCGTGCCGCCGGCGATGTGGATCTCCTCGTCTTTCTCGACGGCGACCGCAGCGACCGACCGGACGACCTCCCGCTCCTCCTGGCGCCGATCGTCGCCGGCGAAGCCGATCTCGTCCTCGGTTCCCGCGCCCTCGGTTCGTTCGAACCCGGTTCGTTGACGATTCCGCAACGCGCCGGCAATTGGCTCGCCACCCGGCTCCTCCGCGTTCTCTACGGCGTCCGCCTGACCGACGTCGGTCCCTTCCGCGTCGTCCCCCGGTGCGAACTCCTCGCCCTCGGCATGGCGGAACCGACCTACGGCTGGCCCGTCGAGATGATCGCCCGCGCCTGTCGCCGCGGGCTCCGCGTCCGCGAGGTGCCCGTCACCTGGCGCCGCCGCGCCGGCGGTCGGTCCAAGGTCAGCGGCGACGTGCGCGCCTCGACCCGTGCCGGTATCCGCATTCTGGTGACGATCGTCCGCAGCCGCCGCGGCCCGACCCTCCGAGGCACCGCATGAGCCCGAATCTGCTCATCATCGTCGCCCGTGCGCCCGTTCCCGGCACGACCAAAACCCGTCTCGCGGCGACCATCGGTCACGACCGTGCGTGTGCGCTCTACCGCGCCTTTCTCGCCGATCTCGCGAACCGCTTTCGACCCAGTCCCGGCGCCCGCGTTCCCTACGACCTCGCCTGGGCGTTCACTCCCGCCGACGCCGACTTCCGCGCGATCCTCGCCCGGCTCGCCACCGGACCCATCGATGCGGCGACCCGGTTCGTCCCCCAGGGCGGCGCCACCTTTAATGACCGTCTGACCAGCCTCTTTCGGTGGGGCTTCCTCACCGGTTACCAACGCGTCGCGATCATGGCGTCCGATTCCCCCCACCTGCCCGCCGGAGTCGCCGTCGAGGCGTTCACTTCGCTCGCCACGCGGGACGTCACCCTTGGGCGCGTCGCCGATGGTGGCTATTACCTGATCGGTCTCTCTCGCTTCGTCGACCTCTTTCGCAACCTGCCAATGAGTACGGGCGACGCCGCCGATGCGGTTGTTGCCCGCGCCGGCGTTTTGGGTCTCCGTCTCGGCGAAATTACCCCCTCGTTCGACGTCGACGAGGAACGCGATCTCGGCACCCTTCGCCTCGCGCTGGTCCCAGACGGCGCTGCTGCCCCGGTCACGTGGTCGGCCCTCCGGCGCCTTGGCCTTGTCGACGCGGCGCTGACCAACGTCGATTTCGCGGTCACGAGCGACGCGATGGCGGGAGACGACTAGCGCGGATCGCAGAGGAGGCGGTCCTCGCGGTTCCGTAGGGGCGGACCGGGTGCCCTCTGGGCGCTGTCCGCCCGGCCACGTATGCGCTCATGGACGAGGGCGGACACGGCGGTCCGCCCCTACAGCGCTCCAACGTGCCGTAACCGCCGCGCTTGAGCACAGTTGGAAGCGGAAGCGCCCCCCATAGGGGGCGCGTGCTTGCCGTCTTCAACCCGTCGCAGTCTCAGGCGCTGGGTGTGGCTTCCGGACTGGCCAGGCTGGCAAACAGATCGTCGACCGACCCCTTGGGCGTCCCCATCGCCTCGACCGTGATCCGCGTCGCGGTTGCCGTCCCCGGTCCGTATTCGCCCGTTTGGCTGCCGTCTGCCAGCAGGAATTCGAGGGTGTACGGTGCGGTGAAGGTTTGCCCATCGGCCGCCACCTGAACGGAGGCGCGGACCTTCAACTGACCGAAAAAAGCGCCCTTCTCGTCCGATTGGTTCGACAAGATCGTCACGTCCGCGGTGGAGTCGCCGGTGGGCGACCAGGCGCCGTAGCCGTCGGTCCCGTCGGCGTCGGCTTCCGAGTAGGTCCCGTCGGCGTGGAAGATGAAGAGCGAGCGCGAGCCGTTCGGGTCGCGGACGTCGGTGATTGCCGCCCACGCCCCAACTACCGGGTGACCCGTCATCGCGGCCGGCGTCGCCGCTTCCTGCGCAAACGCCGCGGTCGCATGGATCGCGAGGGCTGCACCGAGACCGCCGGCTCCAACACGGGTGAGGGCGCTTCGACGCGAAAGCCCACGCCCGACCGACCAACCCGAGTCCATCTTGGGCCTCCTTTTCGCGATGCCGATCGCCTGGTAAGTCGTCCGAATGGACGTGAGGACAAAATATCGAATGATGAGACGACCTGGCACAGCGTATCAGAGGAATCGGCCGATGAGTGTCGCCGTGATGACCATCGAAGTCGCGATTATTACCCCGCAGGCTCGTCGGCGTCGTTGGGATGGCCTATTGCCTGGCCGGTCGGCTCTTGCTTGCCGTGATTGGTTGCCGCGCGTGCATCGGCGAGGCGCGGCAAGTCGACGCGGCGGGAGCATCGAGAGACTGGCTTTGTCCGACCAATCATGTACCAGGGAAGACACGAACCAATAGGATCGAAGGAGCTTTCAGCGAAAGCCACGGCCGTTTTGACCATCCTCATTCAACGGCGAGCCGTCGGGCGAAAGACGTCGCCCGACGGCTCATTGCCTGTTCGTACCTGGGCCGAGAACTCGGCAGTTGGTTTCCGCGTCGCGGCCGAGGCGTGTGCGGGCTCATCAGATGAGCCCGTGGCGGACGCCGTAGGCGGCTGCCGCCGCGCGATTGACGACGTCGAGTTTGTCGAAGAGCCGGGTCACGAAGGTCGTGACGGTCCGCGGCCGCACGCCCAAACGGACGGCGATCTCGCGATCGGTCAGCCCTTCGGCGATCAGGCCGAGGACCTGACTCTCGCGTGGACTCAGTCGGGTGCGTGCAGAAAGTGATCGAAGATGCGGACCCGCGTAGATGGCCATGATGGACTCCTTCCATGGGTGCGGGACGCTTGGCGATCTGGCCGTGGTGCTCTCCTCGGGCATCACGGCAGCCGGGGTTCGGTCCGCGAGGTCGTGGGAAGCTTGGTGTTGAGTGCCAGCGGGTCGCCGCCGAGCCAACCTCCGAGCCGGATCGCCAGCGCTCCGCACCAGTGCCGGAACCGGCCGGGTTGCGGCGCGGGTTTCGGTCCCGCGTTGAGCAAGAGGGCCTTCCGGTCGATTTCCGATTGCAGCCGCTCTCGTGCCGCGAGGACGCCTGGGGCCAGGTGCCCGCAGTCGCCGATGGTCCGGAGAACTTCGGACTGGCGATCCTCGAAGGCCCGCTGCAAGGCACGCGCGTTGTGGTACATCGTTGGCCTCCTTATCCGAGAAACCCCGTTCGATCTTTCTGTCGCCACCGTGGCGACGCCTCCAGTCTCTGTCCCGGCCCGATCCGGAACCACGCACGATGCCCACGCGACGACCCACACGAATGGGAAAGTGCCGGTTGTGCCGACCGACGAGTGGCCTTAGGATGCCGGTATTCGGAATGGAGCGGCGTTCCCGGCCGCGTGGGTGGAGACGGGCGATGACGGCGGCGGAGTCGCTGACCGCAGATACCGTGGGTTTCGGTGAGTTGCTCCGGCGCTACCGGACGGAGGCGGGTCTCACGCAGGAGGCCCTGGCCGAACGCGCCGGCCTGAGCGTGCGCGGGATCAGCGACCTGGAACGGGGTATCAAGCAGCGTCCGCATCGCGACACGTTGCGCATGCTGGCCGACGCTCTCGACCTGACGCCGTCCCAACGGGCGGCGCTCGTCGCCGCGACCGCGGCGAAGCCCGCCGTCACGCTCGGGCCTCTCCCGTTGCCCGCGACATCGCTTGTCGACCGCGAGCAGGAGGTCACGGCGGCGGCGGCGGCGTTGCGCGGCGGCGCCACCCGGCTACTCACCCTGACCGGCCCCGGTGGGGTGGGCAAAACCCGACTGGCGCTGCAGGTGGCGGACGACCTGCGCCCCGACTTTGCCGACGGGGTCGCCTTCGTCCCGCTGGGCGGTCTCGCCGATCCGACATTGATGCCGGCTGCCGTTGCCCACGCGCTGGGTGTGCGGGAGACGGGGCGTCCGCTGGTGGAGGTGCTCCAGGCGCACCTGCGATCACGCCGGTTGCTGCTGGTCCTGGACAACTTCGAGCACCTGCCGACCGCCGCTTCCTACGTGTCCGACCTGCTCTCGGCCTGTCCGCGACTGGCGGTCCTCGTCACCAGTCGTGCCCCGCTGCGTCTCCGTGGCGAGCAGGAGTTTCCGGTCGCACCCCTGACGCTGCCCGACCCCAACCGGCTACCGCTTCTGCCCGACCTCGCCCGCGTGGCGGCGGTGACGCTCTTCCTGCAGCAGGCACACGCCGTCCGACCCGACTTCGCACTCGACGAGCACAACGCGGGTGTGGTGGTGGCGATCTGTCGTCGCGTGGACGGATTGCCGCTGGCGATCGAGTTGACGGCGGCGCGCCTGAAGGTGTTGCCACCGGCCGCGCTGCTGTCGCGGCTGACCGAGCGGTTACCGGTCTTGACGGACGGACCGCGCGATGCGCCGGCGCGGCAGCGGACCCTGCGCGACGCGATCGGATGGAGCCACGACCTCCTCGCGCCGAGCGAACAGGCCCTCTTCCGGCGACTCGCGGTCTTCGCCGGTGGTTGGACACTGGAGGCAGCCAACATCGTTGCGACAGACGGCGATGCCCTGGCCACGCTCGATGGGCTGACCATCCTGATTGACCAGAGCCTTGTGCAGCGAGAGGAGGGGCCGGACGGCGAGCCGCGTTACACCATGCTCGAGACGATCCGCGAGTTCGGGCTGGAACAACTCGAGCGGGTGGGCGAAGGTGAGGCGGTTCGTTCCATGCATGCCGCCATCTTTCTGGCACTTGGCGAGGAAGCCCAAACGGAGCTGACCGGACCGCAGCAACTTATCTGGTTGGCGCGGCTCGACACCGAGGTCGATAACCTGCGCGCCACCCTGGGTTGGTTTCTGACACGAGGCGACGCGGAACCGGCGCTCCGGTTGGCGAGTGCGCTCTGGCGGTTCTGGGCCCGGCGGGGGCGCCTCAGCGAAGGGCGCGATTGGTTGGAGCGCGGATTGGCGAGCGATGGGCCGGTAGCGCCGGCGGTGCGGGCCAAGGCGCTCCACTACCTCGGGACGATCGCGATCGACCTGGAGGACTACCGGCTGGCGGAGACCCACCTCCAGGCGAGTCTGGCGCTGCGGCGGACCCTCGGCGATCAGCCGGCGATCGCCGCGACGCTGGGCAACCTCAGCATGGTCGCGCTCAACCGAGCGAACTACCAGATGGCGCGGAGTTTGGCCGAGGAGAGTCTCGCACTTCACCTCGCCCTCAACGAGCACGGCGGCGCGATCTACCCGCGCTGGGTGTTGGGTGACGTCGCTGCCGCGGAGGGCGACTTCGACCTCGCCCGGCAACTTTATCAGGAGGTCTTGACCGCGCACCAAGCGCGCGGTGACGTCGGCGGCACGGCGTGGATCCGCTGCTATTTGGCCATGGTCGCGGCGCAGCGCGGTGAGTTTGACCTGGCCCGCGAATCCCTCGCCGAGAGTTTGAAGGTCTTGCGTCGGAGCAACGATCCACTGGGGATCGCCGGCGCGCTCCGCGGTCTGGGCTACGTCGCCTTGCTCGAGGACGACCTATCCGCCGCCGCATACTACGAGGAGGCCCTAACGCTCCTCAGCGAACTCGGCAGCAGACACGGCATGGTCGAGTGCCTGGAGGGCCTTGGGGTCGTGGCGTCGATCGAAGGGCAGGCGACTGCCGCGACACAACTCCTGTCAGCGGCAGCGGCGTGGCGGGCAGCCCTCGGCGCACCGGTTCCGCCCGCCGACCGCGATCGCATCGAGCAGGCGATCGCGCGGGCGCGGACCCGGCTCAGTGGTGCGGCGTTCGAGACGGCGTGGAACAGCGGCCTCGCGTTGTCCCTCGAGCAAGCGACGGCGCTGGCCTTCTCGGTTCACGGTGCCGTTCACGAAGCCTAGACCGCGGCTTACCGTTCGTCCTGGACAGGACTACTGGCATTCACCACCGCAACCGCTTGCTCGATAGTATCCCGACGAGACGAGGATCGACGGGTCTGCGCCGGCCTGACGTCGGGCCGGCGCATTCGCCGGCCGGGACACGGCGCCGACGGTGTTCGCGTTCACCAGAGTGGACTGCGCCTGCAGATTCTTGATCGCGTCCTCGCTTGCCGCGTACGCGTAGGTCGCTCCGCTGTTATGGAACGCGGCGTACTCGGAGGTCATTTGGACGGCCACCCCGTCTGTGGCGAGCGTACAAGCGAAACGGCCCTCGTGTGCCGGATTCTTTTCAGAGATCGGCGTGCAATTTTGGGCCAGGAGTTTGTCTCTGTCTCCTTGTGGCGCGTAAATCACGGTTTCGCCCTCGAACGCGGCGAGATAGACCGTGTTGTCTTGCAATACCGAGACAGCCTCCGCAACCGCGTCGCATCCGGGGCGGTAGACCGCCGAACCGTCATCGGCAATATTTACTTGGTAAAGAGATGGTCCGTCACCCCCGTCGGTGGGCGGCCCGGCAAGGCGGACAAACTCGATGGCGTTGCCCACGGTCGGGTCTTCGTTATCCGAGATGCAGCGCGCTCCTGGCGCCGGCGTTGCGACCGGCGTCTGGGCACGGACCACGGCCACGGGCAGAGCAAGACCAGCGAGCAGGACGGCGACGGCGAGTGCCGAGAGCGGTGAGCGGCGCATGGAGACTCCTTTCTGGCGGAACCCAGCGTCAGACGGGCGTGGGCGATCGGCCGGTGCGGACGAACCGATGACGACGACGATCCCTTGCGAATCCGTAAGGTGATCCTACACCCATTGTCAATACCCATAAATTCTTATGCGAATGATGCCGAGTGGCTCCTCCCGGATCGCGATCGCCGCGCCCGCTCGAGCCATGACTCGGCGGCGGTAGGGGTCTTCTTAGGCAGGGTGCCGCACCGCGTTGACGTCGTCCCGCAGTCGCCGCGCCGCCTCCCGTGCCCGCTCCGCGAAATCGACGCCATTCCCCGCGTAGATCACCGCCCGCGAGGAACTCACGATCAACCCCGCGGCCCGCGCATCGATGCCTGCCGCGACCGCCGCGGCGATGTCGCCGGTCTGCGCCCCCACACCCGGCAGCAGAATCGGCAACTCCGGGGCACACCGGCGAATCTCGGCCAACTGCGCCGGGTAGGTCGCCCCGACGACCAATCCAACCGTTGCCGGGTGGGTACGATCCCATTGGCCGGCACGCTCGGCCATCGTCAAGAACACCGACCGCTCCTCGCCGCCGTCGCAGACCGTCACGTCCTGGAGATCGCCGCTCCCCGGATTGCTCGTCTTTGCCAGCACCAAGACGGCGCGATCGCCATAGGAAAGAAACGGCGCCAGGCTATCCTCGCCCATGTAGCCGTTGACCGTCACCGCGTCGAATCCCCACTCGTCGAAATACCCCCGCGCGTACCGCTGCGCGGTGTTGTCCATGTCCCCGACCTTGCAGTCGAGGATCACCGGAATCTCCGCCGGGATCATCCGGCGCGTTTCGACCAATGCCTCGATTCCGGCCGCCCCGTACGCGACGTAGAAGCCCAGGTTCGGCTTGTAGGCGCAGACGAGGTCACGAGTTGCCTCGACGATGGCCGCGTTGAAGCGAACGATCGCTTCCCGCGCTCCGCGCTCCCGGAGGTGCGCGGGAAACTTCGCGATGTCGGGGTCGAGACCGACGCAGACGAGACTGTCTGCCCGGTCGATCGCTCGGTGAAGACGATCGGCAAAGGGTTTTCGCTGACCCACAGGCATGTCCCTCGGCCTCCGCGGGCAGCCCGCACAACGGGCCCGGCGGGATATCATCCACCGAGGGCAGTTCTCCGTACCTGCCCTTCGGCACGACCGCAACGTCCGAACTCGGAGACGGTCGCTCTGCGAAGAGCCTATGACGTTGACCCCTCTTTGGTCAACGGCGCGAGATCGCGGCACGACTTCTTCCACCGAAACCCGGTATGGACAAACGCGAGCACTGAGCCGGCCGGACTTCGTGAGCCACTCGTCCGGGATACCCCTAGCATTAGCAATCGAACGACATCAAGACGCAATATCTAGTACGAGGGTCGCTCGCGATGGATCTCCGGTGCGCTTGTCCGTATACCTGTGCCGTGCTAGGATAAGCGGTCAAGCGGGGCGAGGAGCCGGGGAGCAGTACGCGACGGGCAGCCATTGAAGTCGACCTCACCAACCAGAACGCGGATGCCGGCGAGCGCCACCACGATCGCCCTTGCCAACCAGAAGGGTGGCGTCGGCAAGACCACGACCGCGATCAATACCGCCGTACTCCTCGCTCAGCAGGGGTTTCGCGTTCTCCTCGTCGACATCGACCCCCAGGGCAACGCGACCTCCTCCTTGGGGGTCGATAAGCAGGCGCTCCAGGCGACCACCTACGACGTCCTCGTCGACGAACGACCGATCACGCGGGCGGTGGTCCCGGCGGCCAGACCGAATCTCGATCTCCTGCCGTCGACGCCGACGCTGGCCGGGGCGGAAGTCGAGCTGGTCGAGCTGGCCGAGCGGGAACGGCGGCTGGCGAAGGCGCTGGCCGAGGCGGCGCACCGTTACGACCTCGTCGTCGTCGATTGCCCGCCGTCGCTCGGGTTGCTGACGGTCAACGCGCTGACGGCGGCGCGGTACGTGATCGTCCCGATCCAATGCGAGTTCCTCGCCCTCGAAGGGCTCGGCCAACTGATCAGCACGATCGATCTGGTGAAACGGCAACTCAACCCGCCGCTCGACGTGCTCGGCGTCCTGATGACGATGTACGACGCGCGGACACGACTTTCCGCCCACGTCGTCGAAGAGGTGCGGCGCTACTTCCCGCATCGCATTTTCGGCACGATCGTGCCCCGTTCGATCCGTCTGGCCGAGGCGCCGAGCTACGGCCAGGCGATCGCCGAATACGATGCCGACTCGCGCGGCGCCCAGGCCTATCGGGGTGTCGTCGAGGAGTTGCTCGGCCGCCTGCGTCTGACACCGGGCGGCGGTGTCGATGCGGCAAGCGGTCTCAGGTCTCAGGTCGCGGGTCTCAAGACGGCGGCCCTGGCGACTTGAGACCTGGGACCTGCGACCTCGTCCTGACGACTGACGACTTCGTAAGGAGCTCCGACCGATGGGTGTCGCGCAGGGAACCCGCAGGACGACGATCGACACGAAATTCCCGGCCAACGGCGACGACCGCGACCGGATCGACCTGAAGCACGAACTGATCGCCAACGGCGCCGACGGGGGGATGCGCGCCGACAAATTCACCGGGCTCGGTCTGACCTTCGACGACGTCCTGCTGCTGCCGGCGGTCTCGGACGTGGTGCCAAACGAGGTCAGCACGCGGACGCGGATCACGCGCGACATCACCCTCAACGTGCCGATCATGTCGGCGGCGATGGACACGGTGACCGAAGGGAGACTGGCGATCGGGTTGGCGCGCGAGGGGGGGATCGGGGTCATCCACCGCAACCTGTCGATCGAGGACCAGGTGGCCGAGGTCGACAAGGTGAAACGGTCCGAATCGGGGATGATCGTCGAACCGGTGACGCTGCCGCCGGATGCGCCGGTCCGGGAAGCGCTCTCGGTGATGGAGCGGTACCACATCTCCGGGGTGCCGATCACCGAGAACGGCGGCAAACTCGTCGGTATCCTGACCAATCGCGATCTCCGCTTCATCGACGACATCGACCAGGAGATCGGTGCGGTCATGACCAAAGAGAACCTGATCACGGCGCCGACCGGGACGACCCTCGACGAAGCCGGGGCAATCCTGCATCGACATAAAGTCGAGAAACTGCCGGTGGTCGACGAGCGCGGGTACCTGACGGGCTTGATCACCGTCAAGGACATCCAGAAAAAGATCCAGTTTCCCCACGCGACGAAGGACGGTCAGGGGCGGTTGCGCGTGGCCGCCGCAGTCGGCGTCGGCGCCGATGCGATCGAGCGCGCCGAAGCGCTGGCGGCGGAGGAGGTCGATCTCCTGGTCGTCGACACCGCCCACGGGCACTCGACGGCGGTGCTCCAGATGGTGCGGACGCTGAAGAAGCGACTGAACGTGCCGATCATAGCGGGCAACGTGGCGACCGCCGCGGCAACCGAGGCGCTGATCGAGGCCGGTGCCGACGCGGTGAAGTGCGGTGTCGGGCCGGGGTCGATCTGCACGACGCGGGTCGTCGCCGGAACCGGTGTACCGCAGGTGACGGCCATCTACGAATGCGCGAGGGCGGCGGCGCGGCACGGGATTCCGGTGATCGGGGATGGCGGAATTCAGTACTCGGGCGACATCGCGAAGGCGATCGCGGCGGGGGCGGACGCGGTGATGCTCGGCAGTCTGTTGGCCGGGGTTGACGAGAGTCCGGGCGAGGTGGTGCTCTACCAGGGCGAGCGGTTCAAGGAATACCGGGGGATGGGATCGATCGGGGCGATGAAGGCGCGGTCGTATTCGAAGGACCGCTACTTCCAGGAGGGCGTCGGCAACATCCAGAAGCTGGTGCCCGAAGGGATCGAAGGGCGGGTTGCCTACAAGGGACCGCTTTCGAATCTGATTTACCAACTCGTCGGCGGTTTGCGCTCGGCGATGGGCTACGTGGGGGCGCCGGACATCGCCTCGCTGAAACGGGACGCGCAGTTCGTGCGGATCACCGCCGCGGGTCTGCGAGAGAGCCACCCGCACGACGTGATCGTGACGAAAGAGGCGCCGAATTACCGGGTGAGCAGTTAGGATTGGGGTCCGTCTAGGGAGTGAGCCATGGCTGTCGCGGCGGTACCACGGCCGTTGACGTGGGAGGATCTCGAAGCGACGCCGGAGAGCGGCCATCGCTACGAGATTATGCAAGGGGAGTTAGTCGTGGCGGCATCGCCGGGCGGTCCGCACCAACTCGCCGCGACCTGGCTCGCGGTCATCGTCGCGCCGCACGTCTACGAGCGCAAACTGGGCGTGTTCTACGGATCGCCGGTCGATGTTCGGTTCGATCTTCACAACGTCGTCGCGCCCGATTTGACGTTCGTGTCGGAAGCGCGGCGGCACATCATCACGCCGCACTACATCGACGGCGTACCGGATCTGGTCATGGAGATCCTGTCGAAGTCGACGCGCCGCTACGACCTTGTCCAAAAGGCGGCGCTCTACGAGACGGCGGGGGTGCGCGAGTACTGGCAGATCGACACCGATGCGCGAACGATCGTCATCCTCTCGCTGCAAGACGGGCGTCACGTGCCGTTGCCGGTTCGCGATGGGCGCGTTCGGTCCGACGTGCTGGATGGATTGGAAATCGACCTCGCCGAGTTTTTCGCCAAAGTCTTCTGAGGATGACGTTCGATTGGACGGACGTCGATAAGACGGCCCGAGAGGCGGAACGAGCCGGGGGCATCGTCGGGCTCGCGGTCGCCTGGTACGGAGCGATCGTCTGCGAGCGGTACGGTCACCGCCGCTTCCGCGCCGCCAGCACGGTCAAGATCCCGATCATGGTCGAGCTGTTCCGGCAGGTCGACGCCGGGATGTTGCGGCTCGACGATCGTCGTCGATTGCGCGACGAGGATCGAACACCGGGGAGCGGCGTGTTGCAGTATCTCCACACCGGGGTCGACTTGACGCTCGATGACCTCTGCACCTTGATGATCGCGATCAGCGACAACACGGCGACGAATGTCTTGCTCGACCTCGTCGGGATGGATCGCGCGCAGGCGACGATGCGGTCGCTTGGGATGACCGAGTGGGAACTTGGACGGCGGATGCTCGGGAGGCGGCCAGAGCAACACGAAGGAGAGAACTGGGCGACGCCGCTCGACTACGCGAAGGCGCTGGCGGCGGTTGTCGGGGGCACGGCGGCCTCACCGGCGGGTTGCGAGCGGATGGTGACGATGCTGGAGCGGCAAGATGGGACCAGACGGGTCACGCGGTATGCGCCCGAGGGCGTCCGCTGGGGTTCGAAATCGGGAACGTTGCCGGGCGTCACGAACGACGTCGGCTTCGTGCTGTCTCCGCGCGGCTCGCTTGTGGTGTCGGCGTTCTGCGAAGACTTGCCGAGCGAAGAAGACGCCGAACACGCCATAGCAGAGATCGCGCGAAGTGCGATGATCGCGGCCGGAATGCTTTTGCCGGCGAACACTTGACGCGGGTGAGGGTTGCCGTCCAGACTGGCGTCGCGCCGATCGAGCGGCGCGTTTGGATTTAATGGAGGTACCTGGTATGGATGCGTTTGTTTCTCGCCTGGTTGTCGAGCAGCGCGAGGCCCTTGGACCCCTCTACTCCTTCTTCTCAGAGTCGGCGTGGGCGCGGTATCGATCCGAACCGGAGGCGTGCGACTTCGTATTCGGCAATCCGCACGACCCGCTGGTGCCGGGGTTCGCGGACGCGCTGCGGCGTTGGAGCGATCCGCAGGACAAGGACTGGTTCGCCTACAAATTCAGTGAACCGGCGGCGCAGGAGATCGTCGCGAGGTCGCTGCGAGCGCGGACCGGGATCGCCTACGAACCGGCCGACGTGGCGATGACGAATGGGGCGTTCGCGGGATTGGGGGTCGCGCTGCGGGCGGTCATCGACCCGGGAGACGAGGTGATCTTCAGCGTCCCACCCTGGTTCTTCTACGAGACGGTCGTGCGGGCAGTCGGGGCGGTGCCGGTGCGGGTGCCGATTCGGCCCGAGGGTTTCGATCTCGACCTCGACGCGATCGCGGCGGCGATCACGCCCTGGACGCGGGCGATTATCGTCAACTCGCCGAACAACCCGACCGGCCGCATTTACCCGGCCGACCAACTCCGGGCGCTCGCCGCCGTCTTGACCGAGGCCTCGGCGCGCAACGGGCGCCCCATCTACCTGGTGTCCGACGAGGCGTATTGCCGGATCGTCTTCGACGGTCGGGACTGTCCGAGCCCGACCGCCTTCTACCCGTTTTCATTCCTCATCTACACCTACGGGAAGACGCTGCTGACACCGGGGCAACGCATCGGCTACGTCGCGATTCCGCCCTCGATGCCGGGGCGTGAAGCGGTACGCGATGCTTTGTTCGCGGCGCAGTTGATGCACGGGTATGCCTTCCCGAACGCCCTGCTGCAACATGCGCTCGGCGACCTCGAAGGGCTATCGATCGACGTCGGTCGACTCCAGGCACGACGGGATCGGGTGGTCGCGGGGTTGCGTGCGAGCGGCTACGAGGTCGTCGAGCCGGAGGGGGCGTTCTACGTCCTGGCGCGGTCGCCAGAGCCGGACGATCTCGCGTTCGCCGAGCGGCTGGGGGAGCGCCGAGTCTTCGTGCTTCCCGGCACGGTCTTTGAAATGCCCGGTTGGTTCCGGATCTCGTTGACGGCCAACGACGGGATGGTCGAGCGGGCGCTGCCGCTGTTCGCCGAGGTTTATCGCGCCGTGGGGGAGGAAAAGGGAGTCTTCGCTCTTGCCTCCTGACCGGCACGGTGCGGAAACGCGCCTAGCGGAGGGACGACGAGAGGACGGTCTGTTTGCCGGTCCACTTTCCCGCGTGCCGCTGCAATCGCGCCTGGCGCTGACGACCGGCGTCGTGGTCGGTCTGTTCGCGTCGATCGTGCTCACGGGAGCCGGCGACGGGTGGTCGATGGCGGCGCTTTGGATCGGCGTCGGCGGTGGCTTTGTTGCCGGCGCGGTGCTCTGGATGAGGGCACGGCATCGAACGAGTTGAGTCACGAGAGGGGTCCTTCGCTGGCGCTCAGGATGTTCGATGGGAGGGGTGTGCTCTACCCGAACATCCTGAGCGCCAGCGAAGGACCCCTCTCCGGTTCGTGCGGCGAGGACCAAGGCGACCCGTGTCGGCACGGCCGATCTGGGCGGCACACGCGCACCGCGGCGGGCTACGAAACCCAGTACCAACTGGCGAACTGGATCGTCAGGAGCACGAGTAGTGCCGTCGAGAGGACGGCGGCGGGGATCGCGACCCTCCGCGACCGCACAAGCAGCGCGATGACGACGAAGATCGGGAAGAGGGTGAGACCGAAGCGAGGCATGCTCATCAGCGGATGGACGATCGACGGGCTCAAGAGTGGAATGACCAGACCGGGGATGAGGAATGCGCTCTGATAGAGCGGCAGTTTCCAGAGACCGATGACCGCCAAACCGAGGAAGAGTAGGGTACAGACCAACTCCAACGTGTCGGCGTTGGCCATGGTCTTCCGCCATTGCTCGCTGGCAACCAGTGACCAGCTCGGATGGTTCACGAGTTGGTGCAACCATCCCCATTCGGCCCCCTGGACGGGGTGCGCCTCCGTCCTGCCGTTCAGGGTGAGGTCGAGGGTGCAGCCGCGGATGCCGCAGCGCATCGTTTCCCACGGCGTGGCCTTGGTTCGCCACCACTGGTTCTGGACGTCGATGAACGCCCGCCAACTGTCCTGGACGCGATTCAGGTGCCAGCCGAAAATGATCGGACCGAGGGCGGGCATGGCGACGGCGATACCCTTCGGGAACAGACTGCGCAGGTAGATGCCGTATTGCTGGATGAAGAGCAAGGCGAACGGCAGAACGAGAAAGACACCGTACGACCGCGTCAGCGCTGCCAGTGCGCCGAGGATGCCGGCGATCCACCAGGAGCGAAGGCGGGCGGCCAGGAGGGCGCCGACCGAGAGCATCAGGAACGGCGACTCGGTGTAGACGGCCGAGAAGAAGAGCGACGTCGGGAACAGGGCGATCGCCCAGACCGTCCGCCGCGCGATCCGCTCGTCAAAGTCAAGGGCGACGAGGCGATAGAGCAAGACCAGGGCGACGAAGAAGCAGAGATTGACGATGAGGTAACCGGCGACTTCGGGCGAGATGCCGAGCACGTCGCTGGCGATGCGCATCGACCAGGGGAAGAGCGGCCAGAAGGCGGCCTTCGCCGTCCACGGCGTGGGCAGTCCGGTGGCGGAGACCCATTTGCCGTATCCCTGCTCGGCGATCATCGTGTACCAGAGACCGTCCCAGAGGCGCATCGGCCCGACGATGGTGTCGGACAGACCGTGGAGTGCTTTCGGGACGTAGTTCTGCGGACCGGAAGGGCCGGTTGCGGTGCCGAAGCGGTAGGCAAGGCTGGCGGCGAGTTGGACGACGATCAGGTGAACCGCACCGACGAAGAGGGGAAAGCCGAAGGCGGACATCACCAACGGTCGGTCCATCGCCCCGCGACCCGCCGTGGTCGCGCGGGAACTCCGAATCGGGATGGTGTCCTGGGAGGCGGCGCGGACGTCGCCGCGCGAGCGGATCGCCATGGCGACAAGGATAGGCGCAGAGTCGCGGCGCGTGCCAGCCGCGTGTTTGTCTATGCCGGGGAACCGCGATCGTTGAGACCCGCTGGCGAACCCACGGCAGCGGTCACGGCACGATGGTGATCCGGGCCTCACGTGAGACCACGCCGAAGTGCCTGAGGTCGAAGGTCAGCACCTTGCCGCCGCTGCGTTCGGCGCAGGCGACGACCGTGGCATCGGCGTACCCGAGTGGCAAATCGGCGTAGCGCACCATGAGGCTGCGGACCCGTGGGAGGTCGTCTTCGCCACACGACCAGTGGGTCGTTCCGCCGACGATCGAGTCGAGGAACGCGAGCACGGCGCGGTCCCCGGCCCGCACCTGAAGCACGAAGGCGATTTCTGCCATGATTGCGGTCGGAACGAGGAGCGGTTGGCGTTCGCGCCGCACGGCGCCGAGCGCACCGGCGTGATTTGCGTCCGCGCGATCGAGCAGTGCGACGACCCCCGAGGTGTCGAGGACGATCACTCGGGTCGCCAGTGCTCGCGCAGCCAATCCTTGGCGTTGGTCGAGTTCACCTCGCCGTCGGTCTCGACCATGCCGACCCAATCCGGCAGCGGGAGCTCCTGTCGCTCCGCGTATTCGCGCAACGCATCGCGCATAACCTCAGCTTGCGATCGGCGTTGTCGCCGGGACAGCGCCGAGTACGCCGCTGACAGGTCGCTTGGAAGGTACAGGGTCGTTTTCTTCATGGACGCATTGTACCACCTAGGGTTACCCTAGGTGGTACGAGCAACGCGTGCGTCCGCGCGGCGTGCATTGCCGTGGGCGCATTGCCCGCGCGTCGCGTCTGGCCGGGGAAGGTCTAAAATGGCGCGCCTGTGGCGGCAAATCGCACGTTGGCATGGGGAGGGATTCCAATGGACCTCGGGTTGAAGGGCAAAGTGGCGATCGTGGCGGCGTCGAGCAAGGGACTCGGGCGGGCGACGGCGGCGACGCTCGCGCGCGAGGGGGCATTGGTCACGGTCAACGCCCGCGACGCCGCGACCCTGGCGAAAACGGCGCAGGCGATCCGCGACGAAACGGGCGGCGACGTGATCGAGGTGCCGGGCGACATGGGTAACCCGGCCGACGTCCAACGCTTGATCGACGAGACGGTCCGGCAACGCGGCGGTCTCGACATCCTGGTCTGCAATGCGGGCGGACCGCCGCCGGGAACCTTCTCGACGTTTCCCGACGACGCGCCGTGGCTGAACGCGGTCAACCTGAACTTGATGAGCACGCTCCGGTTGTCGCGGGCGGCGATCCCGCACCTGGAAGCGCGCGGCGGCGGCAGCATCACGAACATCGTCTCGACGTCGGTGAAGCAGCCGATCGGTCACCTGATTCTCTCCAACACGGCGCGGACGGCGGTGATCGGTCTCGCCAAGTCGATGTCGCTCGAATACGCGGAAAAGAACATCCGCATCAACAACGTCTGCCCCGGTTCGACCCTGACCGACCGGATCACCTCGCTGGCCGAAAAGCGGGCGCAGGAGAGCGGCAAGACGATGGACGAGATCATCGCCGACGACGCGAAGGCGATCCCGATGGGTCGCCTCGGCAACCCGCAGGAGTTCGCCAACGTCGTGGTGTTTTTCGCCTCGCCGGCGGCGTCGTACGTGACCGGGGTGACGGTGCAGGTGGACGGCGGAGTGGTGAAGAGTTTGCTGTGACGAGTGCGAAAAGCGGTGAATGATGGCAACGGTGGACGTGATCCGCGAACACATCGAAATCGTGCAAGGGGCGGGCGGACCGAAGGCGCGGATCGTCGGTCATCAAATTCGGGTCGTAGACGTCGTGGAATGGCACGAGAAGCAAGGGATGTCGGTCGACGAGATCGTTGAGCAGTTTCCGACGATCACCCGTGCCGATGTCCACGCCGCCCTCGCTTACTACTGGGACCACCGGGATGAACTCGAAGCGAAGATGGCAGCAGATGAGGCCTACGCCGAAGAGATGAGGCGAAAGCAGGGTCCCAGCCTGTTGCAGCAAAAGCTCAAGTTGCTCCGGCATGGGTAGGATTCGGGACCTGGTCGATGGTGGTAACAGTCGAATTCGTCCATCGTAGTGCCAAAGAGCGAATTGCAAGAAAAATGGTCTGTTGCCTTGTAGGGGCGGACGGCCGTGTCCGCCCTGCCACGTGAGCAACATGCGACGAGGGCGGACACGGCGGTCCGCCCCTACGAACGACGTGGTGCGGCTCCTGTTCAAGAGGCTCCAAAAACGACGCACGTCCGGCGCTTCGGTCCCGAACGGCGGCCGCTACCTGCCCCGCAGCCGGGGATCGGTCAGCGTTTGGAGTTCGTCGCCGAGGAGGTTGACGGCGAGGATGAGGGCGGAGAGGGTGACGGCGGGGAAGAGCATGGTCCAGGGGGCGAGTTCCATGTAGGTCTTGCCGTCGCGGAGGAGGGAGCCGAGGGAGGGGTTCGGGGGTTGGACGCCGAGTCCCAGGAAACTCAAGGCTCCCTCGGCGATGAGGGCGCCGGAGAGGGTGAAGGTCAGTTGGACCAGGAGCGGGGTCGAGACGTTGGGGAGGACGTGGCGGAAGAGGACGCGCGCCGGTGAGGCGCCGAGGACGCGGGCGGCGATGGTGTACTCGGTGTGGCGGATACTCAGCGTTGGGCCGCGCGCGACGCGGCTGAAGATGGGGATGGTGACGATCACGATCGTGATGACGACGCCGCGGATTCCCGGTCCCGAGACGACGATCACCAGTAAGGCGAGGAGCAAGGTTGGGAAGGCGAAGATGAAATCGACCAGACGCATGATGATCTCGTCGAGTGCGCCGCCGAAATAGCCGGCGACGAGTCCGAGCACCGCCCCCAGAGCCGCCGCCAGCAGAGCCGACAGCACGGCGAGCGCCAGCGAGATGCGCAGGCCGGCGACGAGGCGGGCGAGCACGCTGCGACCCAGGTAATCGGTGCCCATGGGGTAGGTCCGCGAGGGTGGGGCAAAGGTGGCGATCGGGTCCATCTGTTCGGGATCGCCGGTGCCGACGAGCGGGCCGAGGAGGGCGACCGCCAGGGCGAGCAGGAGGAAGGCGGCGGCAACGGCGCCGACCGGGCTGCGTTGGACGAACCCGCGAAGCGTGAACCGGTGCGAGCGGGCCAATCGCTCGAACGAGAGATCGGTGCGCGGCGCAAGAGGTACCGCGGCGTCCCGCTCTAACTCTGCCATGCTGGAGACCCGTGCGCGGGATGTGCCATCCCTCTCTGTGACTCCGATCAGTACTTGATCCGGGGGTCGACGACGGCGTAGAGGAGGTCGGCGACGAGGTTCGCCAGGATGAAGAGCAAGGCGCCGGCGATGACGGTGCCCTGGGCGACGGGATAATCCCGGTTGATGATCCCCTGGTAGGCGTAGCGACCGACACCGGGGAGGGAGAAGAGTTCCTCGATGATGACCGCGCCGCTCAAGAGGTAGCCGGTGTTGATGCCGACGATGGTGATCAGCGGGATGAGCGCCGCTCGCAGGACGTGGCGGCGCGCGACCAGGTTGGGGTGCAGCCCCTTGGCCCGCGCGGTAACGACGTAGGGTTCGGCCAGGACCTCGGCCACGCTCGCCCGGACGACGCGCAGGACGACGGCGGTGATGATGACGCCGAGCGAGATCGTCGGCAGCAGCATCGAGCGGAGGTGAGCCCCGATGCCGTCGCTGGGTGGGACGTAACCGGAGACGGGAAGTCCGATGTGGCGGGTCGAGACGAACCAGATCAGCACGGTACCGAGCACGAAGTCGGGGACCGAGAAGCCGACGAGGGCGATCGAACGGGTCGCCACGTCGGGGATCGATCCCCGGCGCATCGCGGCAAAAACGCCGGCGGGAACCCCGACCAGCACCGAGAGGAGGGTGGCCAGCAGCGTCAATTCGGTGGTCACGCCGATGCGGTGGACGATCTCGTGCGAGACCGAGGCGCGCGTGCCGAGCGATTCGCCGAGATCGCCCCGCAGCGCGTTGCGCAGCCAGAGCCCGTACTGGACGACCAGCGGTTTGTCGAGCCCGTACTTGTGCTGAAGCCGCGCGTAGAGCCCCGGCGACTGGACGACCGACGGGCCGCCGAGCGTCTCGACGATTCCTCCCGGTACGATCCGCATCGCGAAGAAGACGATGAGGGAGACACCGAAGACCGTCAGGATCGCGATCGCGATCCGCCTGGCGACGTAGCGAAGCATCTGGACTCGTTTCCTGCCCGCCCGAGTCGGAGGAGGGGCGTGGGCAACGCCCGACCGTGCAAGCTACTGCGTGCGCGTGATGTCGACGACGTTGTGCCAGAGCGGCAGCCCGAACCCCTCGGCGGCGGCGAAGGCGACCCCGCCGAGAAGATCGTTTCGGTAGGCGATGAGGTTGTTGCGGGTGATCAGTGGCTGGAAGTTGGCGGCGGTGGCGATCGCCGCTTCGAGATCGTGCAGCACCTGGAGGCGGGCCGTGGGGTCGGTCTCCTGTCCCGATCGCTTGATCAGGTCGTCGATCGCCGGATCGTTGAGACCGATGATCGGCCCGAAGGAGGTGGAGGAGAGCGAGATCAGGATCAGGTAGGGATCGCTGTAGCCGGCCCACCAGGAGATGGCGAGTTGGGAGGTGCCCTCGACCGCGTATTCGTTGACGAAGGTCGAAAGGTCGCGCTGGGCGATCTCCAGATCGATCCCGGCCTCGGCGAGTTGGGCCTTCATCAATTGGGCCATTAACACCGTCGCCGGTAGGTCCGGCGTGACGATCACGGTCAACTTGAGACCGTTCCCGAAACCGGCGTCGGAGAGGAGTTGCTTCGCCTGGGCGACGTCGCGGGTGTAGAACGGCACCTCTGCGATCGGCGACGCGAGCGAGGTAAACCCGGCGGGGATCGGACCCGAGACCGAGGCCTTGCCGAAGAGCGCCAGATCGCGCATCTGCTCGCGATCGACCGCGAGCGAGATCGCCTGGCGGACGCGCTCGTCGCTCAATTCCTGGATCTGGCCGTTGACGAAAAGGATGTAGGAGTTGGTGGTCGTCTGCGCCAGGGTCGTCACCGTCGAGTCGTTCGCCAGGAGATCGAGCAGTTTGGCGTTTTCGAAGAAGGCAAGTTGAATTTCGCCGGTGCGGAGCGAGGCGACGCGGGCCGACTCGTCGTTCATGATCTTCCAGACGACCTGATCAAGACCCGGTTTGCCCTGCTGCCAGTACTCGGTGTGCTTGGCGAGTGTCCACTGCTGCCCCTCGGAGTGGTCGGCGACCTTGAAGGGGCCGGTGCCGAGCATCTGCGTCGTGAGATCGAGGGCACCGCTCTGAACCTCTTGCGCCGGCAGGATCGACGTTGGCGTTCCCGTCAGTGAGTAGAGGAACGGCGCGTAGGGTTCGGTCAACCGCGCGGTCACTTCGTACGGTCCGGTCGCCTCGAAGGTGAGTCCGACCGTGGGACCTGGCACCGGCGAGCCGAGGGCCTGCGCCGTGGCGGCGACCGACGGGTCGGCGGCGGAGACCGGACCCATTTTGACGTTCCACCACGAGGTCGGATCGGTGACGACGCGTTGCAGGCTGAAGACGACGTCGTCGGCGGTCATCTCGCGCCCGTTGTGGAATTTCACGCCCTGGCGGAGGTGGAAGACGTAGGTGTGGTCGTCCGGGGTGTCCCACGACTCTGCCAGACCGGGAATGGCGCCGAGGTTGTCGTCCAGCCAGACCAGCGACTCGTAGACGAGGGCCTGGATCTCCCAGGAGGTCTGGTTGGCCTCGGTCATCGGATCGAAACCGGTGATCTCGTACGGTTTGGCGATCACGAGTTGACCGCCCGCGGCCTGCACGGCGGGGGAGGCGAGCGCCCGTCGCCAGGACGACGCGGTCCAAGCCGTCCCGACCGCTCCGAAAACGCCGGCTTTGAGGAGCGCCCTCCTCGACGCGGTCAACCCCGTCACCACTTCGCCGGTATCCGCGCCCATGTTGGCTCCTCCTCGATCGTGTCAATCCTTTCCGAGAACTCCGAAAAGGTAGAGTACGATACGAACCGTCCCTGGGACTGTCAAGCGCGCCCGGCTTCGGAGGGGCGGCGAGATCGGCGGATTCGCATTCGGTATGGGTGGAGGCGAGGGTGGTCGATCGCAGTGCCGTGGAGGTCGTCAAACTCGCGTCGGGGCCGCTCAATGCCCTGACCGACGTCGCCGGGATCGAGGTCGGACACTTCACGCACGACCGGGTCGAACGCGGCGTGACCGCCGTGCTCTGTCGCGGCGGGGCGACCGCCGGTGTCTCGGTCCGCGGCGCCAATCCCGGCACCCTCCACACCGACGCCCTCGGACCCGGCGGCACCTGGGGACTCGTCCATGGGATCGGTTTGTCGGGAGGCAGCCTCTTCGGCTTGGGGGCGATCGCCGGGATCGGTGAGTATCTGGTGCAGGAGGGGGTTGGAATGCGGCGGCGGCAGGCGCTGCTGCCGATCGTGGCCGGCGCGGTCATCTACGACCTCGACCTGAGCGACCCGACGATCCACCCGACGGCCGAGTGGGGCAAGAAGGCGGCGGCGGTCGCCGCGACCGGACCGTTCGCGCGGGGCAACGTTGGCGCCGGGACGGGCGGGACCGCCGGCAAGGGGCCGGGGTGCGTGCGCACGAAGGGGGGATTGGGGACCGCCTCGCTGGTGCTGCCGGGCGGTCTCGTCGTTGCGGCGCTCGTCGTGATCAATTCGTTGGGAGGGCTGATCCACCCGGTCACCGGACGCCTCTACGCGATCGATGGCGGGTTCGACGTCCCGATCCTGTACCAACTGCGCGACGAGACGCCGGGCAATACCCGGACGCTCACCAACACCACCCTCGGCGTCGTCGCCACCAACGCCGAGTTGGACAAGCACCAACTCGTCAAAGTCGCCGACCTCGCCCACGACGGACTGGCCCGCGCGATCCGGCCGATGCACACGACCCTCGACGGCGACACGATCTTCGCGCTGCGACCCAACGATGGAGCCGTGACGCTGGCCGAGACGACCGGAGCCTATCTGACCGATCTCGTCGGTGCGGCGGCGGCCGACGCGATGGTCCTCGCCGTGCTCGACGCGGCGGCGGAAACGACGGGAGTCCGCGAGTGGCCGTCGGTCGAGGAGGCGGGCCGGCGGTTCAAAGGTGTGTTGTAGGGGCGGACCGCCGTGTCCGCCCTCCTCGGTGAGCGTATTCGTGGCAGGGCGGACACGGCGGTCCGCCCCTACGCGATGAGGCAAGTTGACTGCACCGCACCTCGCTCTAAATAGCAGTTGATCTACCCCTTCACGGCGCCGGCCGTCAGTCCCGCGATGATTTGGCGTTCGGCGAAGAGGTAGAAGACGACGGCGGGGGTGAGGGCGAGGGAGACGAAGGCGAGGACGCGGCCCCAGTCGGTGCCGTATTGACCCTGGAATTGCATGACGCCGAGCGGGAGCGTCCAGAGCTTGTCGGTGTTGAGGACGACGAGGGGCAGGAAGAAGTTGTTCCAACTCGTCACCATGGTCAGGACGGCGACGGCGGCGAGACCGGGGCGGGCCAGCGGGATCAGGATGCGCCAGAAGAATTCGAACGACGTCGCGCCGTCGACGTAGGCGGCGTCCTCCAACTCGGCCGGGATGGCGAGGAAGAAGTTGCGCATGATCAGGACGCCGAAGGGGAGACCGAACGCGACCTGGGGCAGGATGATGCCCCAGAGCGAGTCGACCAGACCGAGTTGGCGGATCAGCAGATAGAGCGGCAGGATGGCGATGGCCGCGGGGAAGAGGAGACCGAGGGTGAAGTAGGTGAAGATGAGCTCGCGACCGCGGAAGGAGAAGCGGGCGAACACGAACGCTGCGGAGCTGGCGAGACCGAGCACGAGGAACGTCGTCGTCACCATCACGAGCAGACTGTTGGCGCACTGCCGCCAGAACGTGCGCGAACGAAGGACATCCGTGTAATTCGACCAGACGAACGGTTCGGGGATCGAGAAGGGGCGGGCGAGGAGTTGGGCGTTGGTCTTGAGACCGCCCTCAATCGCCAGCACGATCGGGACGAGGATGATCAGTGCGGCGAGGATGCAGATGGCGTAGCGGACCGCCGCCCAGGCGGTCCGATTGGCGCGATTCGTCGCGCGAGCCACGGCGGTTGCCATCGCAATCCCCCTACGATGCCGGCGCGGCGTAGTCGCGGCGCATGACGATGCCCTGGTAGAGCAGCGAGAACCCGAAGCAGAGGACGAAGATGACGAGGGAAACGGCGGCGCCGTAACCGAGGGCGAAGCGCTGGAAGCCGAAACTGTACATGTAGGTCGCCATCGTCTCGCTGGCATTGACCGGTCCGCCCTTGGTCATCGCCCAGACGAGATCGAAGAATTGGAGCGAGCCGAGGGCGGAGAGGAAGACCGAGAGGCGGATGGTCGGCCCGAGGAGCGGGATCGTCACGTCCCAGATGGCACGCTTCGAGGTCGCGCCGTCGATGAGTGCCGCCTCTTCCAACTCGCGCGGGATGTTTTGCAGACCGGCCAAGTAGAGGATGAAGTGGAAGCCGAGGTATTTCCAGGTGATCACGACGAAAATGCAGAGGAGAACGGTGCGGGTGTCGCCGAGCCAGCCTCGCGGATGGTAGCCGGGGAGGATGGCCGCGAGCAGACTGTTGAGACCCGACTGGGGATGGTAGATGAACGACCAGATGAGTCCGGTCACGACCTCGGAGAGGACGTACGGCAGGAAGAAGACGGTGCGGAAAAAGGCGCGCCCGCGCATGCCGCGACGGACCAGCAGCGCCAAGCCGAGCGCGATCGGCAGCTGGATCGTCACCGACAGCGCCAGGATCACTAGGTTGTGTTCCAGGGCGCGACGGAAGACCTCGTCGTGGATCACCCGATCGAAGTTGCCGAGACCGACGTAGTTGGTGAGCGGACCGAGCCCCTTCCACTTGTAGAGTCCGTAGTAACCGGCCTGCACGATCGGAAACAGGACGAAGAGCGAGTAGACGGCGGTGGCCGGCAGGAGAAACGCGGTGACCGCGATGACCTTGCGGAGATCGCGGCGGCGCGTACCGGCGATGGGGCGCGCCGCCGCGATCCGGCCGCTCGGAGCGATCGTCTGCATCGTTGTCTCCAGGCGTGAGGCGGCAAGGCGGCAAGGCGGCGAGGACGAATGGAACACGGATCAGAGACCTGGCGCCTTGCCGCCCTTCGCCTCTCCCTTGCCGCCTTGC
>DATBFX010000016.1:0-8577 GCA_036558305.1 Thermomicrobiales bacterium | reverse complement strand
GCTTGCCCTCGCCTACGCCGAGCGCTTCCCGGAACGGGTCACCGAACTCGTCCTCTTCGCCGTCACGAACACGTCGCGGCGCGAGGTCGATTGGATCACTCGTCAGATGGGGAGGCTGTTTCCCGAGGAGTGGGAACGATTCCGGGCCGGCGTCCCCGAGGCGGAGCGCGACGGCGACCTCGCGGCCGCCTACGCCCGCCTTCTGGCCGCCCCCGACCCGGCGGTACGGGAGCGGGCCGCGCTCGACTGGTGTGAGTGGGAGGACGTCCACGTCTCGCTGGCAACGGGGGGAGTCAAGCCCTCCCTCAGATACAAAGACCCGGCTTTTCGGATGACCTTCGCGCGGCTGGTCACCCACTATTGGAGCCACGCGGAGTGGCTGGAGGAGGGCGAGTTGGTCCGCAATGCCCACCGGCTCGCCGGCATTCCCGGGCTGATGGTCGACGGCCGGCTCGACGTCAGCGGTCCGCCGGACATCGCCTGGCACGTCTCTCGGGGCTGGCCGGATGCCGAGCGCCTCCTCATCGCGGACGCCGGGCACGGTCACGGCGTCGAGGGGTACGTGGTCGCCGCGACCGACCGGTTCGCGGGTATCGCCTAGCGGCACGTCACCGCTGTCCGACCCGTCGCGCACCCGGGTCTCCGGGTCACTCGCGAGCGGCCGGCAATCGCTGCCACTCCTCCCACGAGACGACGCCGACCTCCGGGCGCGGTTCGTCCGGCAGCATCGCGATGAATTCGAGGAAGTGACCGTCCGGGTCGTCGAAGTAGATGGCCAGGGCCGGCATCCAGCCGAAGACCATCGGCCGCACGGTGCCGTCGTTGAGGAAGTTGTGGGGCGGCAGGTCGCGCTCCTGTAAGTACGGTACGGCGCGGGCCAGGACGTCCTCGACGGTGGAGCGGAAGGCGAAGTGCTGGGGCCGGATCCGGTCGGCGGGTTTCTCCCAGAGCCCGAGCATCGCTTCCCCGCGCCGACCGATCCAGTAGAAGGCGACTCGGCGCGCCGCGTCGAGGAAACCGAATTCCAGACCGAGGGTTGCGCCGTAGAAATGCCGGGACCGGTCCAGGTCCGCAACGTCGATGTGCGTCTCGAACAGACCGCGGATCATCGAAGCGCCTCCTTTCCATTCAGACGATTTACCGGTCGAGTTCGACACGGCCACGGATTCCCTTGATTGCCTTAGTGGCGCGGCGACGAGGTCCGTTACGCACGCAACTCCAACGTGGAGTCCGGCGAGGAATCCGCACCCGACCCGTACAATGGCCAAGTGAGACCAGACCTGACCATCGACGAGCTGCTGCCGGTCGCCGCCGAACTCCTCCAGCAACCGCTTCGGGATTGGCACCAACCCGCCGCCGGCGCCGACCACCTCATCGTCATCGCCGCCACCGATTCCGGCCAGAAGGTCGTGCTCAAAGCCGGATCGGAAGCCAATGTCGACGCGGACGTCCTGCGCCGCCTGGAAGGCACCGGCGCGCCGGTGCCGCGGCTGCTCGGCTGCAAGCAACTCGACTCGCCCAAGAGGGGCTACTACCTGGCGGTCATGAGTTTTGTCGAGGGCGCCCTATTGGCTGATGTCGGGGCGCCACACCGGTACCTGGCTCCGCTCATCAGCGCGATGCGCCGTGTTCATGAGGTGACGACGACCCAGGCTGCCGGGCCGGTGCTCACGGTCGCTGGTGGCTCGACGCGCTCCTGGACGGATTACCTTCTAGACGTTTTAACCGGTGCCGATCCCGAGTTTGATTGGTCGGCCATCGCGCGGAGTCCTTGGGTCGATGCCGCGGTCCTGCGCGCGGCGCTCGATCTCGCCAGGGAGCGAGTGAAGACGTTGCCACCGCTGCCCCGGTTGAGTCTCCTCCACGGCGACCTGAATCCCTACAACCTCTTCGTCCACGGTGAGCGGATCGCCGGCATCATCGACTGGAGCTACGCCCGCTTCGGCGATCCCCTCTTCGACTTTGCCCGCCTTCGGATGAACCCGTTCGTCCGGGCCAATCCCGAGGCGATCGGCCTGTACTTTTCCCTGCTCGGGCTCGGAGCCGACGGGCTCGCGCGGGAGCACAACTATTACCTGTTCAACCTCGTCGAGTACGTCAACTGGTATGTCTTGGACGAACGGCCCGAGGGAGTGCGTTCCCTGATGGGGCTGCTCTCGCGCATCCTTTCCACATCGTAAGTTCACAACAGTGCGGTCAGGCCACCCGCTCCCAGGCCGTGTTCAGATCGACGCCCAGCCCTGGTTTGTCCGGTAGGCGGACGTTCCCTTCGGCATCGGGCACCAGCGGTTCGGCGATCAGGCCCTGGAACGTCTCGATGGGGAGAACCGGTGGCTCCTGCAGCAACTCGACGTAGGAGGAGTTGGCGCAGGTGGCGCTCAGGTGGAGGTGGGCGGCGACGCCGAGGCCGCTGCCGCCGTGGTGGGGGGCGAATTGTTTGTGGCGGAGCTCGGCGTAGGCGGCGATCTTGCGCAAGCCGCCGAGACCGGCGGAGACGGCCGCGTCCGGTTGAACGACGTCGTAGCAGTCCTGGTCGATGAGCCAGCGGAACTCGTGGAGCCCGACGTTGTTTTCGCCCCCGGCGATCGGGACGTCGCTCGCCGCGGCCAGGCGCTGAAGATTGTCGAACTCGAAGCGGCCGAGCGGTTCTTCCAACCAGACGACGCCGAGCGGGGCGAGTTCGCGGCAGGTGGCCAGCGCCCGGTCGTAGCCCCAAACGAGGTCGTCCTCGCTGCCGGGAGTGCCCGGTTCCTGCGCCTGGTTGGCGTCGACCATGATCTCCATCCGGTCGCCGACGGCGGCGCGGACGGCCTCGACCTGGGCGATGTCGTCCTTCATCGCCGGCGCGTGCAGGCGCAGCTTGATCGCCCGGTAGCCGAGATCGAGGAAGCGCAGGGCGTCCTCGGCCCGCTGCTCCGGCGAGCGCAACTCGACCAGACTGGCGTAGGCGCGGACGCGGTCGCTGTCGACCCCCCAGAGTTTGGCGAGCGGGAGACCGGCCGCTTTGCCGACGAGGTCCCAGAGGGCCATCTCGATCCCGCAGGCGACCGGGACGGCTGCCGCACCGCCGCCCCAGTTGACCACGGTGCGGAAGAGGTGCTCGATCGCGAAGGGGTCCCGGTCGACCAGGCGCGGGGCGAGGCGATCGCGGACGAGTTGCGGCGAGCCCTGACCGGCGCCAATGCCGGTCGGGCCGGCGTCGGTCCGCACCCGGTAGACGGTGGTCGTTTTTTCCCGCCAGACCGTGCCGGGCGACCAGGCCGGTCGCACCTCGCCGGAAAACGGGATACGCCAGACTTCGGCTTCGACCGCGGTGATCTTCATGGCTGCCTCGTCAGGTACTGGTGGCGGGAAGCGAGCCGGCGCACGGGTGGTCCCTTTCGTTCCAGGAATGTGCCACCGTCCCGCGGCAACCGAATGCCTGCGATCATAGTCGATTCCGCGCCGGCGCGCTCCGCTGCGGATCGGCGGTCCACTCGATCCGAATCCGGGGTGTGAGCGTGATACGATGCATGCGCAACGAAGCGCGCTGACGCGGTGGGCGCGACGGGAGATCGACGATGGTAACAACGCGATTGATGACCGCGGAGGAACTGGCGACTCTTCCAAACGACGGCTACGAATACGAATTGGTCAGGGGGGAGTTGCGGAGGATGCCGACACCGGGGTGGGAGCACGGACGTTACTGTGCGCGGATCGCCCGGCCGCTCTTCGCGTATGAGGATGAAATGGGTCTGGTCACGGTAGTGACCAACGACACCGGGTTTTGGTTGGAGCGCGATCCGGATACGGTTCGTGGCCCCGACATCGCGGTCGTCCTGAATGCGCGGTTGCCGAGCTCGTTCCACGGAACCCACCAGGCCGTGCCGCCGACACTCGCCGTCGAAGTGACGTCCCCGTCCGACCGTCTCGCCGACATAGAGGAGAAGATCGCGGATTACCTTCGGGCCGGAGTGAGTCTGATTTGGTACGTCTTTCCGGAGACGCAGACCATTTGGGTGGACGGTGCAGGGCGGAAGCGGCTCATCCTCGCGATCGGTGACGTGCTCGACGGATCGGACGTGCTGCCGGGGCTGCCGCCGATCCCCGTTGCCGACATCTTCCGGTAGCGATAAGCGGACCCGGACCAGTGACGCTCAGACGACAAGGGATGCCAGGATGGTCACGACACGACTGATGACGGCCGAGGAGTTTGCCGTCCTCCCGGACGACGGGTACGAGCACGAGCTGGTGAAGGGAGAGTTGCGGAGGATGCCGCCGCCGAAACCGGAGCACGGGGAGCTCACCGGCAATGCCGCTCTGCCACTCTTGCTCTACGCCAGGCAGAGTGGTCTCGTCACCGTTTTCATCAACGACACCGGGTTCTGGCTTGGACGCGATCCCGATACGGTTCGGGGCCCGGACATCGCCGTTGCCCTCAACCGCCTGCTGCCGCCCAAACCGCGGCGGGATTACTTGACGGTTCCACCGGTGCTCGTGGTCGAGGTGAAATCGCTCTTCGAACGGCAAGCCGACATCGAGGAGAAGATCGACGACCATCGGCGGGCCGGGGTGAGTCTGATCTGGTACGTCATCCCGGAAACGAAAACCGTTTTGGTCGATGGCGCGGGCCGCGAGCGAGTTATTGTCACCGAGTCCGATGTCCTCGATGGTTCGGACGTCCTGCCAGGGCTACCGCCGATCCCGGTCGCGGACATCTTCCGGTAGCCATGAGCGGTACCGGACCAGTGACGCTCAGACGACAAGGGATGCCAGGATGGTCACGACGAGATGGATGACCGCCGACGAGTTCGCCGTCCTTCCGGACGACGGGTACGAGCACGAGCTGGTGCGGGGAGAGTTGCGGCGGATGCCGAATCCGAAACCGGAGCACGGATTCCTGGTCAAGCGCGTCGCCCGCTACCTGATCCTCTACGAGGACGTCGGACTCGCCACCGTTCTGCTCAACGACGCCGGCATCTGGCTCGAGCGCGATCCCGACACGGTTCGCGGACCCGACATCTCCGTCTACTTCAACGATCGTCTCCCGCCTCGGCCATGGTCGTCCTATTTCACGATTCCGCCGGCACTCGCCGTCGAGGTGAAATCGCTCTTCGATCGCCCCGCCGACGTCGAGGAGAAGATCGACGACTACCGCCGGGCGGGCGTCACGCTCATCTGGTACGTCATTCCCGAAACGAAAGCCGTTTGGGTCGACGGGGCCGGTCGTGAGCGGGTCATCCTGACCGAAGCCGACGTGCTGGACGGCTCGGACGTCCTCCCCGGGTTACCGCCGATCCCGGTTGCCGACATCTTCCGGTAACCGCGTTCCTGCCGCGGTTACGCAAGCGATCCGCCGGGCGCCGCAAACAGTGCCCCAGCGTCAACTCCCGCACCGACACGCCCGTGCCAACGAGCCGTCGGGTCCAACGTAGCCAGCACATTGCCGATGACCTCGCGGGTGCCGAATTCACCGGCAGTGGCAACCACAGCACCGCCACCGCAGGATGTGTGCGTCGCGAATGCGACGCTCGCACGCATTCTTGTCCTGCAAATTGACGACAGCCGAGACGCTTGACTTTGCCGGACGTCGGCGTAGAGTGGGCCTGCCTAAGACAGGGACCGACAGGGGCGAGGGTGTCGTCCGTCCGCCGCCGCGAGAAGCGCGCATCGTCTTCCGCTTCGCGTCGTGATCCAAGCGGCCGGGACCGGGATCGTCCGGTTCCTCCCAGCGTCGGAAAGGCCCCTCGATGTCCGCACGCCGCCACGCCTTCTCGACGGTTTCCCTCCTGCTCGTGTTGCTGCTCGCCGTCCCCGCCCCGGCTGGTCGCACCGCCGCGACGTCGATCGACGACGCCGGCATCGGGCCGCTCCTGGAGACGACGTTCAACGAATTGGGCACGCCGCCCCTCGCCGTCACCGTCTCCCGCGTCGTCATCACACCGGGCGCCAGTGACGACGAGGCCGTGGCGGGACCGCGACTGGTCGTGGTCGAATCGGGACGACTGACCCTCGCCGCCACCATCCCGATCGCCGTGACGCACAACGCGGCGGCGGCGGGTGTCCTTCCGAGCGAAACGGCCGCGACCGCGCCGACGCCGACGCCGGTGAGCTCGGTGACGCCCGCCCAGTTTCTCCAGCCCGGCGACACCTTCCCCGTCCCGATCCAACTGATGGTCGCGTTGCGCAACGAGGGGACGGTCCCGGCGACGATCCTCGACGTGCGGATCTCGTCGTTCGACGCGGCGCTGCCGCCGGCGAACCTCGACAGCGAGACGATCGACACCGAGTACGGCGTCTTCGTGACCAGCGGCCCCTCGGCGGTCGCCCTCGGTCGCGGCACGATGGCGGCAGGCGGGGGTGTGGCGGGCCCACCGGCGGGCGGTTACCGGCTGGTCGTCGCCTCCCATGGCGGGGGCGACGGTCTGGCGTGGCAGGCCGACGGGTCGATACGGAACGAAGGTGACTCGGCGCTGGACGTCTACGTCCTGTCGATCGCCCCCGCGGCCAAGGCGATCCCGAGCCAACCGGCGCAGCCGGCAACCGGACCCGGCGGGGCCGAGTTCGTCTACGACCGGGGCGTCGTTGCCCACCGCACCGATCGGCCCGGGGACTACTGGTTGTTCGAGCCGGCATCGCCCCACGACGGCGGCGCGACCCCCACGGCCGGCGCGTCGCTGCCGCTCGTGTTCTTCTTTTCCCCCGCCTGCTGCGACGAGACCGCCGTGGGAGGAATCGACCCGAGGCCGTTCCAGGCCTGGATCGACCACATCGTCCAGCGCGGCGCCGTCGTCGTCGTGCCGTCCTTCCGGGTGTCGAATCCCATCGACGATGCGGTGGCGGGGATCCGGTCGGCCATGGCGGACCTCGCGAACGGTACCCATCCGGCGACGGACCCGAACCGGGTGATCGCCTTCGGGCACTCCTACGGCAGCGTGCTGGAGGTCAACTACGCGGCGGTCGCCGCCAAGGAGGGATTGCCGGTGCCGATCGCACTGCTGGCGACGGTACCGGGGTGCGGCTGTCTGAGTGACGACCTCAGCGCGGTCCCGGCGACGACGCGGCTGGTGGTCGTCGTCGGCAGCGACGACTACTTCGCGGGCGACGCCGCCGCCAGGCGCATCTGGGCCGGGTTGCGCCAGATCCCGGCCGACCGCAAGGACTACCTGCGCCTGATGAGCGACGACCACGGGGGGCCCGTGCTGGTCGCCGACCACCCGATGCCGGCGACCGCGGAGTGGGGGCCGCTCGACGCCCTCGACTGGTACGGGACCTGGAAGCTGCTCGACACGCTGGTCGACTGCGCCTTCGCCGGGCAGGGGTGCGACACCTACTTCGGCGACACGCCGGCCGAACGCTTCATGGGCGTCTGGAGCGACGGGGTACCGGTCAAGGAGGCACAGGTGATCGACGATCCGGGACCGCCGCCACCGGTTGGCACGCCGACCGCCTGACCGCGGAGGAGACCGCGATGCGGACCATTTCCGACGCACCATCGCCCTCCCGCATCTCGCTCCGGCCGTTCCTGGCCGGCGCGGTCGTCGTCGCGCTGGCGGTCGCCGGACTGGCCTTCCTCTCCGAGGCGTTCGCCAACGGCGGGCAGAAGGTCTACCTGGCGAACATCGAGCCGGGCAGCAAAAACCTGCCGACCCAGCCGAGTATCGTCGTCACCGGGACCGGCGGCGCCAGCGCGGCGGCCGAGCACGCCCTCGTCCAGCTCTTGATCGTGCGGGCGGCGCCGTACTCGCGCGACTTCGCCACCGACACCCCGTCGTCCGCCGCCGTTGCCGGCGACGTCTCGATCGCGCCGGTGGTCGACGCGATCCAGGCGGTCGGGGTGCCGGAAGGCGCGATCCGGGTCCTGTCCAGCCCGTCGTTGATCAGCGTCTGCAGCGTCAGCGCCAAGTGCTCGGCCGCACGCGTCGACGTGACGGTCGACAAACCGGACCTGGACCTGCTCAACGCGATCGTCGACGCGGCCGGCGAGGCGGCGGGCAAGCAGGAATTGACGGTGCAGGACGTGGGTGTCGGCTACACCATCGGCGATTGCGGGCCGCTGCATGCCCAGGCGCGCGACGCCGCCGCGGCCGACGCGCGGGGCCGGGCCGAGGCACAGGCCAAGGCGCTGGGGGTGGCACTCGGCACGCTGGTCGTCTCCAGCGAGACGGCGCCGACCGAACCGGACGACGCCAACGGCTGCCCGCCGTTCCACGGGGCGAGCAGCGACGCCTGGTGGACGCCCGGCTCGATTGGGTTGACGGTCCCGCCCTTCGACCCGCTCGCCGCGCCGCAGGTGGCAATCTCCCTCCAGGTCACCCTCGCCTACGCGATCCAGACCGATGCGGTGCCGTCGTCGTAACGACCTCCGCCTCGGCTGCCGCCCGCTAAGGAGACGCGCCATGCCGACCAGCCGACTTCGCTCCCGTGTCCTGGCGCTCCTCGTCGCACTCCTGCTCATTGTTCCGGCCGGTGTCCGCGCGGACACGGCGTCGGCCCAGGTGGCGGTCGTCGCCCCGGTGGTCCAGTCGACGTTCACGGAGTTGGGACAGCCGCCGCTGACGGTCACGGTCTCGCGGATCATCTTCACCCCCGGCGCCG